>JANXWJ010000115.1 GCA_025351185.1 Candidatus Nanopelagicales bacterium
GGGAGGCACGTGGGACGCCACCAACGTCGCTGATGGCCAGGTCGCTGTGATCACGCCGATCTCCTTCGACCACATGGACTATCTGGGCACCACCCTCACCGCGATCGCGGGGGAGAAGGCCGGGATCATCAAGCAGGCCGCGTCCGTCGTCCTCTCGGCGCAGGAGCTCGAGGCGGCCGAGGTGCTGCTCCGGCGCACCGTCGAGACCGAGGCGACCGTGGCGCGCGAAGGAGTGGAGTTCGGTGTCGTCAGCCGGGCGCCGGCCGTGGGCGGTCAGGTGCTCACGCTGCAGGGGCCGGGCGGCACCTACACCGACATCTTCCTGCCGCTCTTCGGGGCGCACCAGGCGTCCAACGCAGCGATCGCCCTCGCGGCTGTCGAGGCCTTCCTCGGGGGAGGCAGCACCGCGTTCAAGCCGGAGCTCGTCCGCGCCGGCTTCGCCTCCGTCGCCTCGCCCGGCCGCCTCGAGGTCGTACGTCGTGGCCCCACGGTCGTGGTCGACGCTGCGCACAACCCGCACGGCGCCCGGGCTCTCGCGGCGGCGATCGCCGACGGCTTCGAGTTCACCTCCCTGGTGGGGGTGGTCGCCGTGCTCGCCGACAAGGACGCCCGTGGCGTGCTCGAGGCGCTCGAGCCGGTGCTGGCTGAGGTCGTGGTCACCCGAAGCTCGTCGCCGCGTGCGACCGACGTCGATGCCCTGGCAGCCATCGCCGTCGAGGTCTTCGGGTCGGACCGGGTGTCGACCGCGGGCCGGCTCTCCGACGCGCTCGACCTCGCTATCGAGATCGCTGACTCCGCCGCCGCGGACCTGGGGGGCACCGGCGTGCTCGTGACCGGATCGGTCGTCACCGCAGCCGAGGCCCGGGCCCTGCTGGGGCGCGCAGAAGCGTGAACCTCAGGTGAAGGTCCTACCTCCCGCCGTCCTGTTCCTCGAGGCGATCGTGGTCGCGCTCGCGATCCCGGTCGCGCTCACGGTCGGTGGGCGCGACGCCCTCGTGGGCTGGGTGCTGGCGGCGCTGGCCGTGCTCCTCGTGCTGGCCGCGGGGATGGCCCGCTCGCCCCGAGGCGTCGCGATCGGGTCGGTCCTGCAGGTCGCGGTCATCGCCTCGGGGGTGCTGCTGCCCGCCATGCTCCTCGTCGGCCTGATCTTCCTCGGCGTCTGGATCACGGCCCTCTACTTCGGCGCCCAGGCCGACCGCATCGAGGCGCAGCACACGGCGGAGGCCGCGCAGATAGCCCGCGCGTCGGCCGACGACGCCCGTTCCCAGGCGTCGGAGCCTCCTGCCGCCGAGGGCTAGGATCATCGGGCGTCCTGGCCGGCCGGCCGGCGCATCTTCCCCACTCGTGTAGGAGTCACCCCCGTGTCCGAGCGCACCCTGGTCCTCGTCAAGCCCGACGGCGTCAGCCGTGGCCTGGTCGGCGAGGTCCTCAGCCGCATCGAGCGCAAGGGCTTCACCCTCGTCGCCCTCGAGCTACGCACCCTCGATCGCGCCACCGCCGAGGACCACTACGGCGAGCACCGCGACAAGCCGTTCTTCGGTGAGCTGGTGGACTTCATCACATCCGCTCCCCTTCTCGCTGCTGTGATCGAGGGCCGCGAGGCCATCGCGTCGTGGCGCACGATGATGGGCGCGACCGACCCGGCGAAGGCAGCACCCGGCACGATCCGCGGCGATCTCGCCACCGTGATGAGCGAGAACGTCTCTCACGGCTCGGATTCTCCGGAGTCTGCCGCACGTGAGATCGCGCTCTTCTTCCCGCACCTGGGCTGATCCCCACTCCCGAGAAGCGGCGTCGTTGCTGGGCATGTCCAGTGGTGGCGCCGTTTCTTCGATGAATCAGGGATGTCCGGAGTCGGACGACTCGTGGACGGGCACCCCTCCGCGGCGCGTACCATGGGCGGGTTCCTACGGCAGCAGCGACGCCCCGTAGCACCGTCCGCACGTTCTCCACCGGAAGGCGCCTCCGCCCCATGGCCAACAAACTGTCGTTCATCGGCCGAGACATGGCCGTCGACCTCGGCACCGCCAACACGCTCGTCTACGTGCGTGGCCGCGGCATCGTCCTCAACGAGCCGAGCGTCGTCGCTATCAACAACAACACCGGCGGCATCCTGGCTGTGGGTGCTGAGGCCAAGAAGATGATCGGCCGCACGCCGGGCAACATCGTCGCCATCCGGCCGCTCAAGGACGGCGTCATCGCCGACTTCGACACCACCGAGCGGATGCTGCGCTACTTCATCCAGAAGGTGCACAAGCGTCGCCACCTCGCCAAGCCGCGCCTCGTCGTGTGCGTTCCCTCGGGCATCACCGGTGTCGAGCAGCGCGCCGTGAAGGACGCGGGATATGCCGCCGGCGCCCGCAAGGTCTACATCATCGAAGAGCCCATGGCCGCAGCGATCGGCGCCGGTCTCCCCGTGCACGAGCCCACCGGCAACATGGTCGTCGACATCGGCGGTGGCACGACCGAGGTCGCGGTCATCTCCCTCGGCGGCATCGTGACCAGCCTGTCGATCCGCGTGGGCGGTGACGAGCTCGACAGCTCGATCATCAACTACGTCAAGAAGGAATACTCCCTCATGCTCGGTGAGCGGACCTCCGAAGAGATCAAGATGGCGATCGGCTCCGCGTTCCCGAGCCCCGACGAGCCGCATGCGGAGATCCGCGGACGCGACCTGGTCACCGGTCTTCCGCGCACGGTCGTCGTGACCGCCGAGGAGATCCGCCGCGCCATCGACGAGCCCGTCAACGCGATCGTCGACGCCGTCAAGACCACACTCGACCGCACGCCGCCGGAGCTCTCTGGCGACATCATGGATCGCGGCATCGTGCTCACCGGCGGCGGCGCTCTGCTGCACGGTCTCGACGAGCGGCTCCGTCACGAGACAGGCATGCCGATCGTGATCGCCGACAACCCGCTCGACTGCGTGGCGCTCGGCTCGGGCAAGTGCGTCGAGGAGTTCGAGGCGCTGCAGCAGGTGCTCATCTCCGAGCCCCGGAACTGACCAGCACTGCTCGTACGTCTCACGCCTGACCGACTGCGCCCGCGACGCCCCGCGTCGCGGGCGCACCCGCGCCACCAACAGCTGCCGAGCACCCGTCAGCCTCGGGTGACGCCACCCAGAACTGGCCGCTAGACCCAGCCGGACCCGACGCCGTCGGACGAGCGAGAACCAGGGAGAACGGACCACCGTGCGGGACAACAGACGGACGCGGACCATCCTCGGTCTGCTCCTGCTGACGTCCCTGACGCTCGTCGTCCTTAGCCTCAAGGGCGGGGGAGACGGCGCCCGCACCGAGGCCTCCGGGTTCTTCGGCCCGGTGCAGAACGCCGCGAGCGCGATCGTGCGGCCTGTACGCGACTTCCTGGGCTCGATCGGGAGCCTCGGCTCCAAGGACCAGCAGATCTCTGACCTTCAGGCTCAGGTTGATAGTCTCCAGGGCCAGCTCAACACGACGGACTACGAGCGCAACCGCGCGAAGGAGCTCAACGACCTCCTGCGGCTCTCCGGCGCCGGGCAGTACAAGACCGTGCCGGCCCAGGTCATCGCCTTCGGCCCGGCCCAGGGGTTCGCCTGGACGGTGACCATCGATGTCGGCACACGCGACGGCATCAAGATCGACTCCAACGTCGTCAACGGGCAGGGACTCGTCGGGCGGGTGGTGTCGGTCGGCCCCACGACCGCCACGGTGGCGCTGCTCATCGACGCGACCTCGACCGTGGGTGCTCGCATCGCGTCGACCCTGCAGGTCGGGTTCCTCAACGGCACCGGCGACGCGACCAGCGTCGACCTGCAGCTGCTCGAGCCGTTCGCACCGGTCGCCGTCGGCGACCGTCTCGTCTCCTCAGGCGTGACCGGCGGTGGTGGCGTCTATTTCCGCGGGATCCCGCTAGGCACCGTCACCGAGGTCCAGGGCACTCCGGGGCAGCTCACCCGGATCGCCAAGGTGAAGCCCTTCGTGGACTTCACGACCCTCGACCTCGTGGGCGTCATCGTCGAGCCGCCGCGCACCGACCCGGTCGACGCCGTCCTGCCGCCCAAGCCGTCGGCCACGCCGAGCGGCGCCACGGGGGCCACCGGTTCCGCCGGCTCAGCGACCCCTAAACCCTCGGCGTCCTGACGTGGCCTGGTTGCGCGCGATGCTCGCCCTCGCCCTCGTGGTGACCGCGCTTCTCGTTGAGCTGACTGCGATCCCGCTCTTCCACCTCCCCGGTGCGACCCCGGACATCCTCGCCGTGACCGTGATCGCGCTGGGCTTCGTGGGCGGTCCCGTACGCGGTGCGGCCACCGGGTTCCTGGCCGGCGTCCTGCTCGATCTCGCGCCGCCCTCGGCCGGCGTGCTGGGACTTTCGGCCGTGGTCTTCGTGGTCGCGGGCTACGTCGCCGGGACGCTCGGGGCCGAGCGCGACCGGGGGGCGTTCGCGACCGTCGGCATCACCGGTCTGCTCGCCGCCGCGACCACACTGGGCATCGCCGTGGTCGGGGGGCTGGTCGGTGACCCGCGCATCTCGTGGGACCGCGTGACCGGGCTGATGCTCACCCAGCTCGCCTACTCCCTGGTCGTGGCGGCCTTCGTGGTGCCCCTCGTCACGGTGCTGTGGCGTCGGGTGGATCCGCCGACATCCCGCTATGAGCTGAGTCGCCAGTAGCCTGGCCCGTGAGTCGCATCACGTGAGGGAACCTGCCGCCCTCGCCCGTCGTCCACGCCCTAGCGCCCCGGACATCTTGACCGTGTCCCACCGGTCGATCCCGACATCGCCCACGACGATCCCGCCCCAGCTACCGCAAGGAGCCCCGCCCCGTGAGTGAGCGCTCGAACCTGCGCCTCGCGGTCCTCGGCGTCCTCCTGCTGTCGCTGGTGCTCACCCTCGTCGGTCGCCTCTTCTTCCTCCAGGTCGTCTCAGCGGAGGTCTACACCGCGAAGGCCTCGGCCAACCAGTTCCGCTACGTCGTCACTCCGGCCACCCGCGGGCTGATCCTCGACCAGCTCGGCCGCCCGCTCGTCGCCAACCGCACGTCGCTCGTCGTGAGCGTCGACCGCACGTCGTTGGCCGACCAGAAGGACAAGGGCGCGGCGGTCCTGCACCGCCTCGCCAAGGCGCTCGGCGTCAGCGACACCTCGATCAAGTTCCGCCTCGAGACCTGCGGCAAGGACGCCCACGAGAAGCCGCCGATCTGCTGGAACGGCTCGCCGTATCAGCCTGTGCCGGTGGCGAAGGACATCACCCAGGACCTTGCGCTCACCATCATGGAGAAGCGCTCGGACTATCCGGGTGTGAGCGCCGGTCTCGAGGCCGTCCGGGAGTACGAATCACCCTTCGGCGTCAACGCCGCGCACCTGCTCGGCTACCTCGGCCCGGTCAACGACACCGAGCTGCAGGTGCAGAAGGACGCGCTGGCCGCGGGCCAGAAGATCCCGCCGGAGAGCCTGCTACGCAGCCGCGACCTCATCGGCCGCGCGGGCCTCGAGTCGCAGTACGACGACACCCTGCGGGGCGTGCCCGGCGTCAAGAAGCTGTCGGTCGACCTGTCGATGGCCGTCACCGGCACGGCGGGGGAGACCCAGCCGACTCCGGGCAACTACCTCGTCACCAACATCGACGCGCGGCTGCAGGCGGTCGCGGAGAAGCAGCTCTACGAGGCGATCCTGCGCGGCCGGTCGCGCACCGAGCGCGGCACCTCGACCCACTACAAGGCCGACTCCGGTGCGGTCGTCGTCATGGACGTCACCAACGGCCACGTGCTCGCGATGGCGTCCTGGCCGAGCTATGACCCGTCGGTGTGGGTCGGAGGCATCTCCAAGACGGAATACTCCGCGCTCACCGCGACCGCAGCCAACACCCCACTGCTTTCCCGTGCGACGCAGGGCCAGTTCGTCCCTGCCTCGACCTTCAAGATCGTGTCGGCATCTGCCGCTCTGCAGAACGGCTACACCCAGGCCGGTCCCTACCCGTGTCCCGGGTCGTTGACGATCGCCGGTCGCAAGTTCAACAACTTCGAGGGTGAAGCGCCGGGTCCGGTCAGTCTCACCAAAGGACTCGCGGTCTCGTGCGACACGATGTGGTACCAGATCGCGGCGGACTTCTGGGTCAAGGACGGCGGTCTCAAGCCGACGGCACCCAAGGACGCGATCGAGAACATGGCGAAGTCCTACGGCTACGGCAAGAAGACCGGCATCGACCTGCCGAGCGAGTCGAGCGGTCGCGTGGGTGGGCGTGCCTTCAAGAAGGCTCGCTACGACGCCCTACACGACGCCTGGTGCCGTCGTGCCGTGAACGGCTACCCGGAGTACACCGACAAGGCACGGGCGGCGCGTGACAAGGCGATCGCGTCTGACAACTGCAAGTACGGCGACATCTACCAGGTCGGCGATGAGGTCAACCTCGCGATCGGCCAGGGCGACACCGCGGTGACGCCGCTGCAGGTGGCCACCGCGTACTCCGCCCTCGCCAACGGCGGCACGATCTGGCAGCCCCAGGTCGCCAGGGGCATCGTGTCGAGCAGCGGCAAGCTGGTCACCGCGATCAAGCCGCTGAAGACCGGCAAGCTCCCGGTGTCGGCCGCCAACCTGGCTTTCCTGCGCAACGCCTTCTCGCAGGTGACGAGCGAGACCTACGGCACGGGCTACAACGCCTTCAAGGGCTTTCCGCTCGCGCAGATCCCGGTGGCCGCCAAGACGGGCACGGGTCAGGCGTCGAACAACCAGCAGTCGACCTCGTGGTTCTCGACCTTCGCGCCAGCCAACAAGCCGAAGTACGCCGTCGTCATGATGGTGAGCCAGGGCGGCACCGGTGCCGGCACGAGCGCACCCAGCGTCCGCAAGATCTATGAGGCGATCTACGGCATCACCGGCTCGACCGTCGATCCGACGAAGTCGGTGCTCCTCGGCGGTTCCCCGGTGACCAAGCTCCCGACCATCAAGGCGGACGGCACCCCGATCTACCCCGGCATGCCGACCGCCGCCACCAGGGTCACCGGCGCCGTCGGGGCGACGGGAGCTCCGGGCGCCACTGGCAAGGCAGGCGCCCAGGTCACCTCCGACGCCGCGACGCCCAACCCCAGCCCCAGCTCGACCGGCTTCATCGCCCTGCCGGTGCTGCTCGCCGGTGGCCTCGTCGGTCGCCGCCGCCGTCACCGACGACGACCGTCCGACGCCGTGATCCGGTTGTGGTCGCCATGACCCTGACCTACCCCACCGCGGGCACGCAACGCCGTCGTTCGCAGTCCTGGCTCGCCAAGATCGACTGGTCGCTCGTCGTCGCGGCGCTCGCGCTCTCGATCATCGGCGCGCTGCTCGTATGGTCGGCGACCAAGGGCACGCAGATCGAGAAGGGGCTCGACCCCGACGGCTTCTTCAAGAAGCACCTGCTCAACATCGTGATCGGTGTCGGGCTGTGCATCCTGATCTCGCGCTTCGACTATCGGCTGTTGCGCGCCTACACGCCCTTCCTGTGGGGTGCGTCGATCCTCGGTCTGCTCTTCGTGCTTGTGAAGGGCTCGACGATCAACGGCGCGAAAGCGTGGATCTCGCTGCCGGCCGGCTTCACGCTGCAGCCGTCGGAGTTCGCGAAGATCGCGATCATCCTCGGGATGGCGATGCTGCTGTCGGAGAAGCGCGACGCGGAGAACGAGCCGCGCGACATCGACGTGGCCTACGCGCTCGGCGTCGCCGGTGTGCCCATCGCGCTCATCATGCTGCAGCCCGACCTCGGCACCGTGATGGTCATCGCATGCATGGTGTTCGGGATCGTCGCAGTCTCGGGAGCCAAGGCCAGGTGGCTGACCGGGATCCTCGTCGGTGGTGTGGTCGTGGCCTACGTGGCCATCCAGACCGGTCTGCTCAAGGACTACCAGCTCGCCCGGCTGACCGCGTTCACCAATCCCGACGCGAACGGGCGCACGTCCGGCTTCAACACCCAGCAGGCGCGCATCGCGATCGGGTCCGGCGGCCTGTTCGGCACCGGCCTGTTCCACGGACCGCAGACCCAGGGTCACTTCGTGCCGGAGAACCAGACCGACTTCGTCTACTCCGTGGCGGGGGAGGAGCTCGGCTTCGTCGGTGCGGCCGGCATCGTCCTGCTGCTCGGCTTCATCCTCTGGCGCGCCGTACGCATCGCCCTGCGAGCCTCGGACCTGTTCGGCCGTCTCGTCGCGACCGGGGTCGCGGTGTGGATCGCGTTCCAGGCGTTCGAGAACATCGGCATGAACCTCGGCATCACGCCGGTGACCGGTGTGCCGCTGCCCTTCGTGTCCTACGGCGGCACGTCCATGTTTGCCAGCTGGCTGGCCATAGGTCTCTTGCTCAACGTCCACATGCGCGCCCAGGAGTAGTCCCAGCATCGCGGGTCGTCCCACAGTCGCGCGGGAGGCGGTCTGGCGCAGCGCCGTTAGGATTGGCTCGCCCGGTCGCCGCGATGACGGCCGCACCCTGCTCTGCTGCTTCCCCGCACCACCGAGAGGTCCCCTGACGTGTCGGTCGAGTCTGTGTTCCCCCAGCTCGAGGCGTTGCTGCCGCTGGTGTCCAAGCCCGTGCAGTACGTCGGTGGCGAGCTCAACGCCGTCACCAAGCCGTGGGACTCGGTGAGCGTGCACTGGGCGCTGATGTATCCCGACGCCTACGAGGTCGGCGTGCCCAACCAGGGCGTGCAGATCCTCTACGAGGTGCTCAACGAGCACCCCGACGCGCTCGCCGAGCGCACGTACGCCGTCTGGCCCGACCTCGAGAAGCTCATGCGGGCGCACTCGGTGCCGCAGTTCACCGTCGACGCGCACCGACCTGTCGGCGCGTTCGACGTCCTCGGTCTCAGCTTCTCCACCGAGCTCGGCTACACCAACATGCTGACCGCGCTCGACCTCGCCGGCATCCCGCTGCACGCGCGCGACCGCGACGAGTCGCACCCGATCGTGCTCGCCGGCGGTCACGCGGCCTTCAACCCCGAGACCATCGCCGACTTCGTCGATGCGGCCGTGATGGGTGATGGCGAGCAGGCGGTGCTCACCATCACCGAGGTCATCCGCGACTGGAAGGCCGAGGGACACCCGGGCGGCCGCGAGGAGCTGCTGCTGCGTCTCGCGCGCACCGGCGGGGTCTACGTCCCGGCCTTCTACGACGTCGAGTTCCTGCCCGACGGCCGCATCCGTCGCATCGCACCCAACCGCCCCGGTGTGCCCTGGCGGGTGTCGAAGCACACCGTCATGGACCTCGACGCCTGGCCCTATCCCAAGGCGCCGCTGGTGCCGCTCGCCGAGAGCGTGCACGAGCGGATGAGCGTCGAGATCTTCCGTGGCTGCACGCGCGGCTGCCGCTTCTGCCAGGCCGGCATGATCACCCGTCCCGTCCGCGAGCGCAGTGCACGCGTCATCGCCGAGATGGTCGACAACGGTCTCGCGAAGACGGGCTATGAGGAGGTCGGGCTGCTCAGCCTCTCGAGCGCCGACCACAGCGAGATCGCCGAGCTGGCCAAGGGTCTCGCCGATCGCTACGAGGGCACCGAGACCGGGCTGTCGCTGCCGAGCACGCGGGTCGACGCGTTCAACGTCGACCTCGCCAACGAGCTCACACGCAACGGTCGTCGCAGCGGTCTCACCTTCGCGCCCGAGGGCGGCAGCGAGCGCATGCGCAAGGTGATCAACAAGATGGTGACCGAGGAAGACCTCATCCGCACCGTTGCGACCGCCTACGGCAACGGCTGGCGCCAGGTGAAGCTCTACTTCATGTGCGGCCTCCCGACCGAGACCGACGAGGACGTCCTGCAGATCGCCGAGGTCGCGCGTCGCGTGATCGAGACCGGCCGCAAAGTCAGTGGCACCAGGGACATCCGCTGCACAGTGTCGATCGGTGGCTTCGTACCCAAGCCGCACACGCCGTTCCAGTGGGCGGGTCAGCTCGACCACGAGACGACCGACGCGCGCCTGCGCAAGCTGCGTGACGCGATCCGCGGCGACCGGCAGTACGGCAAGGCGATCGGCTTCCGCTATCACGACGGCAAGCCGGGAATCGTCGAAGGCCTTCTCTCGCGCGGGGATCGACGCGTCGGCGCTGTCATCGAGCAGGTGTGGCGCGACGGTGCCCGGTTCGACGGCTGGAGCGAGCACTTCTCCTTCGACGCGTGGATGGCTGCGGCGGAGACGGCGTTCGCCGACTCGCCCGTCGACGTCGACTGGTTCACCACTCGTGAGCGCGAGCAGACCGAGGTGCTGCCCTGGGACCACCTCGACTCCGGTCTCGACAAGGACTGGCTGTGGGAGGACTGGCAGGACTCGCTCTCCGAGGTCGAGGTCGAGGACTGCCGCTGGACCCCGTGCTTCGACTGCGGCGTCTGCGACCAGATGGGCACCGAGATCCAGGTCGGACCCACCGGCGTGACCCTGCTGGGCATGCCGGTCCTGCCGGTACGCGGCGAGGGACTCCTCGCCGTCGGAGCCACCATCGGCACACCGGTCCGCTCGGGCCCGGTCGAGGGCTGATGGCTCGGCAGGCACCGGTCCGCGACGTCGCTCCCACGGTCCAGCGGCTGCGGCTGCGCTACGCCAAGCGCGGCCGTCTCCGCTTCACGAGCACCCGCGACTTCCAGCGCGCTCTCGAGCGCGCGCTGCGGCGCACCGGCGTGCCCATGGCCTACAGCCAGGGCTTCAACCCGCACCCCCGCATCAGCTACACCAACGCCGCCCCTACCGGCACGGCCAGCGAGGCGGAGTACGTCGAGCTCGCCGTGACCTCGATCCTCGACCCCGAGCTCGTACGCACCGCCCTCGACGCGGCTCTGCCGCCGGGCCTCGACGTGCTCGAGGTCGTCGAGGTCCGTGCTCCGGACTTCGCCGAGCGACTCCAGGCCAGCGTCTGGGTGATCGAGCTGCCCCAGGTGGAGCCCGAGACCGCCCGCGCCGCGGTCGCGACGTTCCTCGCTGCGGAGACGGTCGAGGTCCAGCGGCTCACGAAGTCCGGCATGCGCACCTTCGACGCGCGCGGCCCGGTCGTGCGCCTCGATGTGAGGACGGGCGACCCCGAACCGGCGGGGGAGACGGGCACCGGGGCTCCCTGTGCGATACTCGACGTGGTCGTCCGGCACGTCACACCGTCCGTCCGACCCGATGACGTCCTCGCCGCGCTCCGACTCGTGGCCGACCTGGTGCCGCCGGTCCCCTCCCGGGTGACCCGGCTGGCGCAGGGGCCGCTGGTCGCGGACGCGAGCGTCGGTGCCGCGATGGACGCGGTCACCGATCCGCTCGCGCCTGACCGCAGCAGCTGACCGAGTCGGCGCCCGACCGGGTCCCGCTGGGCCCCGTGAGGACGCATCCCATCGGCTTTCGCCCGCGGTCACTGCCTCGGGCGACATGACCTCCGCGCGGTGCCTCTGGTGCCCGGAGGTCGGAACTGGAGTCCTCTCGTGACCGACGGTCCCTCGACCCCCTCCGACACCACCACCCCGGCACCGCGGCGACGCCGCGCTGCCGGTCGCCCAGCCGGTCCGCCGGCTGCGGTGACCGACGCTCCGGCGGCCGCCCCGGTCGCCGAAGCGCCCGCTGGCGCACCCGCCGACGCAGCCACGAAGGCCGCACCCGCCAGGAAGACCGCGAAGAAGACGGCCGCCAAGCGGGCACCCGACGAGCAGGCAGCCACCGAGCAGGCACCCCACGAGCAGGCATCCGCCAAGCAGGCGTCTGCCAAGCAGGCCGCTGCCAAGCAGACGGCGGCCAAGAAGGCACCCGCCAAGAAGACCGCGAAGTCGGCACCGGCCGAGCTGGTCGAGACGCCCGCCGTCGTCGCTGGATCCGACCGCGCGGCGCTCGAGAGCGACGCCGCGGCCGCCTCGGGCGTGCCCGTCACCGGCCTCGCCGCACCCTCCGCGGAGCCGGCCCCGCGCCGCACCCGCGGACGCAAGCCCGCTGTGCCGGCCTTCAGCGCCGTGCCCGAGGTCGTTCCGGCAGAGCTGCCCGAGACCCCGAGCGCCGGTCTCCTCATGTTCCAGGCGCCCTCCGCCGAGGCGGCGCCGAGCCGCGCCCGTAAGGCTCCGGCCAAGCGCGCTACCGCTCCCGCCAAGGTCGTTGCTCCCGTCGTCGAGGACGACGAGGAGATCGACACCGAGGCTGCGGTCGACGAGACCGACACCGACACAGCTGCCGACACAGACACCGACGCCTCGGCCGACGGCACGGACTCCGAGGACCGCGACGAGACCGGTGGCCCGCGCCGCCGCCGCCGTCGTGGTGGCCGCGGTCGCCGCCGCCGTACCGGTGCTGACGGCGAGGCCGTCGACGACGAGCAGGACGACGACGCGACCGAGCCGGCACCCAGCTCCACCAAGGCCGACGACTCCGAGCCGGAGGCCCCGGCAGCCGACGGCGACGACGCCGAGGAGGGCGCTGCCGGTTCGAGCCGTCGTCGCCGTCGTCGACGTCGCGGTGGTGATGGCGACGGCGCCGACAACGACCCGCCCAACACCGTCGTACGAGTGCGCGAGCCCCGTGTGCGGGCTGTGTCGTCCGAGGTCACCTCGGTCAAGGGCTCCACGCGTCTCGAGGCCAAGAAGCAGCGCCGCCGCGAGGGCCGCGAGGCTGGTCGCCGTCGTCCCTCGATCCTCACCGAGGCTGAGTTCCTCGCCCGTCGTGAGGCCGTCGACCGCGTGATGATCGTGCGTCAGCGCGAAGACCGCACCCAGATCGCCGTGCTCGAGGACGGCGTGCTCGTCGAGCACTACGTCAACCGCAGCACCGGCGGCTCGATGATCGGCAACGTCTACCTCGGGAAGGTCCAGAACGTGCTGCCGAGCATGGAGGCAGCGTTCGTCGACGTCGGTCGCGGCCGCAACGCCGTGCTGTACGCCGGTGAGGTCAACTGGGACGCCGCTGGTCTCGAGGGTCAGCCCAAGCGCATCGAGGCGGCACTCAAGAGCGGCGACACGATCCTCGTCCAGGTCAGCAAGGATCCGTTGGGCCACAAGGGCGCTCGCCTCACGGCGCAGATCTCGCTGCCCGGTCGCTTCCTGGTCTACGTGCCCGAGGGCCAGATGACCGGCATCAGCCGCAAGCTGCCCGACACCGAGCGCTCGCGCCTCAAGACGATCCTGCGCCAGGTCGTGCCCGAGGACGCCGGCGTGATCGTGCGCACCGCGGCCGAGGGTGCCAGCGAGGAGGAGCTGCGACGCGACGTCGAGCGCCTCGCCGGCCAGTGGGAAGCCATCCAGGAGAAGGCCAAGGACGCCGGCGCCAACGGTGGACCGGCATTGCTCCACGGCGAGCCCGATCTCGCGATCAAGGTCGTCCGCGACATCTTCAACGAGGACTTCGGTCGTCTCGTGGTGGAGGGTGACGAGGCCTGGAGCGACATCGAGAGCTATGTCACCGGCGTCGCACCCGACCTCGCCGACCGCATCGAGAAGTGGGTCGGATCGGGTGACCTGTTCACGACGTACCGCGTCGACGAGCAGCTCGCGAAGGCGCTCGACCGCAAGGTCTGGCTGCCGTCGGGCGGGTCGCTCGTCATCGACCGCACCGAGGCGATGACGGTCGTCGACGTCAACACCGGGAAGTTCACCGGTCAGGGCGGCAACCTCGAGCAGACCGTGACCGAGAACAACCTCGAGGCGGCCGAGGAGATCGTGCGCCAGCTCCGGCTGCGCGACATCGGCGGCATCATCGTCATCGACTTCATCGACATGGTGCTCGAGAGCAACCGTGACCTCGTCCTGCGTCGCCTGCTCGAGTGCCTGGGGCGCGACCGGACGAAGCACCAGGTCGCCGAGGTCACCTCGCTCGGGCTCGTGCAGATGACGCGCAAGCGCATCGGCCAGGGCCTCCTCGAGGTCTTCAGCGAACCGTGCGAGGCCTGCCAGGGCCGCGGCTACCACGTGCACTCGGAGCCGGTCGTCGCCAAGGCTGCGGCGATGGAGTCCGAGGGACCGGTCGGTCGCACCCGCAAGCGTCGTGGCGGAGATGAGAGCGACGCCCCCGCGGACGCCGAGCCGACCAAGGGCAAGCGCAAGGGCCGCGGCACCGGCGCCTCCACGACCGGCAGCCCCGCTGCCGCCGAGGTCGAGCCGCGCGCGATCGACCCCAAGGCGTCCGAGGCGATGGAGAAGATCCACGCTGCGGCGGCCAAGCGTGCTGCCGACGCTGCTGCCGCGGCCGGCGAGCCCGCGACGTCCGGCGAGACCTCCTCCGATGCTTCGGCGCCGGTCGAGACGATCCGGGAGACGGCACCTGAGAGCCACGGCGAGCCTGAGAGCGCTCCCGCGGCGCCCGCGCGGCGCGCCCGTGGACCCCGCAAGGCCACCCGCAAGGCAGGACCCGCTGCGGTCACCGACGGGGCACCTGCCCCCGACGTGACGGGCGCCACTGCCGGTTAGTCGTGCTCAGGGAGCTCGCGGTTTGACCCGTCGGGTGCCCGCTTCGTACCCTTGTCCCTCGGTGCCCACGCACCTCGACGCCACCACGTGCCGCAACCCCTCTCGGGCTTGTCACCGTGAGCGTCTCCGAGAACGTCCGTAGAAGGAGATCCGCGGTGTACGCCATCGTCAAGGCCGGCGGCCGGCAGGAGAAGGTCGCAGTCGGCGACGTGTTCGAGCTCGACCGGATCAGCACAGAGCAGGGCGCCACGTTGACGCTCCCCGCCCTGCTCCTGGTCGACGGCGACTCGGTCACGAGCGACGCCACCACCCTCGCGGGTGTGACCGTCACCGCCGAGGTCGTCGAGCACACCAAGGGTCCGAAGATCCGGATCATGCACTACAAGAACAAGACTGGTTACCGTCGCCGTCAGGGTCACCGCGCGCAGCTCACGCGCGTGAAGATCACCGGCATCGAGACGGCCTGACGGCGTAGGGGACTGACTCATGGCTCACAAGAAAGGTGCTTCCAGCACCCGAAACGGTCGCGACTCCAACTCGCAGCGCCTCGGCGTGAAGCGCTTCGGTGGTCAGGTGGTGAAGGCCGGCGAGATCATCGTCCGCCAGCGCGGCACCCACTTCCACCCCGGTGACAACGTCGGCCGCGGCAAGGACGACACCCTGTTCGCCCTCACCCCGGGCGCCGTCGAGTTCGGCACCGCCCGCGGTCGCCGGGTCGTCAACGTCGTCGGCGTCTAGCTCCCGACACCACGCGAACACTCCGTGAGGGGGCGAGCCGGTCGGCTCGCCCCCTCACGCATGCACGGAGCACGTCCAGCGCGACCGGCACCATCTGATGATCACGGCGCCAGCCGCGAGACGGCACGACCTGCGCACGACCTAGGAGCGACGAGCACATGACCACCTTCGTGGATCGCGTCCTCCTGCACGTCTCCGGCGGCGACGGCGGCCACGGCTGCGTCTCGGTGATGCGCGAGAAGTTCAAGCCTCTCGGAGGACCCGACGGCGGCAACGGCGGCCACGGCGGCGATGTCCGCCTCGTCGTCGACAGCAACGTCACCTCGCTGCTGGAGTTCCACCACGGCCCGCACCGTCGCGCCGGCAACGGCAGGCCGGGCGAGGGCAGCAACCGCAACGGCGGCAACGGCGACTCGATCGTCCTGCGGGTCCCGCCGGGCACGAGCGTGCAGAACTCCCGCGGCACCGTGCTCGCCGACCTCGTCGCGGCCGGTATGGAATACGTCGTCGCCCGCGGCGGCCACGGTGGTCTCGGCAACTCCTCGCTCGCCAGCACCCGGCGCAAGGCTCCCGGCTTCGCCCTCTTCGGCGAGCCCGGTGACGACCTCGACATCGTGCTCGAGCTCAAGAGCGTCGCCGACGTCGCGCTCGTCGGCTTCCCGAGCGCCGGCAAGTCCTCGCTCATCGCGGCCATGTCGGCTGCTCGACCCAAGATCGCCGACTACCCGTTCACGACCCTCGTGCCCAACCTCGGCGTGGTCACCGCCGGCGACACGGTCTTCACCGTCGCCGACGTGCCCGGGCTGATCCCCGGAGCAAGCCAGGGCAAGGGGCTCGGGCTCGAGTTCCTTCGCCACGTCGAGCGCTGCCACGTCCTCGTGCACGTGCTCGACTGCGCCACGCTCGACCCGGGCCGCGACCCGCTGAGCGACCTCGAGGCGATCGAGCACGAGCTCGCGCAGTACGGCGGCACCGAGGGTGACCTCGCCGACCGGCCGCGCATGGTCGCACTCAACAAGGTCGACGTACCCGAGGGTCGCGAGCTCGCCGACCTCGTCGCGCCGATGCTGCGCGAGCGCGGCCTCACGGTTGTCGAGGTCTCGGCGGTCGCTCACGACGGTCTCAAGGCTCTCGGGTTCGCGATGGCCGAGATGGTCAAGGCGGCCCGCCTGGCCGCGCCGGTCGATGTCGCACCGCGCGTCGTCCTGACCCCCAAGGCCGTCGACGAGACGGGCTTCGACGTCGTGCTCGAGAACGACGAGGACGGCGGCGTGCGCTTCCGGGTGCGCGGCGAGCGCCCGCAGCGCTGGGTTCGTCAGACCGACTTCGGCAACGACGAGGCCGTCGGCTATCTCGCTGAGCGCCTCGCCCGCCTCGGCGTCGAGGACCGGCTCCTCAAGCTCGGCGCGCGGGCTGGAGCCACGGTGCTCATCGGACCCGAGGACAACGCCGTCGTCTTCGACTGGGAGCCCACGGTCGCTGCTGGCAGCCCGCTCACCGGTCCCCGCGGCAGCGACGACCGCCTCTACACCTGACCCGGTTCGGCCGGGGCCGCTCTCACCCCGGCGTCGCTTCGCAGACCGCACCGCGCCCGTACACGACCTGAAGGCTGGTCGCGCTCCGTCCGCGCGTGACAGCCAACGTGCCACCGCGCGGCGTCCGCAGGCGCTACCGTCGGGCCACGAGCGTGGACACACCGGACGTCGTGGTCGATCTGGCACCGCCGGGTCCGACCGTGGTGGGCTGGCGGCCGCGCACGGTCATCGCGTCGCTCATCGCGTCGCTCATCGCCACCGTCGAGCTCTTCACGCCCTAGCGATCAGTACGCCGGCCGACGCCGCTCTGTCGGCTCATGCTCAGCGAGACCCGTGGTCAGTGGTCATCGCTCGGTGGCCTGCGGCCGTCGTGATGGTCGCGTCGCGGTCGGTCCCGAGGAGAACGTTCCGTGGCTGGACGACCGGTGTCGTCGTGGTGAGCGGACGAGCTGATCGCGATTCGCAACGCTCGGCCGACGTCCACGTCGTCGCGTCCCACCACATCGGACGCACCCAGGGCATCGCCCAGCGCGGAGCCAGCGTCGACTGTCTGGACTGTCTGACCCCCCTGCCATGATGATGGTCGGACGGTGAGTGACATCGCCGTAACCCTATGTGCATCAACCACTTAGACGAATGTGCTAGTTGACGCATTAGTACTGGTGTCTTATACTGAGGTCACACGAGGAGGTGCCATGACTGACCCGTCCCACGACGACCCCGCAGAGTCTCGCGACGACGCGTCGGCGGTGGCTGAGTCGTCTGACGTGCGCTCGGATGGTCACGTCTGTGTGTGCGCGTGCCGGTCCGAGGTCCCCGGTTTCGAGGGTTACCTCGATGGTGAGGGTGGTCCCTCACCGTTCGAGGACACCTCGGAGGTGGACGCGCTGGCTGCCGCGCAGCTGCGTACAGACGCGATCGCTGACTACGAGGACCAGATGGACTCGGAGTCGTGGGCGTTCTATGAGTCCGAGTTCCTGACTGATGACGACGTCGTGCTGGGTCTTCCCGCGCAGGTGTCCACCGGGGACCTTCATGTTCTTGATTCGATTGATCCGGCAGGCCTGAGTTCTCCGCTCGCGGTGCTGGCCTATATCGCTCGGGTCGATGCGGTGTCGGCGATGCTCGCGGGCAAGCGCCTGGCCGCGGTCGTCGAGCTCGCGGGTGTCGTCCCGAAGCTGGTGTATCTGGAGAATGTTCACCTCGAGGAGGAGCTCGCGTGCGCGCGGCGGACCTCGACGACGTCGGCGGCGCTGGAGATCGAGCGGGCTCGGGCGTTGCGGCAGATGTTCACCGGTTTCCAGACAGCCCTCCTCGCCGGTGAGATCAGCGCATCCCATGTCTCGATCCTGGTCGAGAAGTGCCGGATCGTGGACGACCCGGAGATTCTGTCCCGGATCGAGGCATTGGTGCTGCCGAAGGCGAAGCGGCTCCCACCGGGGGAGTTTGGCCGTCAGGTCTCGAGGGCGATCACGAAGCTCGACCCGGATGCTGCTGGTCGCCGGGTCAAGGCTCGGAAGAGCCGTGGGGTGTGGTTCCGGGCTGAGGATGACGGGATGGCCAGCCTGACCGTGTACGGCCCGGTGGAGTGGGTGAAGCCAGCGTTCGACCGGATCACCGAGGACGGCCGAGCACTACAGCTCGCCCGCGGTGGTGCCAGCGCTGCGAGAAACGACGAGGACGCTCGTGCGGATGCCTGCCGGGCAGACGCGGCCCTGGCCCGCCTCACCGGTGAAACCCACGCGGATGGCTCGGTGACGTTCGACCCGTCCCACGCGAACATCACCATCGACGTCGTCATGACCGAGGCCAGCTTCGCGTCGTTCGCGGCCGGCTCAGGCGGTGCGAACGGTGCGGCACGTGTCGGCGGTACGGCAAGTGCTCACGATGCGGCACGGGCGATCGATGCGGCACGTGCGAACAGTGCGAACGGTGTGGACGAGCTCGCGCTCGTCAACGGCGAGCCAGTGCCCGCATCCGTGGCCCGGGAGTACGTGCGATTCGCGAAGGCATGGCGCCGCGCGGTCGTCGCACCGGTCACTGGTCATCTCATCGACCACGGCCGCAAGGTCTACCTCCCCAACGACCTCCGCGAATATCTGATTGCACGTGACGGTGGGTGCATCGGACCCATGTGCAGCACCCGCCACCGGTCCAAAATCCAGATGGAACACGGGCAACCGTTCCCCTACGGGCCCAGCGACACCACGAACTGCCGGATCTGGTGCACCACCGACCACCATTTGAAAACCGACGGCTACCTCGACATCACCAACCTCGCACCCGACGGATCAGCGACCTGGCTCACGAAGTTCGGGCAACGCATCGACATCCCACCCCGACCCTTCCTCGACACCCCCGACCCACCCGAGCCACCCGGCACCGGACCGGACGCCACACCACCGGCGACACCCGGCGATGACACGCGCCCTGAGACCGACACGTCACCCCCCGCACGACCCGAACCACCACAGCTCGACGAGCCACCCTTCTAGTGGTGTGTCTCGCATTTGAGTGACTGTTTGGTTGCTACCCTGTCTGCATGACTCGAGCTCCCGCGGCTGCGTTGGCGATGTCGGATGGTCAACGAGTTGCGCTGGATGCGCTGGCTCGTTCGCAGGTCGCTCCCCAT
>JANXWJ010000119.1 GCA_025351185.1 Candidatus Nanopelagicales bacterium
CGGGGTTGCGGCCCAGCTCGTCGGGGAAGTGCACGGAGATGTAGGCGAAGGACAGCGCCACGGCCGCTTGCCCCAGCAGCTTGGTGCGCGCGCGGACGCCGGTGCTGCGTTGCTTGAAGATCTTGAGGTAGTCATCGGCTATGCCGACGGCGCCGAGTCCGACGGTGAGATAGAGGGCCAGCAGACCCGAGACGCTCGGCGCGCGCCAGACCGCGAGGTGTGCGCCGAAGTAGCCGACGAGGAGACCACCGAGGATCGCCAGGCCCCCCATCGACGGGGTACCGAGCTTGGCCTCGTGCTGGGGATAGTGCTCGTCAGGGGTGGAGACGCGGATGGCCTGGGCGTAGTTGTGGCTACGCAGGAACCTGATGAGCAGCGGAGTGCCGACGAGCGCGACGAAGAGCCCGAGGCCGGCAGCGATCATGACGAGCTTCATGCGCGGGCCTCGCTCGGATCGGTCGGACTCACTCGCTCATCTGGCGCGAGGCCGCTGGGAACGGGGTCGTCGACCACGGTCACCGGGTCATCGACCTTGAGCACCACGCCTCCCACCCCCGGCACCTCATCGAGCAGCGCAGCCGCCACCCGGTCGAGGCCGACGGAGCGCGAGGCCTTGACCAGCACGACGTCACCTGACTCGAGCTCTGTGCGCAGCAGCGCCACCGCGGCGCCCACATCTGCGACGAGGACCGCCGATCCACCCGCATCCAGGGCCGTGTCCCGCATCTCCTGCACCGCTTCTCCGTCTCCGACCACCACGAGCCGGTCGACACCCAGTCGCACCGCAGCCCTCCCGACGATGCCGTGCTCGTGCACCGACAGGTCCCCGAGCTCGAGCATCTCTCCGAGCACCGCCACTGAGCGCCGAGCAGACCGGGTCGGGGTGACCCCGGTCATCGCGGCGAGCAAGTCGAGCGCCGCGACCATCGAACCAGGGTTGGCGTTGTAGGCGTCGTTGACCACCGTGACACCTGTTGCGGTGTCGGTCACGTCGCCCCGCCAGCGACTGGCCGCACGCGCACGGGACAGCGAGTCGGCCACCTGCTCGAGATCGAGCCCGAGAGCCAGGGCGACCGCGGCCACCGCGAGGGCGTTGGACACCTGGTGACGCCCGTGGACTCCCATGCTCACCCGGGCGCGGCGCCCCTCGTGCACGAGGGCGAACGACGGTCGGCCTCGATCATCGAGGTGCACGTCGTCGGCTCGCACGCCGGCGCCGGGGCTCTCGCCGTACGTCACGACACGCGCCGTGGTCCGCGAGCGCATGGCAGCCACGAGCGGATCGTCGGCGTTGAGCACCGCGACTCCCCCGGCGCCAGCGTGCGGGAGCGCCTCGACGAGCTCGCCCTTGGCCTCGGCGATCGCCTCGATCGAACCGAACTCCCCGACATGCGCGCTGCCGACGTTGAGCACCACCCCGATGCGCGGCGGTGCGATGTCGGTCAGATAGCGGATGTGCCCGATGCCGCGGGCACCCATCTCGGCGACGAGCACGCGGGTGCCCGGGGCAAGCCGCAGCGCGGTCATCGGCAGACCGACCTCGGTGTTGAACGACCCCACCGGCGCCAGCGTCTCGCCGAAGGCCGGGAGCACCTGCGCGAGCAGGTCCTTGGTGCTCGTCTTGCCCGACGACCCGGTGACGGCGACGACGACAAGGTCTGCCTGCGAGTCGATCACCGAGCGCGCGAGCCGGCCCAGAGCCGTAACCGTGTCGTCGACCACGACGCACGGCACGTCGAGCTCGCGCGACGCGAGGACCGCGACCGCTCCGCTCGAGATCGCCTGGGCTGCATGGTCGTGGGCGTCGTGGTGCTCTCCCACGACGGCCACGAACAGATCGCCGGGAGCCATCGCCCGGGAGTCGGTGCTGGCGCCGAGCGCGACCGCCGTCGGGTCGGCACCACCGGCGAGTCGCCCACCTGTGGCGGCCGCGATCGCCTCGAGGGTCATCGAGATCACGAGGCCTCCCTCCCTGCTGCCAAGGCTTCGGCCAGCACGACCCGGTCGTCGAACGGGGTCACGATCCCAGCGACCTCCTGGCCCTGCTCGTGGCCCTTGCCGAGCACGAGCACGACGTCCCCGTGGGCCGCGAGCGCGACGGCGTGACCGATCGCGCGTCGCCGGTCACCATCGGAGCCGGCCTGCATCCCGTCGACGCGGAGCACACCCTCGACGACAGCCGCCCGGATCGCGGCCGGGTCCTCCGATCGTGGGTTGTCGTCTGTGACGATGACGACATCGGCGCCGCGCGCCGCTGCCTCGCCCATGTCCGGGCGCTTGTGCGGGTCGCGGTCGCCCCCGGCCCCCAGGACGACGATCACCTGCCCGTGCGTGCCCTCCCGTGCCGCCGCGATGGCTCGCACCACGGCGTCGGGCGTGTGCGCATAGTCGACGAGCGCGAGAAGTCCGCGCGCGAGGTCAGGGTCGGCAATGCGCTCCATCCGCCCGGGGACGCCGGCGCAGCCGGCGATGCCGTCCGCCGCGATGTCGGGGTCGACACCCGCACGCTCCAGGATCGCGAGTGCGCCGAGAGCGTTGGCGGCGTTGAAGGATCCAGGCAGGCGCACTTCGAGGGGTACGTCGACGAAGCCACCGTCGACCGCGCCGTGACCTCGCATCACGGTCCCTCCGGGCACGGTGACGGCGCCGTCGACCGACCAGTCTGCGTCCGATCGCGTGATGGCGTAGGTCGTGACGGAAAGCCCGTTCGTCGATGCCAGCGCGGCCAGCCGCTCACCCCAGATGTCATCGACACACACCACAGCACGGGTGGCGCGCTCGGCGGTGAACAGGGCTGACTTGGCGTCGAAGTAGTCATCCATATCAGTGTGGAAGTCGAGATGGTCGGGACTGAGGTTGGTGAAGGCGACGACGTGGAAGTGCACCCCGTCGACGCGACCGAGACGCAGCGCATGGCTCGACACCTCCATGGTCACCGTCGTCACCCCGCGCTCGAGCATGACGGCGAGAAGCGCGTGGATGTCGGTGGCCTCAGGCGTAGTGCGCGTGGTCGGGACGAGGTCGTCGCCGATCCGGGTGCCGACCGTGCCGATCACGCCGGTCACCCGCTCGTCGGCACGGAACCCGGAGTCGACGAGATAGCTCGTGGTGGTCTTGCCGTTGGTGCCGGTGATACCGACGACGGTGAGCTCGCGCGAGGGGTCGCCGTAGACGAAGGACGCCACAGCGCCGAGCACCTTCCTCGGGTCGTCCACGACGATCACGGGAAGGCCGGTCGCCCGAGCGCGCTCCTCCCCCGCGAGGTCGGTGAGGACGGCGGCGGCGCCTGCCTCGAGCGCTGGATTGACGTACTCAGCGCCGTGGGTGCGGAAGCCCGGCAGCGCCGCATAGAGGTCGCCCGGACGGACGGCATGGGAGTCGTGGGTGATGCCCGACACCTGCGTTGAGGGGTCTTCAGCAGCGCCGGTGCCGCTCGAGTTCGAAACGATGCGCCCACCTGCGAGGGCGGCGATCTCTGCGAGCGGCCGCGGGGGTGTGGTCGGTCGCGGTCCTGCAGACACGTCTGCGACCCTATCCGGCGATCACCAGAAGACCGGGATGCGCGGGTGCAGCGTTCCGGTCGGAGGGATGCGCAGGTGCTCGAGACCGAAGGTCATGACCTTCTTGAACACGGGCGCTGCGAGCTGGCCGCCGAAGTGGCCGCTGCGCGGGTTCTGCAGGAACACGGCGACGACGAGTCGCGGTGCGTCGGCCGGCGCGAGACCGACGAAGGAGGCGGTATAGCCGCGGTAGCACCCGCACGACACATCGACCCGGTTGGCCGTGCCCGTCTTGCCGGCCACACGGTAGCCCGGGATAGCCGCTTTGGGTGCTGTGCCGTCGTCGGACACGACCGACTCGAGCATCTGCCGCACCTGGGTTGCCGTAGATGCACTGACGACCCGGGTCGACGTGGGCGCGCCTGCAGCCTGATACATGCCGTCGGGGCTGGTGTAGCCGGCGATGAGGGTGGGAGCGACGCGGACGCCGTTGTTGGCGATCGTGGCGTAGACCGAGGCCGCCTGCACGGCGGTGAGCGACAGGCCTTGGCCGAAAGCCAGCGTGCCGAACGTGGTCGCCGACCAGTTCTTCGGGGCCGGGACGAAGCCTTTGTTCTCACCGGGGAACTGCAGGCCCGTGCGCTCTCCGATGCCGAACTTCTTGAGGTAGGAGTACAGTTTTTCGCCGCCGATCTTCTGCGACGCGAGGATCGTGCCGATGTTGCTCGAGCGAGCGAGCACACCGTTGAGGGTCAGCTTGAGGGTGCCGTGGGGCACGTCGTCGTGCCAGGTCTTGTAGGTCGTCTTGAGCACCGGAGGGACGACGATCTTGGTGAGCGGGTTGGCCTTGCCCTCCTCGATCACCGCGGCCATGGTCATGACCTTGCTGGTCGACCCAGGCTCGAAGGCCTCGGACACGGCCCGGTTGCTGGTGTCGGAGTTGGCGGCGTCAGCGGGCTTGTTGGGGTCGAAGGTGGGCACGGTCGCGAGGGCGTAGATCTGGCCGGTCCGAGGGTCCATGACGACCACCGTGCCGCTGTCCGCCTTCGCACCCTTGACGGCCGTCGCAATCGCGGACTGTGCCACCCACTGCAGGTCGCGGTCGATCGTGAGCTTGATGCTCGCGCCGGGAACCGATGCGGTTGCTGAAGAATCGGCCGTCGGGATCTCGGTGCCACGGGCCGAGCTCTGATAGACCTCCGAGCCGGCGGTCCCGGCCAGCTCGTTGTCGAAGCCGTATTCCAGACCCGATCCGCCGTGTCCGTCACCTCGGACGTAGCCGACGACGTTGGCAGCGACTGCACCCGCTGGATAGATGCGCGTGGAGCTGACCTCGCTGAAGACACCGGGGAGCTTGAGGGCAGCGACCTTGGCCCACGTCTCGGGAGTCACTGCCTTGGCCAGATAGACGAACTTGCGCGTGCCGGTCATCCGCTGCTGGTAGGAAGCCGCATCTCCTCCGAGCACGGAGGCGAGCTGCGACGCCTCACCGGCGACGCCGGCCTTGCTCACGAGGGACTGGTCGACTGTGACGTTGCGCGCAGCCACGGTCGTCGCGAGCTGTACGCCGTTGATGTCGGTGATGTCGCCACGCATCGCCGGCAGGACCACCGTGCGTAGGCGGTCCTTGACAGCCTCAGCGGCCAGTGTCGGTCCCTGCACGGCCTGCAGGTCGATGACCCGCACCGACACGATCGACAGGACGACGAGCAGGCCCACCTGCCAGATCCGCAGACGCCGCAACGGATCCCCGGGACGGAAGGTGCGCGGCGGCGCCGGACGGTAGGGCTGACGGGCCGCGGCCCGAGGAGCGGGACGGGCGGCGGGCCGGGTGCGAGCACTCGAACGAGGCGCGTGCTTGCGGGTGGCTGTGGAGCTGCGGGTCGGCGAGCTGCGGGTGGTGGTGCTGCGGGTGGTGGTGCTGCTACTTCTGGCCGCTGGACGGGCGGGCGTCGCGCCACTGCCCGACCGCGAGGTCGCGCTGCTGCTTCCTGTTTCGCTGCGACGGGGCTGCGACGGCCGGCGCGGGGGTGGCGCGAGGGTGGTCACTGGTGCGCTCCCGTGGTCTGTCGCCGCGACGTGCTCGATGCCGATGTGTCCGAGACCGCGGCGTCGGATGTGGGGGGCGGGTCAGCCACCGCGGAGTCCCCCGCAGCCTTCGTGGCTGTCCGGGTGGGCGTGCCGGTGGACGTGCCCGTCGTGGCGACCGCACCGGCGGCTCCCGTGGCGCCGACGACTCCGGGGACGGGGGTGCCGGTGAGCCCGGTGGTCGGCAACCCGGTGGTGCCGCGGACCCGCTTGGCCGGGACGGGAGTGCCGAGCACCGCACCGTCGGCAAGCCGCAGGAACACCGGTGCGACGACCGGGACCATGCCGAGCCCGTCGGCCCGTTTCTGCAACGACTCCGGCGACTCCTGGAGCGCGACGTTCTGCAGCAGCTTCTGCTCCTGGACGCCGAGCTGGCTCTGGGTGCGCGCGAGGGCACCTAGCTCGAACGCACCCTGAGCGAGCGAGGTGTTGAGGACGAGCAGGACGGCCATCCCGCCGAGGAGCATCGACACGACGACGAGGGCGAACATGCCGTTGCCCGCGACCGCGGGTGCGGGTGCCGGGACCTCGGTGAGCGTCGGACGCCGTCGAGCGGCGGGGCGAGCCGCGGGGCGCGCGGGTGCTCGACGAGACTGCCGCGTCGCAGCCGGCCTGGTGGCGGTGCTCATGCCGCCTCACGCATCCGCTCGGCGGCGCGCAGCCGCACCGACGCTGCTCGGGGGTTCTCCGCGATCTCCGCCTCGGTCGCCTTCTCGGCCCCGCCCCGGGTGACGATGCGCAGCTCGGGCTCGTGACCCTCGGGAACGAACGGCAGATCGACGGGGACATCGCTGGTCGCGCGTGATGTCAACGCACGCTTGACGATCCGGTCCTCGAGAGACTGGAAGGACATGACGACGATCCGTCCACCGACGGTCAGTGCGTCGACAGCGGACGGCACGGCCCGCTCGAGGACCTCGAGCTCGGCGTTGACCTCGATCCGCAGGGCCTGGAAGGTCCGCTTGGCCGGGTTGCCACCGGTACGACGAGCCGGCGCGGGGATCGACTCACGGATGATCTCGACGAGCCGGGCACTCGTCTCGAACGGCGCGCGACCCCGCTCGCGGACCACGGCGTCGGCGATGCGACGCGCGAACTTCTCCTCGCCGTAGTCCCGCAGCACCCGCGCGAGCTGTCCCGCGGCGTAGGTGTTGAGGATCTCGGCGGCGGTGATGCCGCGGGTGGGATCCATGCGCATGTCGAGAGGGGCGTCCTGGGAGTAGGAGAAGCCACGCTCGACCTGGTCGAGCTGCATCGAGGAGACGCCGAGGTCGAACAGGATGCCGTCGACACGGGGGTGCGCTGCCTCGTCGAGCACCCGGGGCAGCTCGTCGTAGACGGCGTGCACGAGGACGGTGCGTGCGGAGTAGGCCGCGAGGCGGCGCGATGTGCGCTCCAGTGCATCGGTGTCGCGGTCGAGGCCGATCAGCCGCACCTCGGGAAAGCGGACGAGCAGCGCCTCGCTGTGGCCGCCGAGGCCCAGGGTCGCGTCGACGACCACGGCACCCGGCCGATCGAGGGCCGGTGCGAGCAGGGACAGGCAGCGCTCGAGCAGCACCGGCACGTGCGACGGTCCACGGCGGGCAGCACCGCTGCCTGAGGCGTCCGCGGAGTCGTGCGTGTCGGGCACTGCTCAGCCCAGCCGTGTCACGAGGTCGGCGCAGGCGTAGAGGAAGGCGCCGGCGAGCCCGCAGGAGGCGATGAGGACACCGACGGGGCCGGTGACGAGGGACAGGACGGTGTGGTGGGACGTGGTCCCCGGACGGGTCTCCTGACGGAGCATCGTCAGATCCATGGTGGCTCCCTCGCCCGGAGGCGCTCGCGGTGGGGGCTGTCTCGATAGTGCTTCGGAGCTGTGCGTTCGGAGCAGTGCGGCGGTGCCGGTGGCGCTGTCGTGATCTCTGGTTGTCGTGCGCTAGCTCTGGTTGTCGTGCGGTGGTGCGGAGTTCGTGGGACCAGGTCCCCCGTCCGTCACTCGGGGTGGGTCTCCCTGGCACCGGGGAAGGTGTGTCAGGAAGCCGGTGACGGACCGGAGACCTCGTCCAACGACGCTCAGGTGTTCGGGACGACCTCCCCGTCGAGCTCCACGAACGACTGCTCCGTGCCGGTGAGGTAGGCCTCCCAGGCGCTCGAGTCCCAGATCTCGATCCGGGTGTCGGCACCGACGACGACGCAGTCACGCGTGAGACCGGCGTAGTCGCGGAGGGTCTGAGGGATAGTGATGCGCCCCTGCTTGTCCGGCGTCTCGTCGTAGGCGCTCGCGAACAGCACGCGGGTGTAGGCGCGGGTCTTCTCGTTGGTCTGCGACCCGGCGCGCAGCTGCGCGGCGTAGTCGGCGAAGCCCTCGTGGGTCCACACGACGAGGCAGCGGTCCTGCCCCTTCGTCATGACCAGTCCGGTGGAGAGCGCCTCGCGGAACTTCGCGGGGAGGATCACGCGGTTCTTGTCGTCGAGGCGCGGCGTGTGCGTCCCGAGGAACACGGCCACCACCTCCACATCCACCCGCGCAGCGGCTTCTCCGCTCCGATGGGCGCCAACATACTCCACTTCCCTCCACCGTCAACCACCAACTCTCCCCTTTCATCCCTTCGGAGTCTCCGCACGGCCGTGTGTCCAGCATCAGCCCAGGTCAGAGCAGTGGGGGGACGTGGAGGCCGCCGTCGAGAGCGCTGGCATCGACGGGCCGGCAGGGGCGCGTCGCCGAGGTCGATAGGGGCGGAGTGTGCGCACCGAGACCCGAGGGCGCGCGAGAGAAGGCCGAGGGGAGTCGGCTGTGGAGGGAAGTGGAGGGATCTGACGAGGTAGGCGCCCGCCGCGTCAGAGCTCGGAGCGGCTCTCCGCGTCGGAGATGCTCACGGGCGCCTGGTGGACCGGCCAGTCATGGATGACCGACGTACGCAGGACCAGGTCCTGGACCGAGCGGTTCTCACGGCTCACGGCGCACCAGAACAGACCGACGGGCACGGCGACGCAGAACGCGGCGCGCAGCAGAGCCGTGCCCCAGGCGAGCTTGCTTCCCTTGCGACCCACGATGCGCAGGCCGAGCAACCGGGCCCCGAAGGTGCGGCCAGAGGTCGCGAACGCGACGGTGAGGTAGACCAGGAAATAGCTGAACCCGAGGATCAGGAAGACCACGAAACGCCACTGCGGGAGCTGGTAGTCGCGCGGGTCGAGCAGGAACTTGAAGATCGCCACCGTGGCGTAGCTGCCGAACGTGAGCCCCACGATGACGGAGTAGTCGATCGCACCTGCGATCGTGCGGGTCACGACCCCTGCCCGAAGGCCTTGGAACGCACGGGCTTGGGGCGGGATGGGGTTGATGTGGGGTGTCTTGTGCTCAGCCACGGTGGCCTGCCTCGCTGTCGCGGAGTGCGGCGTCCGCCGCGTCCATGGCGTCTTCGCTCTGGGCCCGACCCGGTGCATCCGTGCGTCGGCTCTGACGCCGTTGCAGGATCCGGTCGATCCAGCGGTTGACCAGCTCGTCGCCAGCGACCGCAGACAGGCGTCCTGTGTCGACGACCTCGGCGGCCACACCGGTCGAGGACTCCCGGATGATCTCGGGCAGGTTGACCTCCTCGATGACCTCCTCGGCGAGCGAGGCGATGTCGACCTGGGTGCGCACGATCTCGGTGATGTCGATGCTCTCGATCGCCGTCTCCACGATGCGCTTGAGGTCGACACGGTCGAGCACCACACCAGTGAGGTCCATGGTGTCGAGCACGGCTCCGACGAGGCGCTCGAGGTCGACCCGGGCCAGCACGAGGCCGGTGAGGTCGACCCGGTCCAGCAGCGGGTCGAGCAGCGACGGCACGACGACATCGAGCGCCGCGTTGCTGGCGACGGTGGCATCCTCGCGCGCCGCGAAGCGCACCTGCCGACCGGTGTCGGCCAACCGGGCGCCTACGGCAGCCGGAGTCCAGGCGGCGGGCACGAGCGGTGGGCGTGCCACCAGCTCCCAGCCGACACGCGCCCAGGGCTCCAGCGAACGACCGACCACTGCGGTGACCGCGACCACCGGGCGCGCCAGCGTCACCGCTGCACCGAGTGCGACATCGAGCGGACCCTCGACCGCTGCCGGCAGCCGTGGACCGCTGCGATGGACCACCGGGACGATGTCGCGCACCTCCGCTGCGGGCGGCGGATCGGCAGCGCGTTCCTCGGTCACCGGGACATCCTCACCTACGCCCGCCCAGACGGCCGCACAACCGACAAGAGACGGTCCTCGTCGCCACCCGGGAGAGTGCAGCGGTCGAGGTGGGCCCGCGGTCGTCGTCACCGTCCGTGACACCTCTCGTCACCCGTTCGGCCCAGTGCACTGTCTCGCAGCCACCTGGCCGTGCCCTGCGGATCGCGGCGTCCCACCAGCCACATCCGCCCCCCGCTCCCCACGTCATCCATGAATTGGTGAAGTTTGGGTGATCCGGCACGGACATATGTCCATTTACCTTGCGCATACCGTGGGCGACCGTCATACTCCGGACAGATCAGCCGAGCAGCGTGCCCGTGGGGGGCGTGTCGTGCCCGGCCGAGGACTCTGGGGCTCAGTCATGGACACATCACTCTCCGTACGCCGATTCTCGCGCCGCGTCGTCTCGGTGGCGGCAGCGGGCGCGCTCTCGCTGGCTGCGGTCACCGTCACCTCGAGCCCGTCCGAGGCGGCGGTGTCCTCCCAGAAGGTCACCGTCGGGGTCAGCACCGTCGGCCAGGCGTTCACCTCCGCTCCCGTCCGTGCGGACTTCACGGTGGCCAACCCGACCACCAACAGCGGCTCGGTGGCCGCGTTCACGATCGTGGTGCCGCCCGGCGTCACGCGCGTCGCGCCGGCCGGCGTGACCGGCCCGGGCAACTGGCGCCAGGCGGTCCTCCCCTGCGGTGCGATCACCAGCTGCTCGGCCCTCGTCCTGGTCTACGCGTCCCTGCCGTTCAGCACCTCGGTGCTCAAGCCTGGGAAGTCGCTCACCACGTCGGTCCTGTTCACCACGGGTGCGACTCCGAGCACGCTGTCGTTCCCCTTCATCGGCGTGGGCTACGGCCTGTTCACCGCGTCGTCGACCC
>JANXWJ010000161.1 GCA_025351185.1 Candidatus Nanopelagicales bacterium
GGCTGCGCTTCTCGCGCAGCCACCTCCTCTGTCGTCGGCGTCGATCCGCCGCTGACTCACTCGCGCGATCCCCCGTCACCGACCCGCTGCCATCGTCGAAGGACCTCGCATGGCCCTGAGAGTCACCGCTGCCGCCGGTGAGCACGACCTGCTGTTCCTCCCCTGGGACATCGCGCTGGAAGACTGGCCGGAGTCGACGATCGTCGCCCTGCCACGAGGAATCTCGCGCCACATCGTGCGCTTCGTCCGCCTGACCGGCGACGTCTACGCCGTGAAGGAGACGATCGAGCCGATCGCCCAGCACGAGTACGACCTGCTCTTCGAGCTCGGGCGTCGCGGCATCCCCTGCGTCGATCCGGTCGGCATCGTCGGCGGGCGCACCACCCCGGACGGCGAGGAGCTCCCCGCCGCGATCGTGACCCGACACCTGCAGTTCTCCCTCCCCTATCGCGCGTTGTTCTCCACGACGCTGCGACCCGACACGGCCAACCGGCTGATCGACGCGCTCGCAGTCCTCATCGTGCGGCTGCACCTCGTCGGTTTCGCCTGGGGCGACTGCTCACTGTCCAACACGCTGTTCCGTCGCGATGCAGGGGCGTTCGCGGCCTATCTCGTCGATGCTGAGACCGGCGAGATCCACGACCGCCTCACCGACGGCCAGCGCTACTACGACCTCGAGACCGCGGAGATCAACCTCGGCGGGGAGATGCTCGACGTCGAGGCCTCCGGGCGACTGCACCCCAGCATCGACCCGATCGCGATGTCGCAGCAGGTACGCGAGCGCTACGAGACGCTGTGGCACGAGATCTCGGCTCCCGAGACGATCGGCTACGGCGAGCGCCACCGGCTCGACGCACGCGTACGCCGTCTCAACGACCTCGGCTTCGACGTCGCCGAGCTCTCCGTGGTGTCCCAGGAGGGTGGCTCGATGATCCGGGTCACCCCGAAGGTCGTCGACGTCGGGCACCACTCACGACGGCTGATGCGGCTCACCGGTCTCGACGTCGAGGAGAACCAGGCACGCCGGCTGCTCAACAACCTCGACACCTACCGCGTCGAGCTCGGGATGCGCCCGGAGGACGAAGAGGTCGTGGCGCACCGCTGGGTCGCCGAGGTCTTCGAGCCGGTGACCGGGCTGGTGCCCGCCGAGCTGCGCGGCAAGCTCGAGCCGGCTCAGATGTTCCACGAGGTGCTCGAGCACCGGTGGTTCATGGGCGAGCGGCTGCGGCGCGACGTCCCCCTCGCGGAGGCAGCGCGTGACTACGTCGCCTCGGTCCTCACGACCAAGCCGGATGAGAAGTCGGTGCTCGGGCAGCGACTCGGCACCCCGAGCGACATGACCGGTCTACGGTTCGAGGAGACCGCCGAGCTCGACCTCAGCGAGCTCGGCTATACCAGCGATCCCAGCGATCCCAGCGATCCCAGCGAGCCCGGCAATCTCGGCGACTGACGACGACCATCGAGACCTGGAGGACGCCGTGTCGGTGGCCGTGAGCATGCACCACCTGTCGCTCCTCGCGACCGACTCCTCGGTCGACAACCTGCAGGTCAACCTGCGTGACCTGCTCGTGCTCGCCGTCATCTCCGCGGCCGTCCCCATGATCGTCGGGCTGCTGCGGCTCAAGGTCGCAGAAGTCGTGCTGCTGCTGGGATTCGGCATCCTCGCCGGCCCGTCAGGACTCGACCTCATCACCTACAACGCGACGATGGAGACCTTCAACGAGGTCGGCCTCGGCCTGCTGTTCTTCCTCGCTGGCTACGAGCTGGAGCAGCGGGCGATCCGGGGGGAGTCCGGGCGGCTCGCAGGGATCGGCTGGCTGTCCTCGTTCGCGATCTCGCTCCCCGTGGTCTACGTGCTCTGGGAGCTCGAGTTCGTCTCGGACTTCATGGGCGTGACCATCGCGCTCACCAGCACCGCACTCGGCACCCTGCTGCCCGTCATCCGCGATCGTGGGCTGATCGAGACGCGATTCGGCACGTTGTTCATGGGGGCGGGCGCCGCCGGAGAGTTCGGCCCCATCCTGGCGATCGCCGTGCTGCTCGGCACCAAGTCGCTCGGCCTCAGCCTGATCATCCTGGTCGCGTTCGCGGTGATCGTGGCCCTCGCCTACTACGCACCGATGCGGTTCGCGACCGACCGGGTCCGTGACCTGCTGCATCGCGGCCACATGACGAGCTCACAGACCGCCGTGCGCTGGACCGTGGTGCTCCTGCTCGGGCTCCTGGTCGTCGCCTCGCGGTTCGGTCTCGACGCCGTGCTCGGTGCGTTCCTCGCCGGAGTGATCCTGCACCGCTATGCCCCGCCAGATGAGGGAAACCAGCTCATCCCGAAGATCGAGGGGCTCGGCTTCGGCTTCTTCATCCCGCTTTTCTTCATCATCAGCGGCGTCAACCTCGACGTGGCATCGATCGCCGAGAAGCCCTGGCGCATGGTCGTGTTCTTCGTGCTGCTGCTGGCTGTCCGCGGCCTGCCGCAGTACGTCCTCTACCGCCAGGCGCTGCCCGAGACCCGCGAGCGCTGGCAGTTCGTCCTCTATGTCGCGACCGGGCTCCCCATCCTCGTAGCCATCACGAACCTCGAGATGGACGCCGGAATGATGCAGAAA
>JANXWJ010000176.1 GCA_025351185.1 Candidatus Nanopelagicales bacterium
GACCTGGGCCGTGGCTCTGCCCCTCGTCGGGCACGCCGCCTACCAGTACCCCGTCATCCGCACCATCGCCTTCACCATCGCCGGCATCTCCATCGCTGTCTCCCTCGTCGGGCTGGCCGTCATCCTCGTCAGGGACGGTGTTCGGCGCCGCGACCGGCCCACTCTCAGCGACGACTCAGGCGAGTGACGTAGCCTCGGCGCTCGTGACCTTCGTTCCCACCCTCGCCGCCGTGTCCGCCATCGGCCCCGAGTGGATCCAGCCGACCTACATCCTCGAGAAGTTCGGCACCGCCGCCTTCATCGCGGTGCTCGTCATCATCTTCATCGAGTGCGGTCTGCTCGTATTCTTCCTCCCTGGTGACTCGCTGCTCTTCGTCACCGGTCTGTTCATCTCGACGGGCCAGATCGGCGTTCCGCTGTGGCTCGCCTGCGTCCTGCTCTCGCTGGCCGCCTGGCTCGGCAACCTCTCGGGCTATGCGATCGGGCGCAAGGTCGGGCCGTCGCTCTTCCACCGACCGAACTCGAGGCTGCTCAACCCCGAAGGCATCGCGAAGACGCACGCGTTCTTCGAGAAGTACGGCACCCGCGCCATCGTGCTCGGGCGCTTCGTCCCCATCGTGCGCACCTTCATCACTGCGATGGCCGGCGTCGGCAAGATGAACGTCCGCGTCTACGCGACGTACTCCCTGATCGGCGGGATCCTCTGGGCCGCCGGGCTCACGGTCCTCGGCTACTTCCTCGGCCAGAACGAGTTCGTGCAGAAGAACATCGAGCTCATCGCGATCCTCATCGTGGTGGTCTCGCTCCTGCCCGCAGTCTTCGAGTGGTGGCGTTCGCGCCGGGAGACGACCACACCCGCCGCCTGATCGGCGCCCTCGCTCACCCGAAACCAGCACGGAGATCGACTCCTGCAGTCCCAAACCTGATGAGGGCGTGGACTTCCCCACACACGCGGGTGCGGTCAGGACCCATCCGTGAGCCTCCGCGTGGCGAACCCCTCGTGTGCAGCTGACCGCGTCCCCCCGGAATGCCCGGGATCCAGGACGGGCCGCTCCACGAGGAGGAACGATGCGCAAGCGTCACGCAATCATGGGCTCGACCCTCGGTGCCGTCACCCTGATGGCGCTCGGCGCCGGGCCGGCCCTGGCCGCCGGCTCCAGCGTCAACGCCAACCTGATGCCCAACCCCGGCAGCGGCGTCACGGGAAGCGGCACTGCGATGGTCTCGGTGTCGGGTACGACGATCACGGTCACGATGGCCGCGACCGGGTTGCTGCCCGACCAGCCGCACGCGGCGCACATCCACTTCGGTGCGGACGCCCGCCACGAGTGCCCGGTCATCGCCGACGACACGAACAAGGACGGTCACCTCAACACCTCCGAGGGGGCTCCTGCCTACGGCCCGGTCGTCGTGTCACTCACGAAGACCGGCGACACCAGCCCCGCCAGCACCCTGGCCGTCGACCGTTTCGACACGGCGCCCGGTGGGACCCTGACCTACGAGCGCGGCTCGATCAAGGTCTCCCCAGCCGTCGCCACAGCCATCTCTGCCGGTCAGTCGGTCGTCGTCATCCACGGTGTCGACTACGACAAGAACGGCACCTACTCCGGCAGCGTGAAGAGCGATCTCGATCCCTCGCTGCCCACCGAGGCGACCGACCCTGCACTCTGCGGCGCTCTCCTCGCGGCACCGGCCGGCGGCATGGCCACCGGTGACGGCGGCGCAGCCGGCGGCATCAATGCTGGCCTGATCGCGCTCGGTGGCGGCGCCCTCGTCGCTGCCGCAGGGACCGGCGCCATCGCCTCTCGTCGCAGCCGTATCTCGGTGCGATGACCGACACCCCGAGCACTGGAGGCCGCCGCGGCAAGCTCGTCGCCGCGGCGGCCTCCGCCGTGCTCGCCGTCGTCGGTGTCGGTGCCGTCGCAGTCGGCATCCGCGGCTCTGACGGCCCGCCGGCCCCGACCGCGTCCTCGACGTCCCTCGGGTCGACAGCCACCTCCGATGCGCGGCCCGCGCCTGCGGTCTCCTCGTCGCCCGTCGGCACCGCTCCGCGGTTCGGCAGGTTCCTCTCCGCGTCGCGGCCGACGATGCTCGACATCGCGTCGATCGGCGTGCACTCGGGGGACTTCGTCGATCTCGACGTGACGTCCGACGGGACCATCTCGGTCCCAGGAACAGCGCACGAGGTCGGCTTCTACGTCGGCGGGCCGACCCCCGGGCAGCTCGGCCCCGCGGTCATCGCGGCGCACGTCGACAGCACGCAGGGTCCCGGCGTGTTCTATCGGCTCGGGCAGGTGAAACCCGGTGCTGCCGTGCGCGTCTCACGAGCCGATGGCTCGGTGCTCCAGTTCGTGGTCGACAAGGTCGCGCTCTACCCCAAGGACCGGTTCCCCACGGACGAGGTCTACCGCGGCACGTTCGACCGGGCTGAGATCCGGCTCGTCACCTGCGGCGGCACGTTCGACAAGGTGCGGCACTACCTCGACAACGTCGTGGTCTTCGGTCATCTGGTCAGCGCGACGTAGGCCGCGACGTCAACACGATCGGAGCCGTGACGCCGCGGGTCCTGGCAGCAGGCCCGGTGTCGGCAGGGTCAGGCGCGGCGGGGCATCGAGGGGAGGATCTCGACCGGCCGGGTACGCCGCTCCGTCACGACCTGTTGCACGGCCTCGAGGGTCGGCGGCGTCGCTCGGTCCTCGTAGGCCTCCCAGGGGATCGACGCGACGACGGTGCGCAGGGCGGTCGCACGCGCGAAGAGATCGAGCGGCTCGAGCTTGGAGGTGCTGCGTCCGATGAGCCGGTCCTCGCGCGTGACCCACGACTGCGTCGGTGCGGCCAGGAGAGCGCGGCGTACGTTCGCGTCGATCACTGCGCGGGCAAACCACGGGTCGGCGGCGCGCACGACGTAGATCTGCTCGAAGACGGGGTCACCGAGGTGGACGTCGCGCATGCCGTCGCTGACCTGCGCGAGGTGACGGTCGGCCACGACCATCTCCATGCGCGGCAGCGCGCCGGGTGCCACGAGCTCGATGACGGTCGTGCGGCCACGGTCTTCGTAGGCACGCACGCTGATGCCGTCGATGTCACCGACGAGGACACCGGTCGTGGTGAGGTCCCAGCCCATCGCGCCGGCATAGCGGCGCAGCCGGACGCGGCGGCTGTGCGTCGACAGCCACGACGAGCCGGCCTCTCGCCGAGTCGCGCGCCGCGCGGCGGACGACGACAGCGGGTGTGCCGACGGCCCTCCGGACGTCACGTGCGACCACCCCCCAACGAGACGTCCCCCAGATGGACGTCTGCACAGGAGTTCTCGTCGCCTCACCGCTCGTTGGAATGCTCCGAACGGGTGACGGCGCTCAAGACAACGCAGCGGATCAGCCGAACCACCGCAGTTCCGCCGGGCCTCGGGCCCGCCGGCCCATCACGAGGCGCTCGGTCGACACCCGCTCGGTCACGCGAGGCCGAGGTCCTCGAGGGAGTAGGCCGCGATGTAGGGCAGACCCGCCGCTGCGATGAGCGGGGCCGCGCCGCGCTCGACGATCACCGCGACGCCGACGACCTCGGCGCCGGCCTCGCGCAGCGCCTCGACGGCCGTCATGACCGAGCCGCCGGTGGTGGAGGTGTCCTCCACGGCGAGCACCCGGCGGCCGGCGACATCCGGGCCTTCGATCCGGCGCTGCAGGCCGTGCGCCTTCTCGGCCTTGCGGACCACGAAGGCATCGAGGCGACGCCCCTGGGCGGCTGCCGCGTGGAGCATCGCGGTCGCCACCGGGTCGGCGCCGAGGGTGAGCCCCCCGACGGCGTCGTAGTCGAGGCCCGCGGTGACGTCGAGCATCACACGACCGACGTACGGAGCTGTCGCACCGTCGAGGGTCACGCGACGCAGGTCGACGTAGTAGTCGGCCTCCCTCCCGCTCGAGAGCACGACCCGACCGTGCACGACGGCCTTGTCGAGGATGTCCTGGCGGAGGTGGGCGCGGTCATCGGCTGTGGTCACAGGTCGCAAGGCTATCCGGGTGCCAGCCCGGGCGGGCACGTGGTTGGCGGAGCCCGGGTAGGGCAGGGTGGACCGGTGAGCACCTCCACCATCGTCGTGTGCCCCCCGTTGCCGGGCGTCGCCGCGGCCTACGACGGCGCAGACGTCGTCGACGCGCTCCTCGACGACGTCCGGTGTGCCGGGATCGCAGCGCTGTCGCCCTACGTCTCCGACGGGGAGAGCGACGACGACCCCCGGACTCTGCGGGCGCACTGGGTGGCGCACCTGGCGATCGCACTGGCCACAGGTGGCACCGTCGCTCCCGTCCTGCTGGTGCTCGGCGGCACGAGCGGCGTGCTGGCACCCGCACTCGGGTTCAGCCAGAAGGCCTCGCGTCGAGCCGTCAGCGGCTATGTGCTCGTCGACGCAGCCACTCCCTCGGCCGACACCGGCGGAGCCGACTGGCCCGATGCCCCCGTGGTCTACGTCGCCTCTCCGTCGGCGGACCCGCTCGAGGTCAACCAGGCGCGCCTGCGCGGCTGGTTGGTGCACGAGGTGCCGGCGCTGTCGCCGTACGCCATCGCCGATGCCGTCCTCACGACTCTGTAGGTCCGCGCCAGCGTGCGGGGGTCAGCGGCCGCCGGAGACGGCCAGCAAGGTGCCGGTGGTGTACGACGCCTGCTCGGAGAGCAGCCAGAGGATCGCCGCTGCTACCTCGTCGGCGCTGCCGGAACGCATCATGGGGATGCTTGGTCGCATACGGTCCGGACGGCCGGGATCGCCTGCGGCTGCGTGCATCTCAGTGTCGACAAGCCCCACAGCGACGGCGTTGACCCGCACTCCCTCGGTGGCGACCTCGCGCGCCAGGCCGACCGTCATCGTGTCGATCGCACCCTTCGTCGCGGCGTAGTGCACCCACTCGCCCGGGCTGCCCAGCACCGCAGCGCGTGAGGACACGTTGACGATCGCTCCACCTGCGCCGCCGTGCCGCGTCGACATGAGTCGCACGGCAGCACCGGCACAGAGGAAGGGCGCCTTCACGTTGACAGCCAGCACGTCGTCGAGCGTCTGCGGCGTCACCTCGTCGACGCGCGAGAAGCCACCGGTGACGGCGGCGTTGTTGACCAGTCCGGTGACCGGTCCACGCCAGGCGGCCGCCTTGACGAAGAGCTCGTCGATCTCGTCGGGATCGCGCAGGTCGGCGCGCACCGCCACCGCGTGACCGCCGGCGTCGGTGATGCGGCGTACGACGTCGGCCGCCGCCGCCTCGCCGCGCGCATAGTCGACGACGACGTCCCAGCCGGCCTGCGCAGCCGCGACGCACGTGGCCGCTCCGATGCCTCGTGACCCACCGGTCACCACGAGTGTGCTCATGGCTCGACCCTCCCACGCGCTGCTCCCCGGGGACGGGGAGAAACCGGGTCCTGCCGCTGGGCGCACGCGCTAGGTCGTAGCCTCGCCGCGTGAGTCGTCGCGTTCCTCCCCTCGTGCCGCGCATGCGGGAGCACGCGAGCACGGTGTTCGGGGAGATGAGTGCGCTCGCGGTCGCCACCGGCTCGGTCAACCTCGGGCAGGGATTCCCTGACACCGACGGTCCTGATCTGGTCAGGGACGCGGCGATCCGAGCGATCCGCGAGGGCCGGGGCAACCAGTATCCGCCCGTTCACGGTGTGCCTGAGCTGCGCGCAGCGATCGCCGAGCACCAGCGCCGCTTCTACGGTCTCGAGCTCGACCCCGCCACCGACGTCTGCGTCGCGACGGGTGCCTCGGAGGCCATCGCGGCGGCGCTTCTCGCGCTCGTCGACGTGGGCGACGAGGTCGTCATGTTCGCCCCCTGGTTCGACCTCTACGCCGCTGCCGTCTCGCTCGCTGGCGGGCATCGCGTCGAGGTCGCGCTCACCGCCGGGACGTTTCGACCTGACATCGAGGCGCTGCGTACGGCGATCGGCCCGCGCACGCGCGTGCTCCTGCTCAACTCCCCGCACAACCCGACCGGCAGCGTGTTCACCCGCGAGGAGCTCACGGCGATCGCGGCGGTCGTGCGCGAGCACGACCTCTGGGTGATCAGCGACGAGGCCTACGAGCACCTCGTCTACACCGGGTCCGAGCACGTCCCCTTCGCGTCGATCCCGGGAATGGCCGAACGCACGGTCACCATCGGCAGTGCCGGCAAGTCGCTGTCGATGACGGGATGGAAGGTCGGGTGGGCGACCGGACCGACCGACCTCGTCGCGGCGGTGCGGGTGACGCGTCAGCACTTGTCGTTCGTGTCGAGCGGCCCGTTCCAGTGGGCGGTGGCGGAAGGGCTCGCGCTGCCGGACTCCTACTGGGAGCCGTTCCGCGATGGTCTGGAGCACCAGCGCGACCTGTTGTGCGACGGGCTCGCCGCACTCGGCTTCCCGACCACGGTGCCGCAGGGCACCTACTTCGCGACGACCGACGTCCGACCGCTCGGTTACGACGACGGCTGGGCGTTCTGCCGAGACCTGCCCCATCGGGCCGGTGTGGTGGCCATCCCGCACGAGGTCTTCCACGACGACCCCGATGCCGGAAAGCCCTTCGTACGCTGGGCATTCTGCAAGCGCCCCGAGGTGCTCGAGGAGGCACTCGCTCGTCTGGACCGAGCGTTCGGCTGACTCGTCACCCTCGGGGCGGGCGGCTCGATGAAGACGCAAACCGCTGGGCACCTACTGGTGACTTCATCGCAGAGGACTGACCATGGCTGGGCATGAGGTTCGGATGGTCGAGGCGGCGACGCTGGACGATGTCGCCGCGGTGGCGGGGTGTTCGACGAGGAGCTGCGATCCGACGCCGCGCTGCGGTTCCTCGAGGATCCGACGCATCACCTCGTCGTGGCGTACGTCGGTGAGGTGGGAGTCGGTTTCGTGTCCGGGGTCGAGACGACGCATCCGGACAAGGGGACGGAGATGTTCCTCTACGAGCTCGCCGTCGACGAGGCGCACCAGCGTCGCGGGACCGGCACCGGGCTCGTCCGAGCGCTCGAGGAGATCGCGAGATCGCGGGGCTGCTATGGCATGTGGGTGCTCACCGACCACGACAACGACGCGGCCCTCGCGACCTACCACGCAGGCGGCGCCGAGCCCCCGACACCGCACGTGATGCTGACCTGGACGTTCGACGACCCGGCCTGACCGCGGCGGGCAACCTGACAGTTCCCGGGCGTGACCGTCGTCTCCCGCGACGGCTCGCGTGGGACTCGACGGCCGACCTACGATAACAAAGGACCA
>JANXWJ010000182.1 GCA_025351185.1 Candidatus Nanopelagicales bacterium
ATCAGTCCCGCAGCCAGGGTCTGTCCGGCCAGCTTGGTGATCGCGTCCAGTCCCCAGATGTCGTCGATGGCCCCCAGCAGACAGATCACGACAGCCCCGGACAGCACGCCGCGGATCTGGTCCCCGGAGTCGAACACGTGACGCAGCAACGGAAGCTGGGCGGCCACGCCGAAACCGGCGAACAGCCCCAGCAGCATCCCGACCCCGCCCAGCCGCGGGATCGGGGTGTCGTGGACGTCCCGGTCGCGGATCTCTGCCAGGATCCCGAATCGAGCGGCGACCGAGCGCACGACGCCGACGGCCAGGTACGTCACCGTGGCCGCGACCAGCAGTGTGAGCAGGTACTCGCGCACCCGACCCCGCTAGCTGCTCGACCCGAGCCGGCCGGCCGCCGGCCTGTGCGTCACGGGCGAGGGTAGGCGGGGTGGGCACCGACCATGACGCCGACTGCGGCACGGACGTCCGCGGCGGCGGAGCCGTCCGCGTCCCGCACCGCCCGCCCGATCAGCCCGGCGATCTCCTTCATGTCCGGCTCGGTCATGCCCTGGGTCGTCACGGCTGGCGTGCCCACCCGGATGCCCGAGCCCACCGACGGCGGCTGCGGGTCGAAGGGGATCGAGTTCTTGTTGAGTGTGATCCGCGCCACGTCGCACCGCGCCTCGGCGTCCGCGCCGGTCACCCCGACGCCCTGCAGATCGATCAGTGCGAGGTGGGTGTCGGTCCCGCCGGAGACGGGGCGCATCCCCTCGGCGGCGAGCCCTTCCGCAAGCGCTTGTGCATTCAGCACTACCTGTCGCGCGTAGGTCTGGTAAGCCGGGGTCGCGGCCTCCTTCAGCGCCACGGCCTTGGCGGCCACGGCGTGCATCAACGGCCCGCCCTGCATCATCGGGAAGACCGCCTTGTCCAGTGCCGCAGCGTGCTCGGCCTTGCACACGAGCATGCCGCCGCGCGGGCCGCGCAGGACCTTGTGCGTGGTGAAGGTGACGACGTCGGCATAGGGCACCGGGCTGGGGATCGCCCGACCGGCGACGAGGCCGATGAAGTGCGCGGCGTCGACCATCAGGATCGCGCCGACCTCGTCGGCCACGGCGCGGAACGCCGCGAAGTCGATCAGGCGCGGGATGGCCGAACCGCCGCAGATGATCATCTTGGGTCGGTGCTCGTGCGCGAGGTCGCGCATCTGGTCGTAGTCGATGTCCTCGGTCTTCGGGCTGACGCCGTAGTGCACGGCGTTGAACCACTTGCCCGAGAACGACACCTTGGTGCCGTGGGTGAGGTGGCCGCCGTGCGGGAGGCTCATCGCCAGCACCGTCTCGCCGGGCTTCATGAACGCGCCATAGACCGCGATGTTGGCGCTCGCACCACTGTGCGGCTGCAGGTTGGCGTGGTCGGCACCGAAGAGTGCCTTGGCCCGCTCGATCCCGAGGTTCTCTGCCTCGTCGACGACCTCGCAGCCGCCGTAGTAGCGGCGCCCGGGGTAGCCCTCGGCGTACTTGTTCGACAGCGTCGACCCGAGCGCAGCGAGCACGGCCGGCGAGGTGAAGTTCTCGCTCGCGATGAGCTGCAGACCGTTGTTGAGGCGGTCACGCTCCTCGAGCAGGATCCGGGCGATGTCAGGGTCGACGGCCTCGAGGGCGGCGAAGTCGGGGCCCCAGGAGGGTACGGAGGTCATGCGCCTCAGCCTAGAGCCTGTCCGGCGGTTCCAGGTTCTGCCCCGCACGCCGGCCGGAGCAGGGGCGGTCAGGACTCGACGATGAGGTCCGGGACCACCGAGCGCAGGGTGTCGAGGTCGACGGCGCCGAGGCGCAGGACGCGAGGCACCGCACCGGACACGTCGACGATCGTGCTCGGGGTCGCCTCGCCGGAGGCGCCGGCGTCGAGATAGACCGCCACCGAGTCACCGAGCTGCGCCACGGCGTCGTCGTAGGTCGTGGCTGCCGGTGATCCTGAGCGGTTGGCGCTCGAGACGCCCATCGGCCCGGTGATCAGCAGGAGCTCGATCGCGACGGGATGCAACGGCATGCGCAGCGCCACCGTGCCGGCCGCGTCACCGAGATCCCACGCGAGGCTCGGCTGATGGCGTACGACGACAGTGAGCGCACCGGGCCAGCACGCCTCGATGAGGTCGCGCGCAGCCTTGGACAAGCCGTAGGCCAGTCCCTCGACCGTGTCGGGGCTGCCGACCAGGACGGGCACGGGCATGTCGCGACCGCGCCCCTTGGCCGCGAGCAGCTTCTCGATCCCGACCGGGCTGAAGGCATCGGCGCCGAGCCCGTAGACGGTGTCGGTCGGCAGCACTACGAGGTCACCACGACGCACCGCGCTCGCAGCGGCCTCCAGGCCGTGGGCGCGGGAGATCGGGTCGGAGGTGTCGAATCGCAGGCTCACGGTCACCGATCCTGCCTCATCCGGTCGCCGCGCGCTCAGAGCCGGACCGCGACACAGACGCGGTCGCGCCCTGCGAGGTCCGGCAGGTCGCGCACCGCGGTGAACGCACCGTGCTCGCGCAGCACGTGCGGCACGCCGGATTCGCCGCCGGACTCGCCCTGCTGGTCGCTGTGCTCGATGACGACGACACCGCCCGTTCGCAGCAGCGCAGCAGCGGTGACGACGACGCCGCGGACGACGTCGAGACCGTCATGACCGCCGTAGAGCGCCCGAGGCGGGTCGTACTCCCGGACCTCAGGGTCGCGCGGCACCGCGTCGTCGGGGATGTAGGGCGGGTTGCTCACGACGACGTCGGTCCGTCCGACCAGTGCAGCGAGGCTGTCGAGGTGCGCGGTCCTCGCATCGCCGCGGTGCAGGTGCACCGTCGACCTGGCCGCCGCCAGTGCCTCGGCGTGGTTGGCGACGTTGCGCTCGGCCCACTCGAAGGCCGCCCCCTCCAGCTCGACGGCGTGCACGACCGAGTGCGGCACCTCGGTGGCGAGCGCCAACGCGATGGCACCGGACCCGGTGCAGAGATCGACCGCGAGGCGCTCTTCGGAGTCGGCGGTGAGCGCGTGGATGGCCAGCTCGGCGACCGTCTCGGTCTCGGGCCGCGGCACGAACACGCCTCGGCCGACCTCGAGGACGAGGTGACGGAAGGCCGCCTCGCCCAGCAGGTGCTGCAGCGGGACACGCGCGGCTCGACGCACGAGCAGCGACTCGAAGCGCACCGTGTCCGCGGGATCGGCCGGGTCGGACAGGAAGAGCCGACCGCGCGGCACGCCGAGGACGTGCGCGAGCATCAGCTCGGCGTCGACGCGCGGCGTCGGCACACCGGCGTTGGCGAGCCGACGCTCGGCGTCGACAAGCACATCGCGCAGGGTGCGGACCGGCGGCTGCCAGGCGGTCACGAAGCACCGCCGAGTGCCGCCATGCGCGCGGCCAGATCGGCATCGATGCACGCCTGCACCACGGCTTCGATCTCGCCGTCGAGCACAGCGTCGAGGTTGTAGGACTTGAAGCCGACCCGGTGGTCGCTGATGCGGTTCTCGGGGAAGTTGTAGGTCCGGATCCGCTCGCTGCGGTCGACCGTGCGCACCTGCGACCGGCGTACGTCGGAGGCTTCCTTCGCAGCGGCTTCCTCGGCCAGCGCGATGAGGCGCGCGCGCAGGATGCGCATCGCCGACTCCTTGTTCTGCAGCTGGCTCTTCTCGTTCTGACAGCTGACGACCGTGCCGGTCGGGAGGTGCGTGATGCGCACTGCGGAGTCGGTGGTGTTGACGCTCTGGCCACCCGGTCCGCTGGACCGGAAGACATCGATGCGCAGGTCGTTCGTGTCGATCTCGACCTCGACGTCCTCGGTCTCAGGCAGGACCAGCACACCGGCGGCGCTCGTGTGGATGCGACCTTGCGACTCCGTCGCAGGCACCCGCTGCACCCGGTGCACACCGCCTTCGTACTTCAGCCGCGCATAGGGCGCCTCGCCCGGCTCGACGTTGCCCTTGGCCTTCACCGCGACGGTGACGTCCTTGTAGCCGCCGAGGTCGGACTGCTCGGACTCGAGGACCTCGGTCTTCCACCCCCGGCGCTCGGCATAGCGGAGGTACATCCGCAGCAGGTCCCCGGCGAACAGGGCCGACTCCTCGCCGCCCTCCCCCGCCTTGATCTCGAGCAGGACGTCGGAGTCGTCGAGAGCGTCGCGCGGGAGCAGCATCACGTGCAGCTTGTCGGCCAGCGCGGCCTGCTCGGCCGCGAGCCCTTCGGCCTCGGGGCGGAACGAGTGGTCCTCGTCACCGAGCTCCCGCGCGGCGACGGCGTCCTGCTCGGCCTGCACCCACGCCCGGTAGGTCGCGACGACCGGACGCAGCTCGGCATAGCGTCGCCCGAGCTTGCGGGCGACCGCCTGGTCGGCGTGCACGGCGGGGTCTGCCAGGCGGGTCTCGAGGTCGGCGTACTCGGCGACGAGCGCCTCGACGGACTCGAACATGGGACGGCTCCTGGCTCGGTGGTGCAGGGCGGGCAGGGGTGGGAATGCAGCGAGGGCGCCGCCCGGACCGGTGCGCCGGGATCCTCTCGGACGGCGTACGCGGTCGGGCAGCGCCCTCGGTGACAGTGCTAGGCGTCGGCCTTCTTGCCGAAGCGCTTCTCCCACTTGGCGACGCGGCCGCCGGTGTCGAGGATCTTCTGCTTGCCCGTGTAGAACGGGTGGCAGGCGCTGCAGACCTCGGCGTGGATGACGCCGTTCTTCGCGGTGCTGCGCGTGGTGAACGTGGAGCCGCAGGCGCAGTTGACCTGGGTCTCGACGTAGTTCGGGTGGATGCCGGCCTTCATGTGGTGCTCCTCATGTCGTGGCGCCGGGTCGTGCGGCGGACGCACGTGAACCGGGCCGGGGTTCCGACCGGAGGGCCGGGACAGCGCCCCAGTCTGCCATTCGGTCGGCACCTGGCCAAACCGCGCCGACCCGGCACGTATTCCACCCGCACCGCGCCCGGATGACGGACCCGCGCTGCTGCCATAAGTGCGGCTGAAGACCCGGGTTCAGCGGCAGTTGCGGCAGCATCGCAGGTCCGGTTCGGGCTACTTGGCGATGTAGAGGTCGCGGATCTGGGTTGCCGACAGCACCGTGGTCCAGATGGCGACCTCGTCGATCGACCCGGTGAAGGGGTAGTTCCTCGCTGGCGCGGAGCTCGTGGTGGGCGAGTTGCCGCCGGTCCAGCCGTCGCCCCAGCCGGCGAGGTTGCCGCAGCCGGCGCGCCACCAGCCGGTCGTGGCCTCACCGACCGTGTTGGGGTTGGTGCCGACCAGCGTGCCGTCGATGTAGAGCTTCATCCCGGGAGTGCCGAGCGTGCCGGCCGCCATGTGCCACGCACCGTCGTTGAGGGCGGTCGACGAGCTGATCAGGCTGTCACCTGCGTTGTAGACGCCGAACCACACCTTGCCGGCACCATCCATGTAGATGTGGCGGTCGTAGGTTCCGCCGGATCCGGCTTGCGCCACACCGGTCCGCGGCTGCTCGAAGCCCAGGATCTTGCCGCCGGTCGTCGAGGTCGACTTGAACCACACGATCTCGCTGAGCTGCGCCGGTGCGGCGACCGCCGTGGTGCTCGTGGTGTTGATGCACGACGTGGCGCTCGTGAGCGTCACCGCGAGGTTCGGGGAATCGGTGGTGAGCGCTCCGGCGATCCCGCGGGTGAAGCTGGCAGCGGTCGCGCCGGGGTTGTACGTACCGGTGCGCCCGTTGCCTGACGTGTCGACAGCGACCGTGGTCGTGGTGCCGGTCTCGTCGAGCTTCCAGTAGAGATACGGCCCGAGGGCTGTGATGGCGGAGGTGTAGTCCCAGTTGCCGACGGCCCAGGCGTTGGCGGCGTTCTTCGTCGTCGCGGCGAAGGATGCGCCCGCAGTGGGGATCGAGAGCACGGCGGCGAGGAGACCGACATAGGCAGAGCGCGCCACCCATCGGGGGGTGCGCGCGCGAAAGCTGAGTCCCGGGTCGAGCGGCGTCGTCGCCGCGATCGTCGAGCCGGTCGATCCACCGAGCCGCTGGGGCAGGGGCACGATCTGCGCGTCCCCGGTGTCGTCGTCGTCGCTCGGATCGGAGTCGATGTCGTCCTCGTGGTCGCGGCTCATCGCCTGCGCAGCCAGAATCATGCTGAGCAGGAAGAGCAGCAGATAGAGCCACTGGCCGTTCTGCGCCCAGATCAGCGGGAGGCCGACGAACCCCACGAGCAGCCGGCCCAGACCGCGAACGTCCGACACCTGGACGGGCATGGAGTCGACCGTGGGGTTGGCATCGCCCTTGCTCGTCATCGAGCCGTCGGGGTTGATCGCGACGATGCGGTGCGACTTCACCTGCTCCGGTCGACCGGGGTCGGTGAACACTGTGACGCGTCCGAGCAGTGCGGCTGTGTCGGTCTCGGGCGAGGCCAGGACCACGTCGCCGACGTTGATGCGCGGCTCCATCGAGCCGCTCTCGATGACGAAGGGGCGCCAGCCGAAGAGGATCGGCACCAGCGTGACGACGAGGCAGCCGGCCACGAACCACAGCCAGGTGCGACCGAGGATGCCGGCGGTGAGACGGAACCGGCTGTAGGGCGCAGGAGCGTCGGGAACGGGCGCCGGCTCGAGTGCTGCAGCCGCCGTGCTCATCGCCGTACCTCCTTCCGGACCTGATCTGCGACGTACGTTCCCGCCGAAGACCCGCGGGGCTCTGGCGACCAGGCCCGGGGCGAGCGATCGGCTCGTCCGGGCACCGTCGTCAGGGACCCGTGCAGGTGGTGGGGGGAAGGTGCCGGTGCGTCCCTCGCCCCCCGACGAGGGACGCACCGACGGATGTCACGCCATGAAGGCGATGACGACTACTGGATCTCCCAGTTGAGGTCAGCCTGTGCGGTCGCGCCCTGCAGCAGGTTGTCGCCGGCGTTGGTGCCGGTCGAGTTCAACGTCCAGGTAATCCGGTACGCGACACGCAGGGTGCCGGCCGCGACCGGCAGCGGGGTCGCCGCTGCGAACGTCGAGGGGTAGGCCGACAGCGCGACGTTGGTGCCCAGGTTGGTGATGCTCACCGCCGGGAAGCCGGTGCAGTTGGAAGCGACGTTCGTAGCTGCTGCGACCGGAGCTGCATCGATCGTGACACCGATCTGCGGCGCGAGGGCAACAGATCCGGTGCCGGTGACGAGACCGCGGTAGAGGGCCAGGTTGCCCGCGAACGAGCCACCGCTCTGCACCGTGATGCACTTCGTGCCGGTGGCGCCGATCTTGATGTTGTTCTCGGGCTGGCCCACCGTGGTGCCGGCGAAGATCGCGGCGGTGGAGCCGGCGTAGGCGGCGAGGCCGCCGTTGTTGGTGAGGATCAGGTTGCCGGTGCTCCATGCGTCGGCGGTGTTGTTCGTGGTCGCGCTGAACGCTGCATAGCTGCCCTGCCACACGAGCAGACCGGCGGCGAGCAGGCCGGCAACCGGTGCGACTGCACGGACTGTCCGGCGTCGGTTCGTTCGGGACATCTTTTCCTCCAGGAATGACGATCACAATGACTTCGTGCCCCCGTGCCCTGTTGTCATCGGCTCCCGAGAGGGCACCTTGAGCCGTCGTGGAGCATCAGTGAGTGACCGTCGTCTCGTCGTGACCTGAGCCGAACGGGTGGGCGGGCACGACGAGGACCCCGCCGTGCGCGGGGGGCGGACGGCGGGGTCGACTATGGGCGTCGTGGAAGGTGACGAGCGGCGAGATCGCCTGGGACTACCGGATCTCCCAGTTCAGGTCGGCCTGCGCCGTGGAACCCTGCAGCAGGTTGTCACCGGCGTTGGTGCCGGTCGTGTTGAGGGTCCAGTTGATGCGGTAGGCGACACGCTGCGTGCCCGCGGCCAGACCCAACACGGTGGCGGCGGCGTAGGTCGACGGATAGGTCGACAGCGCCACGTTCGTGCCCAGGTTGGTGATGCCGGCGACCGGGAAACCTGCGCAGGTCGCGAGCACGTTGGCGGCCGCAGCGATCGGCGCCACGTCGATGGTGAGCCCGATCTGCGGGGCGATCGCGACGTTGTTGGTTCCCGTGATCAGGCCGCGATAGAGCTTGAGCCCACCCGCGAGCGACCCAGTGCTCTGCACGGTGATGCACTTGGTGCCCGTCGCGCCGATCTTGAGATTGTTCTCCGGCTGACCCAGTGTGGTGCCGGCGAACAGCGCCGACGTCGAGCCGGTGAAGATGCCAGCACCGCCGCTGTTGGTGAGCTGCAGGTTGCCCGTGCTCCACGCGTCAGCGGTGTTGTTGGTGGTCGCGCTGAACGCGGCATAGCTGCCTTGCCAGACGAGGAGACCCGCCGCGAGCAGACCCGCGACCGGCGCGACGACGCGGACGCTGCGACGTCGTGTCGTTCAAGACATGTCCGTGCTCCTGATGGCGAAAGTCGCTCCCCCGAGCAGCGATGTCATCGGCACCGGACGGTGGGCCTTGAGGCACGACCACCGAGACAGACGTCAACCGAACGGTCAGTGCTCTCACCCGAGGCAGGGCGCGGGACCCACGACGACGGCCCCGCCCAGGAGTCCGGGGGCGGGCCGTCGCGGTGAGCAGGGCATCGGCTCTTCCGCTGCTGGCGAGGGTGCTACATGTCATCCACGCTGCTGGGGGCTCCCCCTGACAGCGGCGTGGTCTTCTGCACCTGGAGGAGGAACTCGAAGTTGCTCTTCGTCTCGCGCAGCTTGCCGAGCAGGAGCTCGATCGCCTGCTGCTGGTCGAGCGCGTGCAGCACACGACGCAGCTTCCAGACGGTCTTGAGCTCGTCCGGTGCCATGAGGATCTCTTCCTTGCGCGTGCCGGACGCGTCGACGTCGACCGCGGGGAAGATGCGCTTGTCAGCCAGCTTGCGGTCGAGCTTGAGCTCCATGTTTCCGGTGCCCTTGAACTCCTCGAAGATGACCTCGTCCATCCGGGACCCGGTCTCGACGAGCGCTGTGGCGAGGATGGTGAGCGATCCACCGTTCTCGATGTTGCGCGCTGCGCCGAAGAAGCGCTTCGGCGGATAGAGCGCCGCCGAGTCGACACCACCGGACAGGATGCGACCACTCGCAGGCGCCGACAGGTTGTAGGCCCGGCCGAGTCGCGTCATCGAGTCGAGCAGCACGACGACGTCGTGCCCGAGCTCCACGAGTCGCTTGGCCCGCTCGATCGCGAGCTCGGCGACCGTCGTGTGGTCGTCAGCAGGACGGTCGAAGGTGGAGGCGATGACCTCACCCTTGACCGAGCGCTGCATGTCGGTGACCTCTTCAGGTCGCTCGTCGACGAGCACGACCATGAGGTGGACCTCGGGGTTGTTGACCGCGATCGCGTTGGCGATCGCCTGCAGCACCATGGTCTTGCCGGCTTTCGGAGGCGAGACGATGAGGCCGCGCTGGCCCTTGCCGATCGGTGCCACGAGGTCGATGACGCGGGTGACGAGGTTGTTGGGCGTCGTCTCCAGGCGCAGTCGCTCCTGGGGATAGAGCGGCGTCAGCTTGCTGAACTCGATGCGGTTGCGCGACTCCTCGGGGTCGGCGCCGTTGACGCTCTCGACCTTGACGAGCGGGTTGAACTTCTGGGCCTTCTCACCCTCGCGCGCCTGCCGGACGGTGCCGGTGATGGCGTCGCCCTTGCGCAGGCCGAACCGCTTGACCATCGCCAGCGACACGTAGACATCGTTGTTGCCGGGCAGATAGCCGCTCGTACGCACGAACGCATAGCTGTCCATGATGTCGAGGATGCCGGCGACGGGGAGCAGGACGTCGTCCTCGCTCACCTCGACCTCGCCCTCGAAGCCACGCGGGCCACGCGCGGCGCGGTCGTTGCGGTCGCGGTTGGGTCGGTTGCCACCACCGGTGCTCTCGAACCGCTCGTTGCGGTCACGGCCGCGCCGACGACGACGCGAACGGCCGAGGCCGTCACCATCGCCGTCGTCACGCGGGCCGTCGTCGCGCTGCTGGCTCTCGGGGCGCTGGCCGTCCGTCCGCTGCCCGTCAGTCCGCTGACCCTCGGTGCGCTGGCGGTCGTTCTGTGCGCCGCGGTCCTCGCGCTGCGGGCGATCACCCTGCTGGCGGTCCTCGCGGGGCCGCCGATCGCCCTGCGGACGGTCCTCGCGAGGCTGGCGCTCGCTCTGGTGACGGTCACCCTGCTGACGCTCGCTCTGCTGAGGATCGGCCTGCTGAGGATCGGCCTGCTGGCGGTCATCGCGGGCCGGTCGATCCTCACGCTGTGCTCGCTCGCCTTGCTGACGATCCGTCTGAGCCGCCTGCGGGAGGTCGTCGCCGGCGGGTCGGTCCTCGCGGGGCGGGCGGGCTTCACGCGCGGGTCGGTCCTCACGGGCCGGGCGTTCACCGCGCTCACGCGCGGGGCGATCGGCCACGTCGGGGGCTGCGGGGGCGGGCTCGCCCGTGGACTCGGCGGCAGCCGGCGGGGTGGCTCGCTCGGCGCGTGCGGGACGCTCGCTGCGTGCGGGGCGCCCGCTGCGGGTTGCCGGCACCTGGCGGTCGCTGATCGCGGCGACGAGGTCGGCCTTGCGCATGCCCGACGCTCCGGAGATCCCGAGCTGTCCGGCGAGGGACTTCAGCTCAGGCAGGAGCATCGAGGAGACGCCCCGGGTGCCGGCGGCACCAGTGCCGCGTGAGGTGGGGCTGTCGTTCTGGGTGGTCTCGGACACCGAGTGAACCTTCTTCGAGACGAAGGGAACATCGCGCGCCGCTCGGGACGAGGGAGCGCGGGCGTACCCGGTGCACCGAGGATCTCGGCAGCCCAGGACAGGGGGTAACAGGTGTGCCCTGGGGCGGTGCAGAAGGGAGTCTGACGCTCTGTGACGGATCCCCGCCGAACGTGTCCCCGTCCGAAGAGATCGGAGGGAGCGGGCCCAGGTACGAGGGAAGAGTAACACCCCGCGCCGCGCCCTCCGCCACGCCGACCGGACACCGGGCGTGTTCGTGACCTCGACGTCTCTCGAGATCGAGCACTGGTGGTGGCAGCGCGGCGTCAGGCGTCGAGAGCTTCGAGCCGGGCGCCTCGGCGGTCGAACTCCAGGACCGACGTCGCGAACCGAGCGCCGGCGAGGTCAGCGATGGTCGATGCCGTGGCGGCGTCGGTCAGCGCGAAGACGGTCGGTCCAGCGCCGCTGACCGCCGCCGGGATGCCCGCCGCACGCAACTTGGCGACGAGGTCCGACGTACGCGGGTAGGCCGGTCGGCGATAGGGCTGGTGGAGACGGTCGTCGGTCGCCTCCAGCAGGAGATCAGGGCGCGAGGTGAGCGCGGTCACCAGCAGCGCAGCCCGTGCGGCGTTGTAGGCGGCGTCTGCGTGCGGCACGGTCTCCGGGAGGAGCGCTCGCGCCTTCTTGGTGGCGACCGCACTCGACGGCACGCAGACGACCGGCACGATGGACTGCAGCGGAACGACGTCGAGCACCTGGGTCACCGGAGCTCCGCTCGACCTGGTCCAGGCGACGACCACGCCGCCATGGATGCAGGCCGCGACGTTGTCGGGGTGACCTTCGAGCACGACCGCGAGCTCGAGCAGTGCGGCGTCGGGCAGGCGATCCTCGCCGCCGACGACGAGGGCTCGGGCCAGGACCAGGCCCGACACGATGGCGGCGGCGGACGAGCCGAGACCGCGTCCGTGCGGGATCCTGTTGGCGCACACCAGATCCAGGCCGCGTGGTCGCCCGCCCATCGCGTCGAAGGCGCGCAGCATGGATTTCGCCACGAGATGCCGCTGGTCTCGGGGCACGTCGTCGGCACCCTCCCCGTGGACATCGACTCGGATCCCCGCGTCGTCCGACACCTGGGCGACGACGTCGTCGTAGAGCGCGAGCGCGACACCGAAGGCATCGAAGCCGGGGCCCATGTTGGCCGACGTCGCCGGCACCCTGACCCGGGTCGCTGCCGCGCGGAACATCGGGCGCGGGCCAGGAGCAGCGCTCACGCGAGACCCAGCTCGACTGCTGCGAGGCGGGCGTCGACCGGCACGCTCGTGGGCTTCGGCGCCCCGGCGATGGCCCACTCCGGGTCCTTGAGACCGTGCCCGGTCACCGTGCACACGACCGTCTGCCCGGGATCGAGCTCACCAGCACGGTGCACCTGGAGGAGACCGGCCACCGACGCGGCTGACGAGGGCTCCACGAAGATGCCCTCCTTCGTCGCGAGGAAGCGATAGGCCGAGAGGATCTGGCGATCGGTGACCGCGTCGATGCGTCCGCCGGACTCGTCGCGAGCCGCCAGTGCCTGGTCCCACGACGCCGGGTTGCCGATGCGGATCGCCGTCGCGATGGTCGAGGGGTGCGTCACGGGTGCGCCGTTGACGATGGGCGCGGAGCCCGCCGCCTGGAATCCCCACTCGCGTGGGCGCTTCGAGGAGATGCCGTCGGTGGCGTACTCCGTGAAGCCTTTCCAGTAGGCCGTGATGTTTCCGGCGTTGCCGACCGGGAGACAGTGGATGTCCGGGGCGTCACCGAGGAAGTCGACGATCTCGAACGCCGCCGTCTTCTGTCCCTCGATTCGCGCGGGGTTCACCGAGTTGACCAGCGCGACGGGGTAGTGCTCGGAGAGCTTGCGGGCAAGGGTGAGGCAGTCGTCGAAGTTGCCGTCGACCTGCAGGAGCTTGGCACCGTGCACGAGTGCCTGAGCCATCTTGCCGAGTGCGATCTTCCCTTGCGGCACCAGGACCGCGCAGACCATGCCAGCCTTGACGGCGTACGCCGCAGCGCACAGCGTCCGCCCCGTGTCGATGATGTCGTCCACCAGGATCACGTCTTGCCCGTCGAGGCGCTCGATCCCGACCAGCTCGATCCCGACGGGCTGCTCCTCGATCTCCCCCTCCCCCTC
>JANXWJ010000191.1 GCA_025351185.1 Candidatus Nanopelagicales bacterium
AGGTCCTTCTTGATCTATCCGGGCGCCTCATACGCACGCCACATGTTTGGCACCTTCGCGACTGGACAACCGTTCGATGTGTTCATCCTTGATGTTGGCGCCTCGGCCCTGGTCGACGGCGCGTATGAGGTTCACCCCCCCGTCCTAAGCGTGCCGAGAGCTCGCTGGGACAAGAAGCCACGTCTTCAGGGTCACGTCCCGTCGCGTGGTGTAGCTCCGCGCCGAAGTCACTCGAGACTGTCGAGTACCGCCAGAAGCCCCACATCGAGATCGCCAACATCAAGGATGAACACATCGAACGGTTGTCCAGTCGCGAAGGTGCCAAACATGTGGCGTGCGTATGAGGCGCCCGGATAGATCAAGAAGGACCTCGTGGCGTCGGCGATCGCAGTGGACGCGACGTCGTTCGCCGAGCCGCTCCCACCGCTTGGTGGGCTTCTCGAGCACGGCGGGTTCACGATCCAGGGCGACTACCTCTGTCCTCCCGGCGTCGACCTTCGCGCCCAGCGCAGCGCCGCCCGACGACAGCGCATCGTCGCGGTCCACGGCCTGGCGGCGGACGAGGCCGAGGCGGTGATCGTGCTCGCCGACCTCGTGAGCAAGACCAGGGCTCGTCAGGATTCGTTGCTGGGTGGCGGTGGCGTCCCGGACGGGCTGGTCGACGCCCTGATCGGAGTCACCGAATCGGACGAGCCTGGTCCTGTTGCACCGGCGCGGAGGAGCGGACGCCCGACGGTGCGCAGCGCCCTGGATCGCCTCGCCGTGCCCGAGGTCGCCGAGGCCGCTGCCGTGGAGGTCCTCGGTCTACGGGTGGTCGATGCACTGGCGCTGGAGCTGACCGCGGAGCTGCTCGAGCCGATGGTGTCGCGCCAGGCGCGACCTGCCGTGCGGTGGTTGCGGGCCAAGGCGCAGGAGCGGGCGGTCGGGTGCTCGACGCCGAGGTGAGCCTGGAGGCGGCGTACTCTCCGGACCCGCAGTGGGTGCCGGTCCTGGCGGACCTGGCCCGGTTCGCGAGCGACCGTGGCGACGTCGAGCGCGGTATCTCACTGCTGCACCGTGCCGGTGTCGACGCCGACGACCGGCTGCTGGGGCTGCTGGAGGACAACCGTCCGCTCGACCGGAGCGACCTGGGCCGCAACGACCCGTGCTGGTGCGGCTCGGGTCGGCGCTACAAAGCCTGCCACCGTGGCCGCGAACGCCTCGACCTGCAGGCGCGCGCCACTTGGCTCTACCACAAGGCATGGATGCACCTGGTGGACGGGCCCGGGCGCACCCTGCTCCTCGACGTCGCGCAGTCCTGGACCGGTGACCGCGACCAGCGGCGCCTGGTCCAGGCGTTCGGTGAGGACACGGTCATCGACCTCACCCTGTTCGAGGGCGGCGTGTTCGCCGACTTCCTCGCCGCTCGCGGCGTGCTGCTGCCCGACGACGAGCGCCTCCTCGCCGAGCAGTGGCTGCTCGTGGCGCGCTCGGTCCACGAGGTCGAGTCGGTACGCCGCGACCGCGGGTTCACCGCACGCGACATCCGCACCGGCGACCGGCACGAGGTCAGCGAGCGGCTCGCGACCCGCCAGCTGACGGTCGGTGACCTCCTGCTCGTGCGGCTGGTGCCTGATGGCCGGGACACGGTCATCTTCGGCGGGATCGAGTCCGTCGACCTCGCGCGCCGGGACTCTCTGGTCGCGCTGCTCGACAGCGAGCCCGACCCGGTGACCCTGGCCGAGTTCATCGCGGCCCTGCACGCACCGCCGACCATGCTCAACGCTGACGGGGGCGAGCTGGTGATCTGCGAGGCCCGGCTGCGCCTCCCGGATCCCGACGCCGTGGCGGCGTGGCTCGACGAGCGTCTCGTTCGCGATGACGACGACATCACGACGAAGACCTGGCACGAGCGGGTCGAGGGCGCGGGCGGGGGCGCGCGCGGGGGGGCGGGTCGAGCATCCGTGCGTCCGTGACCCTCGAGGGTGACGAGCTGGTGCTGTTCACGATGAGCGAGCAGCGCTTCGACGCGCTTCTGGACGCCCTGCGCGCGGCGCGGCCCGAGGTCGAGGTCCTCGAGCAGCAGCGCCGCACCGCGGAAGACCTCGCAGGGTCGGTGGACGTCGGCTCGGGGACCGGCTCGATGATCGACCCGCGCGACGCCGACCCCGAGCTGGCCGCGGCACTGC
>JANXWJ010000202.1 GCA_025351185.1 Candidatus Nanopelagicales bacterium
ACACCCACCCGACCACCACGACCCAGGACCCCACGGAGCCACCGGACACCACGCCGGCCGACTCAACGCGCCCACAAGCCAGGACCGACAGACCAAGATCAAACATGCGCGATCAGCACCGGCCATGAAACGCCGAGGCTAATGGGTGCGACTGCCCAGCCAGGTCTTGCAGGTCGAGACTCACAAGAAACCCTCTTCTGGCGGATATCGATATCGATGACCATGTCCGCGTGGACCACGGTGCCGAGGGGGGATTGACTACTGACCTCTAGGGGGGCTAGAGGTACCGTCATGGTCAAGGCGATGAAGCGACGTGACGTCGAAGCAGGCCTCATCAACGCGGGGTGTGCGGTCAATTGCGACAACGGCAGCACACGAAGTGGATCTGCTCATGCGGCCAGGGCCACACCGCGAACATCCGCCGCCACGGGGACATCTCGCCCGGTGTAATCCGGGACACCGCGAAGAGGATCGCTTGCCAGGAGAAGGATGGTTGCAGTGAAAGAGTACGAGGTCACCGCGACTCGGTGGGAGCGCGGTTGGGAGCTCGACATCGACGGGGTCGGCGTGACCCAGTCCCGCACGCTCCGCGACGCGGAAGAGATGGTCCGCGACTACCTCCGGCTCGAGGGGGTAAAGGGTCACGCGGATGCGGGACTCCACATCATCGTGGAGATCGAGGGCGTCGATATGGATGAGGTCAGAGCCGTGAAAGGCGACCAGGACCGGGTCGCGAAGGAAATGCGCGAGGTCGCCAAGTCCACGCGTGACGTCGCAAGGAAGATCAAGAGGGCCGGCCTCACTGGGGCTGACGCGGCGCGGGTGATGGGCGTGTCAGAGCAGCGATTCTCGCAGCTCATGAACGCCTAGCGACGACGACGCAGCACCCCGCACTCAGCCCGGCTTCACCGGGAAGGGCGGGACGTTGTCATCCAACCGGACGGTTCATAGTCGCTCGGGGGCACAGTGTCGTCTTGCGTGAGCGAACGCCCCGGGTGGGTGGGCGCGAATGGGGTCCCGGGGCGTTCGCTTCATCGCACCACCGGTGGAGGGGGCCGACCGGTGGTGATGTCTAGGCCAGGACACTGGTTCGACAGGTGCCGGATGCCCTCTCATCTGCATCGGAAACCTGTGGGCGCGGTCCGTCTTGTCACAATGTGAATTCGCCTCCAATGTTCATGCTGTGGTCCCAGCGGGATTGGAGCCGTGGAGATGGGGTAAGTGACCGTCATGTCCGAGCGAACCCTGGTGGCCGTGTCTGCCTTGACCACGGCGTTGGGCGTAGCGCTCTTCCTGTGGTTCGTGCTCAACGGAACCGCGATCGTCGACCTGGGCTCGCGTTAGCCGATCAGGTGCCGCTTCAGGCGTGGCTATTGACCCGGCGCCACGTTTTCCGACCAACGATGTTCCGCTTGCGAATGTCGGGCCCAGCCCGCGAACGTCGTGCCTTCGTTCTCTCGGGTGCGACCGCTGACCACGGCTGAGCACACCAAGCCTCGGGTCGATGCGCGTGCTTTGCGTTGTGCTGTCACGGAGCGTGGAAGACGACTGAGTCGAAGTGCGACCCCAGGGCCACATCCTCGCCCGACCGGACGCAAGGTCTCCACCACGGTGATCCTGGCCGCCGGGTCGTCCAACACTTCCCTCCCTGCCGGTCCAGCGGGTGCCAGCGATCACGGCCACGTCCGTCGGTGCCATCGCCGAGGGGGCCGCCGAGACGCCTGCGCCCGTCTCCTCACCTGGTGGGTCGCCGCCCGCACCTTCACCCCGTTGGCGAGCTGCTGGCTCATCGTCGGCGTCGTCTCCCTCATCAAGTCGCCTGACCACAGGTCCGTCCCATAAGCCGTGCGCGCGTCGAGAGTCCGCGAACTCGCGGTGAGCTCGTGCACGCGCGAGCCGGCGGAAGGGCTAGCGCCCCGAGAGGGTCGCGGTCACCTCGCGAATCAGAACGATGACGTGGTAGCCGATGACCACCGCGATCACCAGCGCGACTGCTGGGTCGAGCCAGTACCAACCATGGGTAGCCAGGATGATCGCACCGGTGATTGCCACGCCTGCGGCAGCGAACGCGTCAGCGGCTGTGTCGAGCAGGACGGCGCGCATGTTGGCGTGGTCGGCGTCGCTGTCGCCGTCCTCGTCTGAGTCTGCGCGCAGGACAAGGACGCCGATGCCCATCGCGGTGGCGGAGATCAGGCTGATGACCAGGACCGGGAGCCCATGGACCTCCTCGGCTCCGTCAAGTAGGCGCTGCACCGCCGTGATGATCACCAGCACGACGACGAGTCCGAGCAGGATCGCGTTGACGAGGGCGGCGTAGGCAGTCGCCCGGGGGTAGCCGTGGGGCCGCTTTGCCGTTGGCAGGCGCGATCCCAGCCGAATCGCGACCAAAGCCATAATGATCGCCCCGGAGTCAGCGAGATAGTCACCCCCGGCCGCAAGCACGCCCACGGAGTGAGCGGCAATCCCCACCACGACGAGGCCGACGATCAGAATGAGGTTGAGGGCGAGGACGCTCAGCAGCCTCGCTTGACGACTCATCGACACACCGTACTGATGCCCAGCAGGTGATCAGGTCCCGAGCGCGACGTCTTCTCGTTCGGACAGCCGTGTCGCTGCCGATGGCTGGTCGTGGGTCTCGACTCGTTGCTGTGGCTTGGTGGCGCGTCCGTGACGCTCCGCCGGACCGGACGGGTAAGCGCATCGCCTTGCCGAAACACGAGCGGTACCGCAGTCATCGAGATGAAGCGCTTACCTGACCGCGCCCGTGTCGTGACGAGCGTCCGTATCGGTTGATCAGGAACGGATCTGCCGTCATCGCCTGCGCCCGATGATAAGCCCCTACGCGGCTGTAAGAAAGTTCGAGTGCGAATGAACCTGCTCACGAAGAGCCCAGTGGTGCGCACCGTTGCTAAGAACGAAATGTTGGACTGCGGCCAGGGTGGATCTTCAGTTGTCCCGTTGCGCCGGCTCTTTCGAGCAGGACGATCGTCGACGTGGCTGGTGCTGCCAGAGCTGTGCGGAGGCGGCTGTTCCGAGCGAGCCCCGCGGCGAGCTGGAGGGTCTGGTGGGCGCGGACCAGGGCATTGTGGAGTTGGCTCAATCGCGCGATTCCAGCGCAGGCTCGGGCCGCTGCAGCAAGTTGTGCTGCGGCGAAGTCGAGGGCCTGGGCCGCTCTGTGCTGGGTGCGGCGGGCGGTCTTCGGTGACGTCGCTGAGGAAAGCTTGCCCTGTTCAGCTGGGCGTTGGACATAGCGGTGCACGGCGCCCAGGGCGCTGTTGGTGAGGGTTTGGACCTCGTGGATGGTGGCCCTGAGCGCTGCCTTCCATCGTGGGGTGACTGTGACTGGGGTGAGGTCAGGGGTCTTGCCGGGCCGCAGGGTGAGGTGGTCGGACTTGCTGGCGGCGCGCAGGGCCAGGGTTTGTTGAGCGGTGGCGTCGGCGGCTGTCGGCTCCAGGGTGGAGCCGGTTCGTAGGGCGTGGTCGATGTGGGTGAGCTGGGTTCGCAGCAGGAGCGTGGGTTGGCGTAGTTGGGTGGGGGCGTCGGGCAGGGCGAGGTCGAGGGCGGTGATAGCGGCAGTGGTTGCGGCTGCGGCGCGGCCCAGGGTCTTCGATCCCGGACCGGTGTCGGCGGTGACGGTGAATCGGCCCTTGGCGTAAGGCTTGAGCAGGTATCTGTTGATCAGGCCGAGCGCTAGGTTGGCGTGGTCCGTGTAGAGCGCATGGCCCTGGTTCCTTATCGCCGGGTCAGACGAGCCCGAAGCGCTGGCAGCGTCGATGGACAGCCGCGCATCGGCCGGGATGGCGTCCACCCCGGCCAGGATGGTCGCCCTCTCGTGCGCCGCCAAGGGTGCGCCCGGCGGTGACGGGGCTGCGTTGCTGCATGCGGCAAGCGACCCGGTGAGCACCACGATGCACGCGAGTGTGCGGGTGCTCCGGCGCTTCATCGCGTTTCCTTGCAGCCGATGTTGGACAGTCCTGCGGCGGGTCCGAGCACCACGTTGTTGCAGGCCACGGTGGTGTCCGGGGCGCCGGGTTGCACCCTGATTCCGTAGCCGTCGGAGCGCACACGGAACTTGTTCGCGGTGAACGTCGTGCGGCGTCCCCAACCGGGGAGTCGAACGTGGACTTGAGCGCCATCGCGTGGGGCATGCACCCCGGTGTTGTCGTGGATGACCCAGTCATTGCCTTTGACATCGACCCAGGAGTCCACTGCCGCGGCTCCCGCGCCGTCGAACGAGTTCCCGGTCACGGTGCCTCCCGTGGTGCCTTCCTTGATGTCGATGTTCTCAGCGGTGATCCCGGGCCCGAACACACAGTCGGTGATGGTGTTGTCATCGGAGCGGTCTGGATCACAGGAGGTGTATCGACACCAGTTCTCCTTGGCGGAGCCGATGTAGATGCCTTCGCCGAATCGTGGGGTTACTTGGCCGGTGTGGTCGATGTGCAGCGCCTTGAGAGTGTTGTGGCTACTCGTCGAGCGCAGGTGTACTGCTTCCTGCGCGGTGCCGGCGACCCGCAGGAAGGTGATGGTCGTGTGACTGGTGGAATCGATCACGAGGCCCTTCTCACCGCCGTGGATGCTGAGCCCTGAGATCTCCCACCAGTCGGCTTGGTCGAGGTGCAGGGTGTAGCCGTTGGCTCCGCCCTCCAGCACACTGTCAGAGCCTCCGCACAACAGGATCGGCGCAGATTCGGTTCCGGCGGTGGTGGCGAGGAAGTGGCCGAGGTAAGTGCCGGGTGCGAGCACGACGGCCTCCCCGGGTACGGCTGTGCTCAGCGCCTGGGTGAGCGAGGTGGCGTCGTTGACATGGGCGACCTCCTGGACCCGGGGGTGCCCGCAGGCCGGTCCTGCTGGTAGCGCAGCCGTGCTCGCCGTGCAGGCGCTGGTGAGGACCAGCGCCGCGGAAGCGAGAACGGCGGCGAGCACCGTTGTGCGCCGGGTCATTGCAGTGCCTGGGCTGGCGTCAGGGGTGTTCCCGGACTTCGACGGCGTCGGGCCGGTATCCAGAACAGCAGGGGCAGCACGATGATCGGCACCCAGGCGAGCAGGTTGGCGTGTCTAGCGAGGTAGTGCGCAACGGAGACCGGGGGATGCCTGGTCTCCCAACCGCTGTCATCGATGCCAGAACGTAGCGTGTCGGGGATCGCGACGTCGCCCGCGTCGACCGCACGGCGCCCGGTGCCGGAGATGCTGACCTGGGAGACCACATCCTCGGTGTGAGGCCCGCGTAGCCGCAGCCCGGATGCGGTGGCATCGGACACATCGACGTTCGACATCACCGTCGCGACGGCGTGATCCACGACGACACCGACTGTGGCGCCGCTGATTCGCACGTTGGAGAGGTGGGTGGCCTGCGTGCCGTCGAAGAGCACGATTGCTGAGGCCTGGCTGCGGGTCACGCTGAGCGTGGTGAGGCGGGTCCCGGTGGCAGCGTTCTTCACCCACACGCCGTACTTGTTGTTCTCTACCTGAGAGGCTTCGAGGGAGTTCTCCGTGCCGCCCTCGATGCTGACACCGACGATCCCGTTGTCATGAGCTGAGATGTGGATGAGTGCGTTGCCATCGGAGGGGACCGCGACCGCATGGCGGGGGTTGCCGTCCTGGGCGACGTGGCCGTCGTCGATGACGAACCCAGCGACGCCGTTGTCGTAGGCCTCGTCGTTGCGCAGTGTGTTGTGGCGGCAGCCGCGACTGAAGATGAATCCGTGACGCCCGTTGCGGGCGGCGACGGAGTCACTCACCACGCTGTCGTTGGTGCCGTCATGGGGGTCGAAGCCATAGATGTCGTTGTCCAGGAACGCGGAGTGGGTGATGACCAGGCCTCGCGCAGCGAACGCGTAGGCACCGAAGTGGTTGTTCTGGAAGGTGCTCCACGCGGCTCCCCCGGACGCGGGCGTGGTTCCCTGCCCGAGCCAGGCGACACCGGAGCTGCGCCCGATCGCAAACCCGAGGTGGTCAGCCTTGGTGGCGCGCAGCGTCAGTGTGCCGCCGCGGGTCTGGAGGTAGGCGCGCCCGTCTGTCACGGTGAGGTCCGGTCCCGAGGTCGACAGGTCGTAGCTGCTCACCCGCAGAGGTCGAGCCGGGGTCCCGCGCAGGTCCAAGGTTGAGGACAGTGCGGTCACGGAGGCGTAGCCGGAGGTGTCGCTGCGCAGCAGCACCGTCGGTGTCGCGCTCGCGTCGATGATCAGCGTCGCTCCGGGTGCGATCAGAACGGGGTAGTGCACGAGAACCGCACCCGTCGAGGTGGTGGTGAACGCCTGCGGATAGCGGGGGACGAGGGTGTCGAACCGGTAGGGCTTCTCACGAGCCACCAGCACGAAAGTTGGCAGGTCGTGACGCCCCGTGGCCGCGGCAGCGAGGAACGGGATCGAGTGGTGAACCGCAAGCACGAGGGCGTGATGGTTGCGCTGGTCGTCATCGACGACGAGGCGCAGCTGCGCAGCCGTGGCGTCCACGGTGGTCGCATCGTAGTGAGCTAGGTGCAGCGGCGGTGAGTACGTCGACGCAGACACAGCAAGGATGGGGTCGGCCTGACCGGACAGCGCGCGCGCGACCCCACCCACCGCACCCACGATCACGGTGGCGCTGACCAGGGTGACGAGGATCGCCCGCCGATGCTCGCTAGTCGGTGACCGCATGAGAACCCAACGAGGCCTGGTCCTGTCCGTCTCCGCCCACCTGGTTCGCGTGGCGGGTGAGCCACCCCTGCCGGTTCATCGTGAGCAGCGCCGCCAACTTGACCGGCAGAGCGACCACCGCCGTCATGACCACGACGAGAGGAAGCAGGACGAGGTCGCGGGGATGCTCACGCAGATGGCTCAGACCACGAAGACCACGACCTGCGATGACCCAGATGAGATAGCCCCCGGCGACCCAGAGCGGTTTGGTCGCGAACGCCGACACGAGGAACACCAGCGCTGTTGCCATCGTGAGGGGGGTGAGGAGGATCTGGAGCACCGTGATCTGGGTGATCATCGGCTGCCTCCACAGCCACCCCTTGTAGGCCGCGGTGAGGTAGCACCGGTAGGAATTGCGGCTCCACCGCATCCGCTGCTTGAGAAACGCACGCAGCGTGTCCGGGAACATCGACACCGCTCGGGCGCTGTCCTGGTGCACGGTGAGGTGACCCGAACCCAGGACCAACCAGGTCAGACGACCGTCATCACCCGCGACGCACTCCCGACCGAGGAAGACCTCACGTTCGAGCTGCGGGAGCATCGGGAGGATCACCGATCGTCGGTAAGCCGCGGTGCGTCCCGACAGGCACGCAACCCCACCGCGGGCACCCATCGCCGGGACGTAGTCGAGGTAGCGGATGTTCACCATCCACGACGCCACCCGACGCCAGATCGAAGTCTCACGAGCAGCCACAGTCTGACGGGTGCCCACCCCACCGACCCTGGGGTCCGCGAAAGGCATCACGACGTGAGACAGCAGACCCGGGCGCCACGCGGTGTCGGAGTCGGCGAGCACCACCACCTCCATCCCGGCAAGGCGCAGACCGACGCCAAGAGCGGAACGCTTCCCACGGTGGCGGAACGGCACCACCCGTACCATCGCGGGAAGGTCCCGGGAGGCAAGCATCTCCAGGCACGCAACGTCATCGACGTCGACCACGAGGATCACCTCAGTCGGACCAGCCACGAGCCACGTATCGAGACAGTCCGAGAGCACCCCCGGATCCTCCCGGAACGAGGGAACCACGAGGCTCGTCGTCGTCGTGAAGTCGTTCACGACCGGGCGAGCCCGGTGTGAGGACACGCGGCGGTACAACCACACCGACCATGACAGCAACCCGAGCAGGCCGAGCGGGAGGAGGTGGAGCACCTCGCCAGGTGAGAGCGCGTGCATGTCACCTCCTCGTCGCCCGGGCCTCACCCATGTGTCGGTTCCAACCCTGGCCTACTTGAGACAAGGAACGGCCCGGGAACGGCCGCAGCGGATGCCCACGCTGCCCTGACACCCGCGTCCACGGATGTGGTGCGCAGAGTCCCGCGAATCGGCGACTCGAACATCGTGAATCGGCGACTCACATCACAACGCGCGGCTGACCACGCGGTTTCCTCGGTCCACGCGAGTGTGTCTGCTCGACCTGTTGATGCAGACCGAGAGCGACCTGTCGCGGATCGCGGGCCTCGCAGACGCTCGAAACCCTGTCCCACGTGTCGCGCCGCCGTGCTCGACGGTGTCCTGACGCCGCTCGCTGGGGTTAGGGGTGAGGGTGGCCGCCTGCTCGATCCGCGTCAACGACGGTGACAGTGTCACTGTGAAGATCAGCCGACTGGTCGGGTTGTGCGACCCTCCCGGTGGTTCGTGCGTGCTTGCCGAACCGCGACAATGGGCGACGTGCAGGTCCATGACTCCGCCCGGCTCCGTCAGGTCTTCGGCGCGTTCCCGTCGGGCGTGACAACTCTCGGGGCGATCGTCGGCGGCGTTCCGGTAGGTATGGCTGCGAGCAGCTTCACCTCGGTGTCGCTGGAGCCGGCCCTCGTCTCGGTCTGCATCGCGCACACCTCGACGACCTGGCCGATCCTGCAGGGTGCCCCGCGCCTCGGCGTGAGTGTGCTGGGCGCAGACCAGGAGTCGATCGCCCGGCGGATGGCGTCGCGCGACCTCGACCGCTTCGAGGGGGTGGGCTGGAGCTCACGAGACAACGGCGCGGTCGTCCTCGACGGTGTGAGCGCCTGGCTCGACTGCACGATCGAGGACCGCTTCCGCGCCGGCGACCACGACATCGTGCTGCTGCGCGTCGTCGAGCTCGATGCCGACCCGTCGATCGCGCCCCTGGTCTTCCACGCGAGCGCCTTCCGTCGACTCGAGATCTGACCCCGCGCAGATGGACGGCCCGCGGCTCAGGGTCGGTCCAGGGACAGATGGGGGTCCGTTCCCGAGGCAGGACCACCTCCGGACTCCCTAGCGTCGGTCACATGATGACGCTGACCCAGATCTACGCGGACGCCTGGTCCCAGCTCGACCCCGACCTCGCCGACGATATCGTCGCCGCGCTGCCGACGCAGCGAGCGTCGGCCGGCGACATCGAGGCCCGCACAGGGCTTCCTCGAGGTTCGACACCCTGAGGCCTCCCTCACAGGGAGACGACGTGTGAGCCGCCCTCTCCGGGGCAGAGCGACATTCCCTGCGCGCCCCTGCGCGCCAACACCCTCCGGAGGACCTGTGAACGTCATCGAACGCGCTGCGACGATCGCTGTCGACCTCGTGCCCACCGACGACCTGCGCAGCGCGCTGCTGCCTCCCGTGCGGGCTCTGCGCGAGCTCGCCGTCTCCGTCGCGGCGACCGTGCGGCACTGGGAGCTCGTGCTTGAAGACGGCACCAGCACTACCACCGACGCTCCGCAGTGGCCGGTTGCGACGCCGTCCTCGACGACCTCGAGCGACGGGTCAGGCCTCGACGGATCGTTCGACGACATCGGGGGAGCGCCGGTCACCGCGCTCGCCGAGGACGCGAACCCCGACGCCACCCACGACGTCGTCGATGTACGGGAGCTCCCTGTCGATGACTGGGCCGAGTTGTCCTTCGCCGACGCGCAGGCGCGCCTGCACGACGTCGACGAGCAGGGGCTGCGGGCGCTCATCGCCTACGAGACCGAGCACGGCAACCGCCTGCAGTACACCCTGCTCCTCGAGCAGCGGCTCGGTGCTCTCGAGAAGGACACCGACGCCTGACGGTAGGGCTGCCGGGCGCCCGGCGTCGCCCGGGTGAGGCCGCCCAGGTGGGGCCGCGCGGGAGTTGCGGGCCCGGGTTTGGTGCTCGGAGCGTCCGGGTAGTCCTCGTGCGGCCGAGGAGGCAGACATGGCACGTCCTGCGCGGCGCTCGACGGGGAATGCTGCCGAGGGTCTCAATCGTCGACAGCGGGCGAGCGCGGCGACGCATCTCACGGTGTCCACGGTCACCGGGTTGCTGGTCGGAGCGGTGGTGGCGGTGTTCGGAGGCCCGAGCACCGGGCTGATGGCCGGGTGGGTGGCGCTCTCCGCCGTGTTCCTCGGCTGGACGTGGTCGGCCGTATGGCCGCTCGACGGCGCCGCCACGGGGGTGCACGCAACGCTCGAGGACCCGGGGCGACGCAGTCGTGACCTCATCGTGCTGGCGCTGTCGTCGGTGAGCCTCGTGTCGGTCGTGCTTGTCATCTTCCGGGCGCGCGACGCCGGGATTGCGCTGACGATGCTGGGGATCCTGGCTATCGCGTCGTCGTGGGCCGTGCTGCACACGATCTTTACCTTGCGCTATGCCGAGCTCTATCACGGCGCTGCGAAGTCCGACGAGCGCGCGATCGACTTCCACAGCGACCCTGACCCGACGTATCGCGACTTCGCCTATGTCGGGTTCACGATCGGCATGACGTTCCAGGTGTCCGACACCGACATCGTCGACGCGCAGGCCCGCTCCACGGTCCTGCGCCCTGCCTTGCTTTCGTTCCTGTTCAACACCGTCGTGATCGCCGTGTCGATCAACCTCGTCGCCGGCCTCAGTCAGTGATCGCTGGCGAGGTCCCGAGCAGAGAATCGGTCGATGCGTGGTTAGCCGCTCGATCCTCGGGTATGTGACGGTCCTCATCCGTGTGAGGAGGAACCCGATGTCCCCACGTCCGAGCGACGAGATCGTGCTGCCCGACACCCTGCGGCGCTCACCACGCCATGCGCAGGAGGTGTTCACGAGCACCTTGCGGTCCGCAATCGAGGAGTATGGCGACGGCGAGCGCGCCCGGCGTACGGCGTACGCCGCGGTGAAGCACTCCTTCGAGAAGGTCGGCGACCACTGGGAACGCAAGGCGGAGAACGGTCCGTCCGATGCCCCGAGCGGTCCCACCCACGGTGGCGTCGACGGCCGTGCGACCAAGGACCACCTGCTGCGCACCGCCGGGCGGCTCGACGTACGCGGTCGCAGCCGGATGACGAAGGACCAGCTCGTCGAGGCCCTCGAGCGGGCCAACGACCGGCTCACCCGCGAGGCCCGGGGCGCCTAGCGCCGTCGGCGATCCGACCTCGTTCCAGACGCATCGCATCCCCGCGTTTACCCCCGACGGGGACGGGTAGCAGACGGTGCCCCTTGCGTCTCGGACGCCGGGGGACCAGACCCTTCGATCGCACGACAGGAGCCCTCGATGACCTCACGACGCCGGCCGCCCATGCCGTCGATCACCCGCGACGTCGCCCGGGAGCTGACGGCCATCCCGTGGGCGGCAGCCCGTGGCGGCGCGCGTCGGGCCACGTCGGTCTCCGAACGCCTGATCGCGCTCGTCGAGACCCTGCGCCGCTCTCGTGACGCGGTCTGGAGCGCTGAGTCGCGCTTCACCTGACCGAGTCGAACGGCTCGCGGTGCGGCCGAAGAGCTGCGGTGTCAGTAGCCCCGCTGGTCGACTGTGGCGTCGATGAGTGCGGTGTATGCCGTGCGACCGGCGGCGTCAGGATGGATGTTGTCGGGCCCGAACCACTCACGGCGGGGATTGCTCGCCGCCGCCCAGTCGATGACGATCACGCGGCTGACCGGATAGGCCGCGGCGCACGTCGCGAGGTGCAGGTTGTTGCTGTGCATCCACGCGCGTGGCACGCGCACGTTGACGAGGAAGACGCGGCGGTCAGGTCCAGCGGCGTCGACGACCGCTCGACAGTCGCGCACCGAGATCGTGCCGTTGGTGCCGAGATGGATCACGATGTTGCGCGGCAGCACGTGACCCTGACGCAACTTCACAATGGCGTTGTAGGACGCCCCGAACTGCCGGCCGACCTTCGCGTCGACCGTGAATCCTCGGCCCTGGAGCAGCCGCTTCGAGCCGAGCATCACCGAGTCGCCGTAGGCGACGCGACCGGCTGGGATCGAGCTGGCGGTCGCAGGTGCCGCGACGTTGGACGAGTGGTAGCCGGTGGTCGGTGCGGCGCTGGGGGAGGCGGGCGCCTCGACGCTCGAGCTGCTTGTGGTGGCGGATCCGACGGTCCGGCTCGTGGTCGCACAGCCGCTCACCAGCGCACAAGTGGCGGCGAGAGCTAGGGGCAGGACGAGGACACGCATCACCTCAGGCTACCCGTGACTCCCCGGCGGGCCCGAATCCGTGACCGCATGCGGTGCTCGCCGCGTGCGTGTGGCGCGGAGATTTCCGCCGGAAACGCGCGTCGGCGAGACTGGGCAGACGACCTACGGTCTAGGAGAGGAGACACCGTGGCGCGCTTCGTGCGGCTGCCTGTGTCGATCCCGGTGGCCGCGCTCGTGATCCTGGCGCTCGAGTGGGGTCGGGAGCTGCCCACGGTCGTGACCGTGCTCACGGCTCTCGTGCTCGGAGCGACCGTTCTCGTCGGAGTGAGCCACGCCGAGGTCGTCGCGCACCGCGTCGGCGAGCCGCTGGGCTCACTCGTGCTCGCCGTGGCCGTCACGGTGATCGAGGTCGGTCTGATCCTCTCGATCATGGCCAGCGGCAAGGGCTCGGGCACGTTGGCTCGCGACACCGTCTTCGCCGCCGTGATGATCACGTGCAACGGCATCGTCGGAATCAGCCTGGTGCTCGCCGCGCTGCGTACCCGGGTCGTCGCGTTCAACGCCGAAGGCGCGGGGAGCGCACTCGCCGCAGTCACGACTCTCGCGGTCCTCAGCCTGGTGCTCCCGACCTTCACGACGGGCACCCCCGGCCCGACCTTCTCCTCGACGCAGCTGGCGTTCTCCGCCGTGACGTCCATCGCGGTCTGGCTGCTCTTCGTGCTCGTGCAGACCGTGCGCAACCGTGACTGGTTCCTGCATCCCGACGACAGCCCCGACGACGCGGTGATGTTCCTCCCGGACGCCGAGGCAGACGTCGTCGACGTCGTCGACGTCGTCGACGAGGCGAATGGCAGCGCCGATGACGTCGACCACCGACCCACGACGCGCGAGACCTGGACGAGCCTGGTGCTCCTCCTGCTCTCGCTCGTTGCGGTGGTCGGTCTGGCGAAGGTGCTCTCACCGACCATCGAGAAGGTGGTCGTCGACCTCGGGCTCCCGATCACCGTCGTGGGTGTGGTGATCGCGTTGCTGGTGCTGCTGCCCGAGACGATCACCGCGATCCGCTCGGCGCGGCGCGGCCAGGTGCAGACCGCGCTGAATCTTGCGTACGGCTCGGCGATGGCCAGCATCGGGCTGACCATCCCGGTCATCGCCCTCGCGTCGGTGTGGTTCGCCGGCCCGGTCGAGCTCGGGCTGCGCAGCGTCGAGACGGTGCTGCTCGCCCTCACCGTCGGCGTCAGCATCCTCACGGTCACGCCCGGCCGAGCGGGCCTGCTACAGGGTGGTCTGCACCTCGCCGTCTTCGCCGGCTTCCTCGTCCTCGCCGCCTACCCCTGACCCGCCTTGCTGGTGTATCTGTTGCTGGACCACGTGCTTCAGCGGCACCTGCGCCAGCGGCGCGGGTCTGGTCGTGCGTCAGCGGACGCGGAGGGCGGCGGTGACCACGGTGGTCGTGAGATAGCCCGCGCGGCTGACAGTGATGCGCACCGAGAGCTTGTGCCCGCGCCACCTCGAGCCCAGGGCGATCCGGCTTCGTGTCGTCGCGACGCCTGTAAGTGCCTTGCCGTCGCGCAGCCACTGGTAGGTCACCCGCGTCGGTGACGGTGACCAGGTGCCCACGACAGCGCCGAACACCCGTTGCGCGAGCGCCGACGTGCTGATCCGGGGACGTACGACGACGACCATCGGTGCGGCCGAGACCGCGACCGCCGGCGTGACGGCACGACCGTCGGCATAGCCGGCCCGCTTCGCGGTGACGGCCGCCGCCACCTTGGTGCCGACATCAGCGACAGCGATCGTGTACGCCGCAGCAGTCGCGCCGGCGATGGCCTTGCCGTTGCGCAGCCACTGGTAGGTGAACGTCGTCGCGCCGGCCGGGCTGCTCGGCGACGTGCCCCAGGTGCCCGGGAGCACGGTGAGCCGGAGCCCGGTCTGGGCCCGCCCCGACAGCGTCGGGAACGACACCGGCACGACCGCGGCGCTGCTCGTCCCGACGAAGTGGACCTGCATGACGTTCTGACCCGTGGTCGGTGTCAGCGACCAGACGTCGGACTGCGCCCCGACGGCCTTCGGCGCGAACGTCACCGTCTTCGTCAGCGACGCACCGGCAGCGAGCGGCGTGCCCTCGCCGAGCGGAGTATCGGCGTGGAAGTCAGCCGCAGCCGGTGCCTTGGAGACGCTGAAGAACAGCGTGGATCCGCCGTCGTTCTTGAGCACGAACGACAGCTTCTTCGACGTACCCGGGGGCACGCTGCCGTAGTCGAGCGTCAGCGGAGTGATCGTGAGATGCCCCGGTGGAGCCGCGGTGCCACTCAGCGCGATCGTCTTGTTTCCGCCGCTGGAGTTGATGATGAGATCGTCGTTGAAGGTGCCGCCGACGGTCGGCGCGAACGACAGGGTCACGGTCACCGACGCCCCACCGGCCAACGTGGTCCCGTTGCCCGGAAGCCCGGTCGCTGAGAACGGTGCCGCAGGTGGCGTCACCGATGTGAACGTGAGCGAGGTCTGGCCGGTGTTGGTGAAGGTGACTCCGTTGCTTGCAGGCGTCGTGCCGATCACCACAGACCCCAGATTCAGCGAACCGGGCGTGACCGTCAGGTTGCCCTGCGCGGCGAATCCCGTGCCCGCCAGGTCGGCTCCCGCATTCGGACCCGACGGGTTCACGAGTGCTGTCAGGGTTCCGGTGCGTCTGCCGACCGCCGTCGGCGCGAAAGTGACAGGGACCGTGAGCTGGTCGTTCAGTGCCAGAGCCACGGGGAAGGTTTTCGCGACTCCGTTCACCTTGGGCGCGCCCGGTGAGAACGGTCCGGCGGCAGCGAGGCCACGGACCGACACAGCCGCACCGGCGGTGAAGGTCACAGTCTGGGTCGACAGGCTCGCGACCTGAGTGTCCGGGAAGGCCACGGTGGTCGTAGCCAGCAGAGGTTTCACCGGAGCGCCGAAACCGAGGACATGTCCGTCGTAGGTGCCGACATACACGCGACCGTTGGGGCCGATCCCGGGCGGCGTGAACTTGGTGGTGTTTCGTATCGGAATGCGCCGGATCGTTCGGAACTCGGTGGCGCTCGCTGGGATCGGATCGAAAGCAACCAGTTCCGCGCCGAACAGGCCGTCGGCACTGCCGGCCGTTGCCGACTTCACCGCCCAGAGCACCGCGGACCCGTCAGTCGTACCTGTGGAGGTCACGACCACGTTGGATGATCCGAAACCCCAGTCCTCGCAGGGAGGAGGCTGCGGAGTCGTCGGGCAGGCCGTCGAAGCCCTGAGGCTGAGCGACGGGTTGCCACTTCCGCCCGTGTACTGGTAGGCGGTGAGACCGCCTGTCTTTCCTTGGCCATAGGCAATGTTGCCCGGCCCAGCAGTCGGCACATAGACCCAGCCCCCCGTGCCTGGCCAGACCGAGGGCGACGACCAGATGCCCCCGTTGGGGCCGTAGCGGCCGACGACGCGGTCGATGCCACCGGTGTCGGCCTCACCGCCGAGGTCGTCACGGTCGAGGAGGTAGACGTACCCCTCCTTGCCGCCCGCGACAGCGAGATGCGGGTGTGCAGCCGTACCGAAGTGCGCCTCAGGAAGCAGGGCTACGCCACCGGAACCAAGGTCAAGATCGTTGGCGTCGAGGTGCGCTTCGGACTCGGGCCGGAAGAAGTCGGTGAGCTTGAGCGAGCCGTCACCTTGGACGGTCAGACGGGCGACCATGTTGGACATGTTTACCGGCGGGTTGGCGCGTGTGTATGCGCCGGCGTTGGGGACGAGCGCATTGCCGATGGCGAACACGATCTGGCCGGGGCCGTCGCTGGCGAGCCCGCCGCCGGACATCCAGATCCCACCGCCAGAGGGATCGGGGTCAGTCAGGGTTGGGACCCCGTGGTCGGCCCATCGCGCAGTGACCGCACCACTCGAGGCATCCACGCCCATAATCCAACCGGACCACTTCGGCACTTGGCAGTGCGCGCTGAACGCGACGTAGATGTGCCCGTCGAGGAGCAGGAGCCCAGGTCGCTGTGACTGGTAAGTCGGGTTGAAGTCCAGGTTGCGGTTGTCGGCGTGCCCGCCGAGCGTCGTCGGCGTGAAGCGGTCCGCGCCCGACGACAGGTTGAGCGCGTGCAGCAGATAGCTGGTCGCACCGGGGGTGCCGGTCACGTACTCCTTGTTGACGACGTAGACCGTGTTGGTCGTGGTGTCGACGACGGGGGTGCTCGTGATGCCGACGGTCGGCACGAGGTCGGGGCAGCCGATGCTCCTGGCGTCGAAGCCGTTGCCAAAGTTCCGCTGCCAGACGATGGCGCCGCTCTCGGGGTTGAGCCCGTAGATGTAGTTGGCCTCCGTCACGACGATGAGCACGCCGTTGGCCACGATCGGCTGGGCGTAGATCTCGCCGACGAGCTGAGGGCTCGTGAACAGCTGGCCGAAGGTGGTGCCCGCCACGATCGACGGGGAGAGGTTGGGCTGGTCGGGGTACCAGTTGGTGCGGTGGGTGTCGCCGCCCCGCGTGACCTGGCCGACGACGGGGGAGGCCGCCTGAACTGGAGCGGTGGTGGTCGCCTGGACGGCGACGAGGGCGGGCACGACGACGAGCGCCGAGAGCGTCGCGGCGAGCCAGCGGCGACCGATGCCGCTACGGACCGCAGATCCTCGTGCGGGGGTCACCTGCTGCTGCCCCGATATCGACCGTGCCAACACGTCCCGTCCTCCTCTGCGGCGCTGCTCCCCTGGCACGCGCACGAGACCACGAAACCACGGAATTGCATCCGGCACATCAGCATCCGGGCCAGGTCACACCGTGGAGGTGCGCCGGGACCGAAAAGCGCGACACCCCGTGCCCGACCGGGCACGGGGTGTCGCGAACTGCTCCGTACGAGACCCGCCGAGCGGGTCGTATGGTCCCGAGGACCGGTAGTCCGAACTAGCTGAGGACCTTGGCCTTCGCAGCCTGGAACTCCTCGTCGGACAGGACGCCCTTCTCCTTGAGGTCGGCGAGACGCGCGAGCTCCTCGGAGGCGCCGCCGCTGGTGCCGGCGACCGACTTGATGTAGTCGGCCTGCGCCTTCTGTGCGTTGGCCATGGCCGCCATGTTGCGCTCGGTCATGCCCTTGCCGCGGGCGATGAGGTAGACGAACACGCCGAGGTAAGGAAGCACGATGACGAAGATGATCCACAGGGTCTTGGCGACACCGCCGAGGTCGTGGTCGCGGAAGATGTCACCGAAAACGGTGATGAGCAGCCAGAACCAGATGATGAAGGTGAACAGCCAGAGGATGTCCCACAGGATCTGGCCGTTTCCGATTTCTGCGAGCAAGTGCATGTCGAGCCCCTCTGTGGTTGGCGCGGGACGCCGACGGTGATGCCGGGCCGTGCCGGTCCGGTCGGCACATCCTTGCAGGTCGGCGCCAGACCCGTTGCAACTCCATGACTACCCGACACAACTTCCGTCACGCCCCCTCGCCTCTGTTCCCAGGGCACCTTCTTCCGCGCGGTGGGGTCGGGGCTCGGGGGAGGCGATATACGGGGGCTCGTCCGGCATGACCACGGCCGGGTCCGCGAGAAGCGCGGAAGAGATGCCGAGGCGCTGTCCCATCCCGAGCGAGAACGAGCCGGCCGGCTTGCGGGTGACGTCGGTGAGCCCGACGAGGTCGAGGAGCTCGTCGACGCGGCGGGCGCCGATGCCGACGGTCGCGCCGGGGCGAGGAGGTGGTTGCGGGCCGAACGACCCTTGTCGACAGCCTTCGCGTCGAGCAGCGCTCCCAACTCTGCGAGAGGCGCCTGTGACTCTGTGTAATCGTATCCGTTCACCAGCGCTACCCCCGACGTCGGTCGGTCGAGGCCGAGGACCATCCGCATGGTCGTCGACTTGCCGGCTCCGTTGGGTCCGAGGAAGCCGGTGACTACCCCCCGGTCTGACGGTGAAGCTGAGGTGGTCGACGGCGGTGACATCGCCGTAGCGCTTGGTGGGCTCGTGGACTTCGAGCATGAGGTACTGCCGGTAAATCATGGGTTTTGGCGGTATCCGGCCCCGATCGCGTGCCCCCACTCTTGCGACGTCAGGTGCGAGACGGCGTCCTGCAGGTGACGGCTCCGCGGACTACCGCAGGCGCGGTACGTCCACGAGCGCGACGCTCCACACGGCGACGCGGTGCAAGCACTGACAGCGGTTGCGTGGTTCACTTTCGCGTGACCCGGAGTGATGACGGAGGCCGCACGTGACTCCTACCCCCGACGAGGTCGTTGTTGCGTCCCCCACGTTCGGGACGCGGCTGCGGCGGCTGCGGGAGTCCGCTGGGTTGTCACAGACGGCACTCGCGGGCGACGACCTGCACCCGAGCTACATCAGCCTCCTCGAGTCCGGGCGCCGGGCCCCCACCGCCGATGTCGTGGCGGTGCTCTCCGGCCGTCTCGGGGTGTCCCCTGATGCGCTCAGCGGTGAGATCTCCCTGGAGATCGAGGAGCCGCTGGCTCTCGCCGATGCCGCTCTGGGACTTGGCCGTGCGACCGAGGCGATGCACCTGCTCGAGCCTTTCCGCGCCGAGATGACCGTGCGGCGCTGCGCCCGGGACGCACTGATCTTCCGCGCGGCCTTCGTGCTCGCGAGCGCACTCGAGAACGTCGGACGGCTCGACGAGGCGACGGGGCTGCTCGAGGTGCTGCGCACAGCTGCGGACTCGTCGCGGGCCCGACACCCGTGGCTGCACATCGCGGTGTCGCTGGTGCGCTGCTATCGCGACTCGGGCGACATCGGTCGTGCGATCGACGTCGGTGAGGACGCCGTCAGTCGGTGCGATGGCACCATGACCGCATCGCTCGAAGGCCATGCGCAGCTCGTCTCGGCCTTGGCCGGTGCCTACTCCGAGCGCGGCGACCTGCTGCGCGCCGAGCTGCTGCTCGAGGGACTGCTCGCCGAGACCACGGCGTGGGGCTCTCCGTCTGATCAGGCTGCGGCGTACTGGAACGCAGCCATCGTCGCGGCTCAGCGTGGGCACGCGCTGGAGGCGATGCGCCTCTGCGAGCAGGCGTCGTCTCTCATCTCGCTCAGCGACGACCTCGGTGCTCGGGCTCGGCTCCAGATCACCCGGGCCTGGGTGCACCTCGCGCAGGACCCACCTCAGGCCGGCCAGGCGCGCGACCTGGTCACCGACGCCCTGCCCGTGCTCAAGCAGTACGCCAGCGCGTTGTCGCTCTCGAGTGCCGAGACCGAGCTGGCCCGCAGCGAGCTGCTCCTCGGCCGACCCGACGTTGCTCGCGAGCACGCCAGCGCGGCGCTCGGGCGAGTGACCGAGGACCAGCCGATCGAACGCGCGCGGGCGCTCACCGTCCTCGGTGCCGCACTGGTGGCCCTCGACGAGCGAGCACTCGGGATCGCGAGTCTTGAGGATGCCGATCGGCTGCTTGCCGCCGCGCAGGCACCGCGCCAGGCAGCAGCCGTGTGGCGGTCTCTCAGCGACGTCTACCGAGGCATCGGCGACATCGATCGGGCCAGCGCAGCGGTCAACGAGGCTTTCGCAGCGGCGGGAGTGCTCGCCGAGCCCGTCGGTGCGCCGGCGCTCGTGCCCGAGCAGCGGCGCGCACCACGTCGCGACAGCCAGGCAACGTCCTGACCCCCCACAGGCCGCACCTGGCTCGGCTCCGAGCGTGGTTGTGGAGTGGCGGCCTGGTGACGTCGGCGCGACCAGACCCGTGCTTGCGGGCGTTGGTGAGCGACTCCTGCACGAGCCGGAAGGCCGCGAGGTCGGTGCTGGGGACCGAGGGGTGGCGGCGTGCCGGAGACCGACCAGGAGACATCGAGACCGGCATGGCGCATCGCGTCGACGAGCCCGTCGACCTGGTCGAGGTTCGGTGCCGGCTGGACCGCGCTCGGGTCCTTCGGTGTGCGCAGAATCGTCCACTGTCGGAGGGGGAGTCGTGGCCTCGCGTGCAGCAGTCGTCGTACGCCGACCTCACCCGCTACTGCGGCGGCGGTAGCGGCTCAGTCGTGCAGCGACCGGTCGGCCGGCCCGACGGCGAACCGTGTGAAGCGCACGACGAGCCCGGACCGGGTCGGCGCGCACGCGAAGACGCCCGCCTTCCAGGCGAGCGCAGGGTCGATCGGTGCGAGGCGTACGAGCTGCCACGCCCCGTCGGCGCGCGCCCGGATCGTGACGGCGTCGCCGCAGCGGCTCGCTCGCACGGTGATCTCGCGTCCGTGCCACTGCGGAACGGGCGCGGTCGACCAGTCCGACACCTCGTTGGTCACCACGGCGCCGACCTGCGGCGCGCCGTCCGCGTACTCCACGCCTGATTTGATCCAGTGGCGCTCGTCGGCTCGCAGCAGCACTCCGGCCTGGTCGAACGGCTGATCGAAGTCAGCGATGAACGACACCTCGACCGCGCTGCGGTCGGGGAGGCCGACGAGCAGCCCGTGCCCGTCGTCGTGGACGAATCCGTACGACGTGACCCGCCACAGGTCGCTCTCGGCACGCGACGTCACGAGCAGATGCTCGCCGTCGACGGCGACCGCCTCCGGCGCTGTGGACCACGCGCCGTCGGACCATGCGACCACATGCATGTCGTCCATCGGTTCGTGAACGTCAAGATCCGGAGCCGCCATGCCCCGAGGCTGCCACACCCCATCGCCGACCCGGGTGCACTGGGTGCTTCAGCGACCGCGTGAGCCCCGCAACACCCAGGTGAGCGATCGGGTTGGCGGGCTCGACCACGTCAGGTGAGGTCGACGCCGAGCAGCCGCCGGAGCTCGGCGCGGGTGCTCTCGGTGGCGTGGGAGCGTTCGGCTAGAGGGCCAGCTGCGTGATCTCCACCGTGACCCCGAGGGACTCGCTGGCACCGCCGGCGTAGATGCCCTTGAGCGGTGGTACGTCGGCATAGTCGCGACCGCGCGCGACGACGACGTGCGCCGAGCCGACTGCTCGGTCGTTGGTGGGGTCGAAGGCCTCCCAGCCGCCGTTCCACACCTCGACCCAGGCGTGGCTCTCGCCGGTGACCGTCTGGCCGCGTGCCTCTTCCTCGTCGTGGAGATAGCCGCTGACATAGCGCGCCGGCACGCCGAGGGAACGCAGCAGCGCGAGCAAGGTGTGGGAGTAGTCCTGGCACACACCGCCGCCGATCGTCCATGCCTGGGCAGCAGTCGTCGTCACCCGGGTTGCCGAGTCGTCGTAGCTGATCCGGTCGCGGGTCGCCTCGATGGCTCCACGGATCGCGAGGCTGGGTGACGGGAGGGCGCGCAGCGCCTCGACGATCGGTGCGCGGGTGTCGTCGCGGCGCGCATCGTCGACGAGCGATGTCGGAGCGAGGTACTCCCCCCAGCGGTCGAGCACCGACGGGCTGCCGAGCTCGCGCCAGTCGACCCCGGGAGCGGTGACGTGACCGCTGGGCACGTCCACGAGCGACGTCGCGACGATCTCGAGCACGTCGTGCTCCTCGTGCACGTCGAACGACTGGACGAGGGCACCCCAGTAGTCGACGTAGGCCTGCACGGACGCGCGCGGCGACACCTGCAGCTGGTGCGAGAGCAGCATCTGCCCGTCCGCGTCACGCGGGGTCATGCGTACCTCGTTGAACGAAGCAGCCACCGGCGCCTTGTAGCGATAGCCGGTGCGGTGGGTGATCCGCAGGCGACGTCCGGACATCAGTGGCTCCATACGATCGTGCCGGCCTGGCGGAAGTAGGCGTCGGCCACCGCGCTCGCGGCCGAGACTCCGGACACCTGCGTGTTGTGGCACAGCTGGTCGATCACGGCGGGGTCGTGCACACCACCCGCGAACTCCAGACGCGAACGCATCAACCCGACCTCGCGCACGAGCTCGAGATCATCGACACCGCCGAGGGTCTGGAGGCCGCACACAGCCGACTCGGCGGCACGGGCGGAGTGCAGCATCGAGCGAGGGAACGTCTGGTCGAGCACGAGGAACTCACGCACCTGCTCGCCCGTGGGCGCCTCACCGGTGCGCAGGAACGCCGACAGCCCCGCGGCCGACCTGAGCGTCGCGACCGGACCCGTGTCGGGCCAGACGAGGTCGTGGCGTACGTCGAGGAGCCGGGTGGTCATGTCGATGCGCTCGAGCGATCGCCCGAGGGAGAGGAAGAAGTGGCCCTCGTCGCGCGGCATGGTCCACTCGATGGCGCCGTTGACGACCATGAGCCGCTCGAGCACGCGGTACATCGAGGCGCCGGGACTGGCCGCGGCGGTGAGGCCGCGGGTGAGGGTGAGGTGTGCACCGTTGAGCGCCTCGAAGACATCGCCAGAGAGTGCATCGCGCACGGAGCGGGCGTTCTCGCGCGCCGCTCCGACCGATCCGATGACGGTCGAGGGATTGGCGACGTCGCCGAGCAGCGCGCGCACGAGCTCGGTGGGCGAGATGACGATGTCGTGCGGCAGCGACAGCGCGTCGAGCACGACCGCAGCCGCGACGTCGTCGGGTACGGATCGGTCTTCGACTGTCAGGTGGTAGTGCTCGGCGAGCAGTCGGGCGGTGGCCTCGGCACGCTCGAGATAGCGCCCGATCCAGTAGAACGACTCGGCGAGGCGGCTCAGCATGACGAGCCCTCATCGACTGTGGCAGAGACGATATCGCGGGTCGATGCGCCGCCGGTCTGTTGCTGCTGACCCTCCTGCTGGCGCATGCGGTCATCCGCGCTCACCGGTGCGGACTGCCGGGCGACAGCGCTGCGGCGCACCCGCGTGACGCGGGGGAGCGAGTGGCCGTCAGGGCCTGGCGCGCGAAGACCCTCGTCGAGCACCCAGGTGTCCTTGGAGCCGCCGCCCTGCGACGAGTTCACGACGAGACTCCCCTTGGGTAGGGCGACGCGGGTGAGGCCTCCGGGCAGGACGTAGACGTTGTCGCCGTCGTTGACCGCGAACGGACGCAGGTCGACGTGCCGGGGCTCGAGCGACGACTCCCCGACGAGCGTCGGGCAGGTCGACAACGTCACGATCGGCTGGGCGATCCAGTCGCGCGGGCTGGCGTTGATGTTCTCGGCGACGACGGCGAGCTGGGCCTCGGTGGCCGAGGTGCCGATCGTGAGCCCGTAGCCTCCGGAGCCGTCGACCGGCTTCACGACCATGTGGTCGAGCCGCTCGAGCACATGACGGCGCTGGTCGGGGTCGCTGAGGTCGTAGGTCAGCACGTTGGGCAGCAGCGGCCGCTCACCGAGGTAGTACTCGATCATGTCGGGCACGTAGGGGTAGATCGCCTTGTCGTCGGCGACACCGTTGCCGACGGCGTTGGCGATCGCGACGTTGCCCGCGCGGGCGGCGTTGAGCAGACCGGGCACGCCGAGCAACGAGTCGGGCACGAAGTGGACCGGGTCGAGGTATTCGTCGTCGATGCGCCGGTAGACCACGTGGATCGGCCGCGCGCCGCGCACCGTACGCATCCACAGCCGGTCGTCGCGGCAGAACAGGTCTCGTCCCTCGACGAGCTCGGCACCCATCCGGCGAGCGAGGAAGGCGTGCTCGAAGTGCGCGGAGTTGTGGACGCCGGGGGTGAGCACCGCGACTGTCGGCTCGGAGATGTCCGAGGGTGCCGCAGCACGGAGCGCATCGAGAAGCCGCTCGGGGTATTCCGCCACCGACCGCACCTGCTGCCCGGCGAAGACCTCGGGCAGCACGTGGGCCAGGGTGCGACGGTTCTCCAATACGTAGGAGACACCGCTCGGGCAGCGCAGGTTGTCCTCGAGCACGCGGAACTCACCGGCCTCGTCGCGGATGAGGTCGATGCCGGCGACGGCGATGCGAACTCCGTTGGGCGGCACCAGACCGAACGCGGCGCGGTGGTAGTGGCTCGACGAGGTCACCAGCCGACGCGGGACGATGCCGTCGTTGAGCACCTCGCCGGAGCCGTAGACATCGGCGAGGAAGTGCTCGAGGGCCTTGATCCGCTGCCGGATGCCGGCGTCGACGCGGTCCCACTCCTCGGCCCCCACGACGCGCGGGACGAGGTCGAGGGGGAGCGGGCGCTCACGGCCCGAGAGGGAGAAGGTGATTCCCTGCCGGTCGAGATAGGCATCGCGCAGCCGGGCGCGCTCAGCGAGGCCCTCGGGACCGAGCGACTCGAGGACCTCGGCCACGGTATCGAGGCCGGGGCGCGGGCGGCCGGAGCCGTCGACCATCTCGTCGTAGGCCGCGAGGCTGTCGGGTCCTGCCTCGGTACGCATGCGCGAAGTGTGGCCCACTGCTGTTTGCGGCGCAGGCCCTCCCCGTTTCACGCGTGTTGCGCTCGGGGGCGCCACCCCCTCCCTTCCGGGGCGGCGATGCTCCACAATGACGCCGTGACAGCGCTTACAACCCGACCCGGCGTCGACTCCCTGGTGATCGCCGCCCTGCGGCGCGCCGGAGCCTCCACCTCGGTCGGTGTCGATGAGCTGCTCGCACGGGCCCGCCGCTGGGGACCCGACCTCGAGGCCGGGGTCCGGGCGGTGTTCGACGGCCCGGCGGCCGACGATCTCGTGGCTCGCCTCGCGGAGGTCGTCGCCACCGGGTGGATCGCCCGGCCGGAGCCGCTGCGCGCCCGCGACCGTGAACGCCTGCTCACCCCGGACTGGTTCCAGCGCCCGGACACCGTGGGCTACGTCGCCTATGCCGACCGGTTCGCCGGCACGCTCAGTGGCGTCGCCGAGCACGTCGGCTACCTCCGCGAGCTCGGCACGACGTATCTCCACCTCTTGCCGTTGCTCCAGCCGCGTCCCGGTGCCAACGACGGCGGCTACGCAGTGGCCGACTATCGCGAGGTGCGTGAGGCTCTCGGCTCCATGGCTGATCTCGAGAAGCTTGCGTCGACGCTGCACGACAACGGCATCGCGCTCACGATCGACCTCGTCCTCAACCACGTCGCGCGTGAGCACCCGTGGGCGGCTGCGGCACGTGCCGGCGATGCGCGCTACCGCGACTATTTCCTCCTCTTTCCCGACCGCTCGGTGCCCGATGCCTACGAACGCACGCTGCCAGAGGTCTTCCCCGAGTTCGCGCCCGGCAACTTCACATGGGACGACGAGGTCGACGGCTGGGTCTGGACGACGTTCAACGACTACCAGTGGGACCTCAACTGGGCCAACCCCGACGTGGTCTGCGAGTTCGCCGACATCACGTTGTTCCTCGCTAACCGCGGCGTCGACTGCCTGCGGCTCGATGCCATCGCGTTCCTGTGGAAGCGCATGGGCACCGACAGCCAGAACCAGGTCGAGGTCCACGGCCTCACCCGTGCGCTCCGGGCAGTCGCCCGGATTGCCGCGCCCTCGCTGGTGTTCAAGGCCGAGGCGATCGTCGGACCCGCGCAGCTCGTGCAGTATCTCGGCGCTGGTGACTACGCAGGACACGTGTCCGACCTCGCCTACCACAACAGCCTCATGGTGCAGATCTGGTCGGCACTCGCGACGCGTGACTCACGGCTGCTCGTCAGGGCGCTGGAGAAGTTCCCGCCCAAGCCCACGACGACCGCATGGGCGACGTATCTCCGCTGCCATGACGACATCGGCTGGGCGATCGACGACGCGGATGCTGCGTCGGTCGGGTGGAGCGGCCCGGCGCACCGCGCGTTCCTGTCGCGGTGGTATCTCGGCGACGCGCCGGACAGCTTCGCCCGAGGGGCGGCGTTCCAGGTCAACGAGGCCACGGGCGACAGCCGCACGAGCGGGAGCGCGGCGAGCCTCGTCGGGGTGGAGCAGGCGCTCGAGGTCGGCGACGTACCCATGCTCGAGCGCGCCATCCTGAGGCTGCGCTGCGCCTACGCGATCGTCTACGGCTTCAGCGGGATCCCGCTGCTCTACATGGGCGACGAGCTCGCGCTGCGCAACGACAGGTCGTACCTCAACGAGCCCGAGCACGCCGGGGACAAACGATGGATGCACCGCCCGCGGATGCCGTGGGACGCGGCGGCGCGACGCCACGATGCGACGACGCTCGAGGGCAAGGTGTTCGAGATCGTGCGGCACCTCGGTGCCGTACGCGGTTCGCTCCCGGCGCTGCATGCGGCGGTCGAGTCGGCGCCCGTGCTCACATCGAACGCCGCAGTTCTGGCCGTTGTGCGGCGCCATGCAGCCGGCGACCTCGTGCAGCTCTACAACGTGTCCGAGGACTGGCAGCGCTGCGCTGCCGGCGTGCTCGGCACGCTGCGCTGGCGCGAGCTCGTGGACCACCTCGGCGACGACGTCCCCCGGATCGAGGACGGCCAGCTCGTCCTCCCGCCGTACGCAGCCACCTGGCTCGGAGCCCGCTGACGCCCACGAGTCTCGGCCGGGACGTGACGCGGAATCCTCACGACGGCGGTCTTGGATTCGACTGCGCTGCGTCAGGTATCGGGAATCTCCGAGCCGCCGGAATTGTCGACGGTCCGGCTCGTGGACATCGGTTGTCCGGCTCCCGATACACCTTGGGCGTTCCGTGATCACCAGCTGGAGATTCCTGATCCTGCCAAGGAGGCGGGGGACAATGTCAGATGGTGTCGTCGGGTTGACCGGCGTCCTCAGCGGTGCCGTGGGCACCGGCCTGACTGGTGAGATCATGCTGCCCATCCGTGGCGGCACCGAGGCCTACATCGCCTTTCCGGTGGTCGCAGGCGATGCCCTCGCCGTTCGTGCGCTCGCCGTCGTCGTGGACTTCGCACCTCCGCGCACGGTCTACGTTGCTCCGGCCTCGAGCCCCTCGGCCGACTTCTCGACGGCCGGTTGTCGTCGTGTCGTCCTCCTGCCCCACCCGTCGCTCGTGGTCGTACGCGCGATCGGCGAATCCCCGTGCCCACGGCTGTCGTGGTGCGCGGCCCTCCCCACCGATCGCCCCGCATCCTCGGGCGTGAAGGAGTGAACCGCAATGCAGCTCATCGCTGTCGTCGTCGCGCTGCTCGCCATCGTCGTGCTGTTCAAGACGACCTGGCGCGTGGCGGAGCCCAACCAGGCACTCATCGTCACCGGGTTCGGGGCCGGCGGCGAGAGCGACTCGGGCACGGCCTTCAAGATCGTGGTCGGCAAGGGCGCGGCGGTGATCCCGGGATTCCAGGTCGCGCGCAAGCTCTCGCTCGACACCCGGTCGACGCAGCTCGAGGTCGACTGCGTGACCCAGCAGGGCATCGGAGATCCGCAAGCCGGCAGACGCCGAGGCCTACCGCCACGGCACGTTGGCCGAGGCCGGTCGTGACTCGCGAGTCTGCTCCGCCGAGGCGGCGAAGAAGGAGACCGAGCTCAAGGTGACGGCCGACGCGACCCGAGTGACCACCGCCGCGGATGCCCAGGCCGCTGCTACCAAGGCGATTGGTGCTGAGGACGCGCAAGGCCACGACGTAGGCACATACCTCGCCCGGTTGCGCGGCTGCCGGGTCGCTGCTGGGACACGATTGTCCCGTGACGGGTGGTGTCAGTGGGACGTGTGGGGTTACCGTCGTCGCGGACCGTTGCTCGTGCCCGTGCGCCGTTCCGGCGCCCGAGCACTCCTTCCTCGGACGCGGTCCCGACACGGAGGCCCCGTGGCTGTGATCGCGCACCACCGCATGCAGGTACGCCGGCGACTCGTCGCGGCTTTCGTCGGTGGGTTGCTGTGCACCGGCCTCCTCGCGCCTGTCCCCGTCAGAGCGACCCCGGGTGCGCCGACCGTGCCGAGCGCCGCCGCCGTACGCCGTGCCCACGCTGCTGCTGCGGCCGCTGCGGTCGCGCTCGCTCACGCCCACACCGACGCGACGAGTGCGCAGGCCCGGCTCGACGCCCTCGACACCGAGGTGGAACAGGCAGTCGAGGCCTGGAACGGTGCCCGCGCCGACGCCGACGAGGCGGCCGCTGCCCTCACCGAGGCACAGGCGGATGCGGATGTGGCACAGGCGAATGCGAGATCCGCACAGAACGACGTAGACCGTCTTGCGGTCGCGAGCTATCAGGTCGGCGCAGATCTCAGCGGTGGTCTCGGCGAGTTCGCGGCCGTGGTCGACAGCGCCTTCCGCCCTGGTGGGATCACCAACCTGACCGACCGGATGACGCAGGTGGGACAGGTCGCGGCCGACCGTCGGCACGGCATCGACGACGCGCTGGCGCTGCGACTCCTCGCGGCGCAGGCGCAGGCGGCCGCCGCCCAGTCCAGCGTCGACCTCGCCGCGCGCGAGAGTGCGGTCGCCGCGGCAACTGACGGCGTACGCGCCCTGCAGGCCTCCCAACAGTCGGAGGTCGTCCGGCTCACCGCGCGACGCGACGCAGCCGCCACGGTGCTCGCGCATGCCCGGACCGCGACATCGACCCTGGAGTCGGCACGTGCCGAGGCGCTGCGCCGCGCTGCCGCGGCGCGGGCGGCGGCGGCACGGGCCGCTGCTGCCGCGGTCGCGGCCCGACGCGCGCTCGAGCACCGTGCTTCCGGCGGGCATCCGCCGAGTGACACCGGCGGCTCGCCGAGGGCCTGGCCGGATGGCGCGTCGACCTCGACACGTGCGCAGCGGTTCGGCGCGCTGGCCTTCGCCAAGACCCAGCTCGGCAAGCCGTACGTCGCCGGCGAGCACGGACCGGACTCGTACGACTGCAGCGGCCTCACCTCGGCTGCGTACGCCCAGGTCGGCGTCGCGATGATCCAGTACTCCCAGACGCAGTTCGCCCGGGGGCTGAAGATCCCCGTGTCGGCGCTGCAGCCGGGCGACCTCGTCTTCTTCGCGACCGATCCGAGCGACTGGCTCACGATCCACCACGTCGGCATCTACGCCGGTGGCGGTCAGATGGTCGAGGCGCCCCACACCGGCGACCACGTGAAGTTCCAGACCATCTGGCAGGACGAGCTCATGGCGTACGGCGCCCGCCCCTGACTGTGTCGTCCACACCCGCGACACGCCGTACCTGTGGACTCAGTGGGGCGCCTTGCGTGCGCCTATGGCACTGCGGGGCACATTCATCCGGAAAACCGGGGGGGTGCGCCGGGGTTGGCTGGGTGGGGGTCAGTGCTCGGGGAGGTGGCCGTGGGAGGCGTCGTCGATGTCGGACTCGGCGTGGGCCTCGTGGTCGAGGTGGCGCTCGAAGGAGGCTTCGATCTCGGCCTCGGCCTCGGTGCGGCCGGTCCAGGACGCGCCCTCGACGCTCTTGCCGGGCTCGAGGTCCTTGTAGACCTCGAAGAAGTGCTGGATCTCGAGGCGGTCGAACTCCGGCACGTGGTGGATGTCGCGGATGTGCTCGACCCTCGGGTCGGCGACGGGCACGCAGAGCACCTTGTCGTCGCCGCCAGCCTCGTCGGTCATCCGGAACATCCCGATGGCGCGGCACTTGATGAGGCAACCGGGGAAGGTCGGCTCGTCGAGGATGACGAGCGCGTCGAGCGGGTCGCCGTCCTGGCCGAGGGTGCCGTCGATGAAGCCGTAGTCGTGCGGGTATCGCGTCGAGGTGAACAGCATGCGGTCGAGCCGGATGCGACCTGAGATGTGGTCGACCTCGTACTTGTTGCGGCTCCCGGCGGGGATCTCGATCGTGACGTCGAACTCCACGGCGTACTCCTGACAGGGATCGTGACGGGCGGGCCGCACGCGGTCGCCAGAGTCCGTGAGGACGTCGGCGTCGCGAAGCAGGGGCGGTCAGGTGCGGCCGTCCCGTCGCTTAGTGTTCCCCACACGACGGTGTGCGTGGTCCGATCGGGACCACGACGTGATGGGTGTCACGCGCGGTGCGCGCCGGCGCCAGTGCGACGACGGGGGTGCTGCGTGCTCGACCGACCGGCTCGGCGCCCGCTGGGAACCCTGTCCGGCATCGGCGTGACGGCAGCCCTCGGCGCCTTGCTCGCTGTCGTGGCCGTCGGAGGCGCACCGGCGTCGGCGGCGGGTTTCCAGGCCGCGGTGCGTACGGCGGTGGTGACTCCGCCCGCGGTGCCGACCGTGGTGCTTCCCACCACGACAGGGGTGCTCAGGGGTACGCCGGCGCCCGACGATGCGGCGCTCGTCGCGGCGGTCAACGCGGCGCTGGCCTCGAAGGCGCTCGGCAGCGACGTCGCCGTGAGCGTCCTGGACGTCGGCACCGGCCGCACGCTGCTCGCCCGCGGGGCGACGCGGCCGCAGAAGCCGGCCAGCACGCTCAAGCTGCTCACCGGGCTCACCGTCCTGCGTGCCCTCGGTCCTGACGCTCGTCTCTCCACGAAGGTGGTGCAGGGCGCGACACCGCGTGACCTCGTCCTCGTCGGCGGCGGCGACGCCACTCTCACCCGCACGCCGACGACGACCACGCCCGAGGGCCAGGCCGCCCGCCCCGCGAGCTTGGCGCAGCTCGTCGCAGCGACGGTGAAGGCGCTCAAGGCGGCCAGCCGCGGGTCGGTCACCGTGCAGGTCGACGACTCGCTGTTCTCCGGTCCACGCGTCGCGGCCGGCTGGCCGGCGTCGTATGTCGGATCGGGGATCATCGCCCCGGTCTCCGCGCTCTCGGTCGACCAGGGCGCCCGCTCGACCGGCGCGACCTCGCGCTCCCCGGACCCGGCTCTCGCAGCAGGCGTCGCGTTTGTCGCCGGGCTCAAGCGGGCCGGGATCACCGTGCTCGGAACGGTGACCAGGGTGACCGCGTCCGCGTCTGCCGCGCAGATCGCCGCCGTGCAGAGCCCCACGACCACGCAGCTGGTCGAACGGCTGCTGACCGATTCCGACGACGCGCTGGCAGAGGCGCTCGCGCACCTCGCCGGCGGCAAGGTCGGCGGTGAGGCCAGCTTCGTCGGTGGCGCTGCGGCCACGCTCGCGACTCTGAACGACCTCGGGGTGCCGGTCGACGGGGTGTCCCTGCACGACGGCAGCGGCCTCTCGCTCCTCGATCGCGTCCCGACCGTCACGCTGGTCACGGCGCTGGCCGCGGTCGCCGCGGACGAGCCCGCCGACGGCGAGACAGCCGGCGTGATGTGGCCGGTGCTCGCCGGACTTCCGGTGGCGGGTGTCACGGGCACACTGGCGCCGCGCTTCGTCGCGTCCGGCACGAAGGTGGGCCGGGGCGTCGTACGCGCCAAGACCGGCACGCTCACCGGCGTCGACTGCCTCACCGGTCTCGTCCGCGATCCGCACGGCCGACTGCTGGCCTTCGCGATCGTCGCCGACTCCACACCCGGTCCCCAGCTCGAGGCACGCAACGCGCTCGACCGGGCCGCGAGCGCCGTCGCCGCCGGCTGAGCGCTCGGGGACGGCACCGGCGTCTGCTCCACACGGGTGGACTCGGGACGGCCGTCCGGCGTGTCGCGCCGCTCCGGCATGCGTGCGTGCGGGCCGTCCTCGCTCTGAGGAAGCTCTGAAGCGCCGTCGGCTGTGCTGGTGGACCGTTCGTAGCGCGCGCAGACCAACGTTCGCTGAGATCACTGGGAGTCCTGCTCGTGCTGTTCGCCGCCATCCGTCGTTTTCCTGCTCGTCCGGCCGCTCCTGCGTGTCGGCGCTTCTAGCGACGAGCGTGGTCGTGATCGCCCCACCGCTGCCGCCGGCATCACGTTGGGCAAGTCCGGACCGGTCACCGTGCTGGCCGGAGCGCCCGCTGCCTGCCCGCTGACCGCCGCCAACCCGTCGGCCGATGCCACGGCGGTTCCTGGGTACAACCTCAGCTTTCGCGATGTCCTGCCCGTGGGGACGACGTATGTCGCAGGGTCGACGACCCCGACGTAGGCCGCTGAGCCGACGATCGCGACGAACCCGGCGACCGGCCAGCAGACCCTGGTGTGGCGCAACATCTCCGACCTGCAGGTCGGAGACAGTCTCGCCCTCGGATTCAGTGCTGCGACCGATCCCGCAGTGCTGCCGGTCGGCGCGACCTTCATCAACGACGGTTCGGCCTATGCCCACAGCGACCCTCGGCGGATCCCCGCGTTCTCCGCCGCAGGCGTCGTGACCCCCGGTAGTTACACAGGTTCAGCAGCCGCGACGTCGGCACCGACGACGGTGTCGGCGCTGGAGATCACCAAGTCCGAGCCGAGCCCGGAGTCGGAACTGCTGCGCGGCATCCACGAGCACCCGACCGTCTACACCCTCACCGTGCGCAGCACCGGCGTCGCCCCGAGCACCGGCGTCGTCCCCAGCGCGGCTGACCGGAGCCGCGGCGCCGCCGGCCGACCGTGCGGGTGTGCGCCGTGCTCTGCTGCCGTGCGACGAGGACGCCGTCGGCTCTGACCTGGCCGGGCCGGGTTAGGGTCGCGACGTGGAGGTCATCGACTGGGGGCTCGCCCGCGCGACCGGGCGACGGGTGGCCGCACCTGGTCCCAGCGTCTCGCGCGATGATGCCCGCTCCGCCGTCGCCGACCTGCGTGCGCTGGCGAGATACGCCGTCGGACCGGTCCGGGAGCGCACCGGGCTCGACGCCGGTGACGCCCCCGACGCCGTCGTCGTGGATCGCGCGACCTGGGTCGACAGCAACGTCGACGGCTTCCGTGTCGTGCTGGCGCCCCTCCTCGAGCGGATGGCCACCGAGCAGCCCTCGATCGTGACGGCCGTGGGCTCGCGCGTCACCGCAGTGCAGATGGGCGGGGTGCTCGGCTATCTCTCCGGCAAGGTGCTCGGGCAGTTCGAGGCGTTCACCGCCACCGGCGACGGTCGGCTGCTCCTCGTCGCGCCCAACATCGTGGCCGCCGAGCGGCACCTCGACGTGGAGCCGCGCGACTTCCGGCTGTGGGTCTGCCTGCACGAGGAGACGCACCGTGTGCAGTTCGGCGGGATCCCGTGGCTCGCGCCGCACCTCATCGGCGAGATCCACGACTACCTCGCGCTCTCCGACCTCACGGCGGGCGATGTTGCCGGGCGCTTCGGCCGGGCCTTCGCTGCCGTGTTCGCCGCAGTGCGCGGGCATGACGGCGCCTCGCTCGTCGACGCCGTGCAGACGCCCGAGCAGCGCGTGGTGTTCGACCGCATCACCGCGCTCATGAGCCTGCTCGAAGGCCATGCCGACCACGTGATGGACGACGTCGGCCCGGAGATCGTGCCGACCGTCGCGACGATCCGCGCGCGGTTCGACACGCGACGCGGCAAGCAGGGAGCGGTCGACGGTCTCGCGCGGCGGGTGCTCGGCCTCGACGCCAAGATGCGGCAGTACACCGACGGGCGTGCGTTCGTGAGCGGTGTCGTCGACCGGGTCGGGCGCGACGGGTTCAACCGGGTGTGGTCCGGACCCGACTCGCTGCCCACCCGTGACGAGGTGCTCGACCCGGCCGCCTGGTGCGCGCGTACCGCCCCCGATCTCCTCGGATGACGTCGGCCGCGATGGACGTACGTCGGGCGCTGCGCGAGGACCTCGCGGAGCTCCCGGCCGACGCGCTCGTGCTCGTGGCCTGCTCGGGCGGCCCGGACTCGATGTCGTTGGCGATCGCTGCGCGGGCCGAGCGGTCCTGGGCCGGTGCCGTCGTGATCGACCACGGCCTGCGACCCGAGTCGGCACTGGAGGCAGAGACGACGGCTGCGTGGCTGCGTCAGCACGGACTGGACCCCGTTTTGGTCGTGCGCGCGACCGTGGTGGAGAACGGCGACGGCCTCGAGGCGGCGGCGCGCGACGCGCGATATCGCGTGCTGTTCCGCGCGGCCACCGACGCCGGTGCTGCCGCGGTGCTCCTGGGGCACACGCGCGACGACCAGGCGGAGACCGTCCTGCTCGGGCTCGCGCGAGGCTCGGGAGTCCGCAGCCTCGCGGGGATGCCGCGACAGCGCGGGATCTGTCGGCGCCCGTTGCTCGACGTGCCGCGCGACGTCGTACGAGCCGCGATCCCCGCGGGCACCCCGCTCGTGCACGACCCGCACAACAGTGACGACCGGTTCACGCGGGCGCGTGTCCGTCACACGGTGCTACCGATGCTCGAACGAGAGCTCGGGCCGGGCATCGCGGCCGCTCTCGCGCGCACTGCCGACCTCGCCCGTGCCGATGCCGACGCCCTGGGTGAGCTCGCCGACGCGACCGCCTGGGACCTCATGCACGGTGCACGCGACGAGGGCACCCTCGACGTCGACGGGCTGACCGACCTGCACGGTGCGGTCCTCTCGCGGGTGGTGCGGATCTGGCTGGTGGAGGGTGGCTGCCCGCCCGGGTCGCTCACGGCCTCGCACGTCCAGCGGGTGACGCGGCTGCTCACCGACTGGCGCGGGCAGGGTGCGGTCGCCCTGCCCGGCGGTGTCGAGGCGTTCCGTGACTATGGGAGGCTCTGCACGCGCTCGACCCCCACGCGCGACGAGCTCGAACGCCAGGAGACCTGATGGATGCCTCGCACCTCGGAGCCGACCTCGAGAAGGTCCTCGTCGACGAGGACGCCCTCGCCGCCAAGGTCCGCGAGCTCGCGGCCCAGGTCGACGCCGACTACGCCGGCAAGGACGTGCTTCTCGTCGGCGTCCTCAAGGGCGCGGTGATGCTCATGGCCGACCTCTCACGGGCGCTGGCCTCGCCGATCGAGATGGACTGGATGGCGGTGTCGTCGTACGGCTCCGGCACGAAGTCCTCGGGCGTCGTCCGGATCATGAAGGACCTCGACCGCGACATCACCGGCAAGCACGTGCTCGTCGTCGAGGACATCCTCGACTCGGGCCTCACGCTGTCCTGGCTGCTGCGCAACCTGCGCTCGCGCGGCCCGGCGTCGGTCGAGGTGCTCACCATGCTCCGCAAGCCCGACGCGGTGAAGGTCGCCGTCGACGTGAAGTACGTCGGCTTCGACATCCCCAACGAGTTCGTCGTCGGCTACGGCCTCGACTACGCCGAGAAGTATCGCAACCTCCGCGTCGTCGGCACCCTGGCCCCCCACGTCTACAGCTAACCCCCCGCGGCCCCCCACTTCGGCAACAGGTGTTGATGTGTTGATGGCCGAGTGACCCGAAGGGCCGAGAGCTAGGGGCGGCCGCACGATCGCGTTCGAGCTCACCGGCGCGTGGGACCGCACGAGACCCCATGGGCGGGCCTAGTCGGGTGCCGCGGTGAGCAGCTTCTCGCAGTTCGAGCTGACGAGCTGCGCCGTGGCCTCGGCGATCGGCGCGTCTGGACGGTCGACCGTTAGACATGCCTGGCGCACCCGCTCCGTGGTGGCGACGGCCCGCGCCCGGGCGAAGCTCTCGCTCAGTCCCCAGGTGGTCGCCTCCCGGATGATGTCGGCCAGGTCAATCTGGGGAAGCTCGATCGCGCCGCCGACGGACATCGCGGCCCAGGTGCGCAGTGCCGGCCACAGCGCCGTGGGCACCGTGTCATAGAGCGGGGCGAGCGCGATCTCGTCGGCGGCACGGTGCAGGAACGAGACGTTCTTGCCGTGCGCGTCACCGTTGCCGATCAGCACGGTGAACACGACCTGGTCGAGCAGCTCGTAGCGGGACTCCCGGTCCCCCCACGCGTCGAGCAGGTCCGCCACCTCGCGCAGGCGCGGCCCTCCGTGACGCTCGTACTTGGCGCGGCCAGCACTCGGCCCGAGATCTATGCCGAGCGCCTGGCAGGAGTCCTCCTGATGGATCCGGCGGGGCAGGGCCGCATCGCCGACCTCCCGGTCGAACCGGGTCACGATCAGGGCGTCGAGCTCACCGAAGGCCGCGAGCTGGGACTTCGCCGCGGGCAGCTGCGCCGCACTCGCGATCTGCAGGCACGTGTGCTCGGCGACCACGAGCCCACGGTGCGCCCGGTCGTCGACCTTGAGGATGTGCGTGGACGGATACCCGTGGACCGGACGTGCCCACCCGCCGTCCTCGAGTGCGACCAGCAGCATCTTGTCCTGCAGACCTGCGATCGACAGCTCGGAGTCGTCGTGCACAGCGAGAGGGCGCGCCTTGTCCGCCAGCGCGGCCACCTCGTCGTCAAGCGCGCTCGCGCTGTAGGGGTCGGCGGTGGCGCGGGGTCGGTCGGCCACGGCGTCGCCGACGACAACGGCGCCGGCGACGTCCTGGCCGTAGGCGAGCAGGAGCGCGAACACGTCGGTGTCCAGGACGAGCGCGCGCGAGGCCAGCGCCCGCCGGTGGTCACCCTCGGGGAGCAGCCCGGCGAAGAACGCGCGGGCGTTCATGGTCCGGGCCCCTGTGGGCATCGAGCAGGACAGCAGGGGCACGTTGAGCGGGTACCGATCGAGCACGTCGGCGTCGTAGGTGAACCGCAGCGTGGTCCCGCGTCGCGGCGTGCTCGTGATCGCACCGATCGGCGCGCCGTGCAACCAGACCGGTGCCGTGCGGCTACGGGCCATCGCTGCGCTCCGGGAAGGTGACCACCACCTCGGCGCCGAGCTGGCGCAGGGCACGCAGGGCACGGTCGAGGAGTACGACGCTCAGACCGGACTCCATCTTGGCCAGGTAGCTGCGCCCGAGACCCGTCCGTTCGGCGAGATCCTCCTGCGTCATGTTGGAGGCGAGCCGGGCCTCGCGGACCGCGCCACCCAGGTCCTTGCCGGTGCGGACGGTGAACGTTCGGGTCATCTCAGCCTCCTTCAGTGTGCCAATTTCAGCGCAATGCGCTCCAGGGGAGCACTGTGCCAATATCGGCACACCTAGGCAGCTGGCACCGTTGTGCTGATTCTGGCACACCCAGTGCCTGGCCGGAGGGCATGGCGTCCGCCGTGCTAGCCCTGCGACCGTCGGCGCGACCACCCAAGCGGTTCCACCGAGATGCTGCAGCCCGCGAGCAGCGCGACGGCCACGGATAGGGGCGGGTAGACCGGGTGCGTCGGCAGCCATCGGGTCTCCGGTCGGTGGGTGCAAGGGTCACGCGTCCCAGCGCGACGGCCCTGTCGCCCCGCTCCCGGCCGCTGGTCTACCGCCGCCATCAACACCTGTTGCCGTACTGGGCGGCCCCGCTGGTCCCCGCCCTCTCTGGTCCCCGAGTAACAGGTCTAACGGTCGCTCACGGGTGCCGTTCAACGACCGTTGGACCTGTTACTCGCGTCACCGGCGGCGGGGATTCTGCCGAGGGTGAACTCTGGGAACATCCG
>JANXWJ010000222.1 GCA_025351185.1 Candidatus Nanopelagicales bacterium
CCAGTCGGCGAGGCCAGGGATCGGGAGGGTGCGGGGCACCGACCCGACCGCCATGACGAGCGTGTCGTAGGGCAGGTCATAGGGCTTGCCCTCGAGCGGCTGCACCACCGCGACCTTGCGCGCGTGGTCGACCTTCACGACCGACCCGGCGACGATCTCGGCGTCGCGCAACGTCTGGCGCAGCGGCACGACCGTGTGGCGCGGCTGGATGGAGCCCGCGCCCGCCTCAGGAAGGAACGGCTGATAGGTCATGTAGGAACGCGGGTCGACGACCGTGACACGCGCCTCATCGCGCTGCAGGCGCTGCCCGAGCCGCAGCGCGGTGTACATCCCGACGTAGCCGCCGCCGACCACGAGGATCCGTGGTGGCAGCGATGCCTCGACGTGCGCATGGGTGGAGCTGGCCGTACCAGGCGTGCTGGCGGTCCCCGAGGTGCTCATACCTCCAGGTTAGGCACGCCTGAGCAAACCCGCCGCTCCGAACGGGCCAACGTGACCCACCCCTCAGGCCACGTCGGCCCCACCCCCCGAGTAACAGGTCGAATGGTTGCTCAGGGACTCTCCTTAGCGACCGTTCGACCTGTTACTCGGGGAGGGCTGCTTCGAGGGCGGCGATGACGGCGGGGTCGTCGGGGAGGGTATCCGGGGAGAAGCGGGCGACGACCTCGCCCTCGGGCGAGACGAGCCACTTCTCGAAGTTCCAGCGCACGTCGCCGGAGTAGTCCTCGGCGTCAGCCATGGCGGTGAGCGCGTCGAACAGCGGGTGCCGACCCTCGCCGTTGACCTCGACCTTGTCGGTGAGCGGGAAGGTCACTCCGTAGGTCGTCGAGCAGAACTCAGCGATCTCCTCGTTGCTGCCCGGCTCCTGCCCCAAGAACTGGTTGCAGGGCGCGCCGAGCACGGTGAGGCCGCGGTCGGCGTACGTCCCGGCGAGCGTCTCGAGCGTGGCGTACTGCGGCGTGAGCTCACACTTGCTCGCGACGTTGACGACGAGCACCGCGCGTCCGGCGTACTCCTCGAACGAGGTCGCGCGTCCATCGAGCATGGTGAGGGGGACTGAGGCAACAGAAATCATGCTTCAGCCTGACACGACTGCGCACCGCCCGCGAACGCCAACCCACTCGTCCCGCTGCGCCGCAGTTCTTCACGACACAGCAAGCCCTGCAGGACCTGCCGGCTGGGATGGATCAGGTGGTGGGGTCGGGGTCAGAGCTGTGAGTGGGGTCAGAGCTGGGGTCGGGTCAGAGCTGTGGCTGGGCGAGGCTCCAGGCGATGCCGTCGAGGATGTCGTGCTCGGAGACGAGGACCTCGGGTGATCCGGTCGCCTCCATGATCCGGCGGAGCACGAGGACTCCGGCGTTGATGACGTCGACCCGCCCCGGGTGGATCACCCGGATCGCGGCCCGCTCGTCGTGAGTCATCGCGAGCAGCCGGGCGGAGGTCTTGGCCACCGTCGCGGCCGACAGGCGCGTGCCGTGGACGCGTGAGGCGTCATAGGTCTCCAGCCCCAGGGCGACTGCTGCCACAGTCGTCACCGAGCCGGCGAGGCCGACGAGCGTGTGCGCCTCACCCAGTGGAACCGTCTCTGCTGCATGAGATATTGCGGCATCGACATCTCCGATGAGGGCGTCGATCTCGGCGCGCGTGGGCGGGTCGTCGGCGAAGTAGCGCTCGGTCAGACGTACGCATCCGATGTCGACGCTGCGGGCGGCGACCGGCTCCGAAGTCCCGAGGACAAACTCGGTGGAGCCACCACCGATGTCGACGACGAGATACGGCGGCTCCGCACCGACGAGGCCTCGGGTGGCTCCGCTGAACGAGAGCCGCGCCTCCTCGTCGCCCGTGACGACCTCAGGCTCGACGCCCATCCGCGCAAGCACGCCCGAGACGAACTCGTCGCGGTTCTCCGCGTCGCGCGACGCCGAAGTGGCGACGAACCGGATGCGCCCGGCACCCAGATCCCGGACGACCTCGGCATAGCGGTCGCACACGGCGAACGTGCGCTCGAGCGCCTCGGGTGCGAGGCGCCCGGTCTTGTCGACACCCTGACCGAGCCGCACGATCTCCATCTGCCGATGCAGGTCGACGAGCGTGCCCGCCTCGAGGTCGATGTCGGCGACGAGCAGTCGCAACGAGTTGGTGCCACAGTCGATCGCGGCGACGCGGATGCTCACGAGGTCTCCTCACACGTACATGGACCTGCTGCTGCCCAGTCGGGGAGCAGGGCGAGCGCTTCGTCACCGAACGGGTTGACGCCGGGGCCAGCGGCCAGTGCGTGACCCACGAGCACGTGCAGGCACTTCACGCGCGAAGGCATGCCACCCGCGGTGATTCCCACAATCTCCTCGACGTGCTTGATCGACTCGCGCTCCACGAGGTAGGTCTCGTGGGCAGCGGTGTACGCCGCAGCGAGCCCCGCATCGGTGGCGAGCCGGTCCTGCATCTCGCGCATGGTGCCGCCGGCTTCGAGAGTGCCGATGAGACCCGCGAGGCGAGGGCAGGTGAGGTAGTACATCGTCGGGAACGGCGTGCCGTCGGGCAGCCGCGGCTCGGTCTGCACGACGTCCGGGTCGCCGCAGCCGCACCGATGCGCGATCCCGCGCACCCCGCGCGGCTCGCGCCCGAGCTGTCGGCGTACGACGGCAAGGTCGGCAGTGGTCGGTGCCGGATGCTGGGTCATGCGGCCGAGATCACTTGGGGGCGTTGGGGCGCACGGCGACACCTGCGGGTGCGGGAGCACCCGCGGAGTCCGCGGTGCTGACGGCAGCCCACAACGAGGAATACCAGGACACGACCGGAGCGACCGTGAGCCTTGTGGTGGGCGCGGGTGCCTCGGACGGGTCGAGCACGACGTAGCCCACCTCGCCCGGCAGCACATAGTGCAGCCGCTCGCGGACGAGAGACGTGACATAGGCCGGGTCCTGCAGCCGCTCCTCGCGCACAGCGAGCGCGTCGACGCGCGACTGCGCCGCTGCGTTGTCGGCACGTAGGGCGTTGATCTCGGCACGCTGCTTGAGCACCGCGCGTGCAGGCACCGCAAGCGTGAACACCAGCAACGCCAGCACGATCGCGAGCACGACGGCGCGACCGGTGAGGCTCGGACGGCCGCGCAGCGCTGCCATGCGAGCGGCCGCAGTCGCACGGGGCGAGGTGACGTTGCTGGATCCCTGGCCGCTCGAGCGACGAGACGACCCGGTGCTGCGCGAGACCGTCGAACCCGAGGACGGACGCGTCGACGGGCCGCGGCGCGCCGTCTGGCGCTCCCCGGCCCGCTGCGACGGTCCGCTCACGTGTGTCCCGAGCCTCAGCCGTGGAAGCGCGGGAAGGCGCCGCGACCGGCGAAGCGAGCAGCGTCGTCGAGCTCCTCCTCGATGCGCAGCAGCTGGTTGTACTTCGCGACGCGCTCGGAGCGGGCGGGGGCGCCGGTCTTGATCTGACCGCAGTCGGTGGCGACGGCGAGGTCGGCGATGGTGACGTCCTCGGTCTCGCCCGAACGGTGGCTCATCATGCAGCGGTAGCCGTTGCGGTGCGCCATCGCGACGGCGTCGAGCGTCTCGGTGAGCGAGCCGATCTGGTTGACCTTGACCAGGAGTGCGTTGGCGGTCGACGCGTCGATGCCGCGCTGCAGGCGCTCGGGGTTGGTGACGAAGAGGTCGTCACCGACGATCTGCACCTGGTGGCCGATGGCATCGGTGAGCGTCTTCCAACCCTCCCAGTCGTCCTCGTTGAGCGGGTCCTCGATCGAGACGAGCGGGTAGTCGGCGACCAGTGCGGCGTAGTAGGCCGACATCTCCTCCGCGGTCTTCGACGTCTTCTCGAAGGTGTAGACGCCGCCGTGGAAGAACTCGCTCGCCGCGACGTCGAGTGCGAGGCCGAAGTCGCGGCCGAGGGTGAAGCCGGCGTCGTCGATCGCCTTCGAGATGAGGTCGAGGGCGGCCCGGTTGCTGGGCAGGTTGGGGGCGAAGCCACCCTCGTCACCGAGGCCGGTGGACAGGCCTTCCTTCTTCAGTACCGCCTTGAGAGCGTGGTAGACCTCCGCGCCCCAGCGCAGTGCCTCACGGAAGCTCTCGGCACCGATCGGCGCGATCATGAACTCCTGGATGTCGACGTCGGAGTCGGCGTGCGACCCGCCGTTGAGGATGTTCATCATCGGGACCGGGAGGATGTGGGCGTTGGGACCGCCGACGTAGCGGAAAAGCGGCAGCCCCGAGGAGTCGGCGGCGGCCTTGGCGACGGCGAGCGAGACGCCGAGGATCGCGTTGGCGCCGAGGCGCTCCTTGTTGGGCGTG
>JANXWJ010000249.1 GCA_025351185.1 Candidatus Nanopelagicales bacterium
TGATCACGAACGCGCCGACCAGGATGAGGTCGCCCAGCAACGGCATGATGATCCGCGCAGCCAGATCTCTGAACCCCGACCCGCGTTCGTTGCCGAAATACCACGCGGACGCAAATCCTCTGAGGCCGTAGTGGAACGCGATGAGCAAGCCGACGGCGAGCGCGGAATCAGCCAGGATGTTGTCGCTCAGCGCGGTGATCGTGACGTAGACGAGGATCGAGATGACACCCATCACGATCGTGGACGTTGTGGGTGTGAAGAAGCGGGGGTGGATCTTCGCGAACGACGGTGGCAGCGCCTGGTAGGCAGCCATCGAGAGCGTAGATCGGGCAGTCGGCAGGATCGTCGTCTGCGTCGACGCAGCGGCGCAGGTCAGGACGGCGATGATGATCACCTTGTCGAGGCCCGTGCCCATCACCGACGTGCCCAGCGTGGCGAGCACGTCGTCAGAGCCAGCCAGAGAGTCGGCGCTGTCGAACGCTACAGCAGCGAGGCCACGATGGCGTGGGTCAGGACGAGGAAGATCGTCGAGAGAACTCCGACCTTTCCGGGCGTCGTGGCCGGGTCCTTCGTCTCTTCGTTGACGGCGACGGCCGAGTCCCGTCCCCAGTAGATGAACACCGCAAGCAGCACTGCAGATGACATGGTTGCGAAGGAGAACGTGCCGCCCGCGCCGACGATGTTGAGGCGGTTGAACCAGGAGAGCGAGGGAGTCGCGGCATTCGGCCCGGCGTCGTTGGTGCACACCTTCGTGAGCGCGATCGCCCTGAACATGACCACGACGACCACCTCGACGGCGAGCATCACGAACTGGGACTTCGCCGACACCTCGATGCCGCGGTAGCAGACGTAGGTCAGCCCCACGATCCACAGACAGCCGACCGGTGTAACAGCTGCGGTGTTGCTGGCCAGATCATCCTGCCCGGACAGGAGGAATCCGTAGATGCCTGCGATCTGCGACAGGCTGGCCATGACGACGACGTCGGCGGCGATGATGGCACAGCCACTTGCCCCTGGGCCGAAAGCCTTGGTGGTCCACGTGAACGTCGTGCCGCGATCGGGCGCCACACGGTGCAGATCGCGGTGGGCATAGGCGATGGAGATCATGGGCACGAACGCCAGGACCATCACCGCGGGGGCCTGGAACGCGACGAGCGCGGCCACCTCGCCGAGCGTCGCCGCGATCGAGTAGCCGGGTGCGGTCGATTAGACCCCGATGACGACGCTGGACAGGAGCCCGAGTGCTCCGCCCTTGAGGCCCTTGCTGCCCTGCTCGTACGGGCCGCGGGTGAGCTCCGCCTGAGCGCTCAGGTGTGGTTGCTCCGTCGTTCACCGAACCCCGTGGCGGCACGCTGGCCGGATCGACGATCAAGCGAACGTCACACCGCATTCTCTGTCACGAGGGTGACTCCCAGTCGCGCTTTGGCTTCGGTGCGAGTGCGCTCGTCAGTCTTCGTGCGGCTCGGAGACGCCGTAGCCCGCACCCCTGCGGTGGCGCGGGGCGGGCTCCGCGCGCTCGACGGGGCACCGGGCATCAGGGCACGCGAGCTCGTCGCACATCCGGCACATGTGCTCGCTGGTCAGCAGGTCGTCGGTGAGCGCCTCGAGCATGGCCGAGACGGCACCGGACAGTGCCCGCACGGTGTCGTCGTCGAGCGAGGACACCGCGCGGTCGAGGATCTCGCGCCGCTGCGCGAGCACGCCGAGCGCCGTCTTCTCGCCGAGGGTTGTGAGGGCCACCAGCTTCGTGCGGCCGTCGAGCGCGGGGATGCGCTCGAGGAGGCCATCGGTCTCGAGCCGGTCGACGAGCTGCACGGCGCCGGGGTGGCTGATCCGAAGCCGTGCCGCGAGGAAGGCGATCGGCCGGTCGGGATACCACAGGAGGCTCACGAGAGCGGCGGGCGCGTTGGCGCCGTGGCGCGTCACGCGAGTCGCTGCAGCACCGACGCGGTCGGAGATCGTGAGGGTCAACGTGCCGAGCACGTTGGCGGCGAACGCACGCTCGGCGCGGATGCCGCGTCGCGGCGGCCTCGGTGCGGCGTCGGGTATCGCGATGCCGGCGTCAGGACGGAGCGAGGTCTCGCGGCTCATCCGCGCTGTCCGAGCACGTCGACGAGCAGGTCCGCGAGGGCGTCGCCGCAGCGACCGCCGGGATCCTTCTGCGGGTTGTAGCACCCGACCGACGCCCCAACGAGCGCACCGTCAGATCCCAACGGCCGCAGGAGGTCTCGCAGCTCGTCGACACTCAGTCCACCGGGCATAAGGTAGTCGGTGGCGGGGAACTCCTCGACACTGAGGACATCGATATCGAGGTGCAGCCAGAAGCGCCCATGTCGACCCAACGCGTAGGCCGCTGCGCCGCCAGCCGCGACGGGTGCGCTGGCGATCCCCTCCGGGCTCGTCACGTGCACGTCGAGACACGCTGCGAGATCCGCGAGGTCGGCCTGCTCGTCCTCGTCGCGCGCGCCGAGCAGCCGAAGTCGCTCGACATCGAGCACAGGTGACGGTGACACCGCGTCGAGGAGACCGCGCTGTCCCAACCCGAGGAGTACGGCGATCGGCATGTCGGCAGCCTCTCCGGTCGGTGAGGTCAGGTGGTCATAGAGGTCGAGATGGCCGTCGACGTAGGCCAGCCCGACGGGTCCGAGCTCGTCTCGTGCAGCCGCCAAGGCACCCATCAGCAGCGCGCAGCAGCCGCCGACGACCAGCGGCCGTCGACCGGTTCGCAGCACACCCGCGGTCGCGAGGCGTACGGCGCGGACGCTTGCCGCCACCGTGTCGCCGCCGACGAGCCCCGTGACGGAATCGCGCTGGGATCCAGTGATGCGGGTGTCGACGTCCCCTGCGTCGTGCCCCGTGAGCCGCTCCGCGAGGCCACGGGCACGCAGCGCATCGGGGGAGAGCTCGGTCCCCATCCGGGGGCCGCCGGACGGCGCTCCGACCGAGTCGATGGGCACCCCGAGCACCGTCCATCCGGTCGTCATGGCGCCGCCTCGTGATGCAAGTTGTGTTCTGCGTCCTTCATATAAGCACCTTATGGCTTAGCGTGCGTCAGGAGCGGGTGTCGACGCCAGGTCGTGCCCCCGAGCACAGGACGACTCCCATGCGGATCCTCATCGTCGGCGCTGGTGGCGTCGGGTCGTCGGCGGCGCTCATCGCCGCGCGTCGCGACTTCTTCACCCAGATCGTGATCGCCGACTACGACGTCACGCGCGCCGAGTCGATCGTCGCGCGCGTCGCCGACCCGCGCTTCGTCGCGGCGCACGTCGACGCCTCCTCCGCCGATGCAGTCGCCGCACTCGTGCGCGAGCACGGCTCGACGCACGTGCTCAATGCTGTGGACCCTCGCTTCGTCATGCCGATCTTCGACGGGGCATTCGCTGCGGGCGCCGACTATCTCGACACCGCGATGTCGTTGTCGTCACCGCACGCGGAGAAGCCGCACGAGCTGCCCGGCGTCAAGCTCGGCGACGACCAGTTCGCCAAGGCGGCAGAGTGGGAGTCCAACGGCCGACTTGCCCTGGTGGGCATGGGAGTCGAGCCGGGTCTCGCCGACGTCTTCGCGCGCTATGCGAGCGACCATCTGTTCGCCGAGATCGACGAGCTCGGCGTACGCGACGCGGGCAACCTCGTCATCGAGGGCTATGACTTCGCGCCGTCGTTCTCGATCTGGACGACGATCGAGGAGTGCCTCAACCCGCCCGTCATCTGGGAAAAGGACCGCGAGTGGTTCACCACGGCGCCGTTCTCCGAGCCCGAGGTCTTCGACTTCCCAGGTGGCATCGGCCCGGTCGAGTGCGTCAACGTCGAGCACGAGGAAGTGCTGCTCATGCCGCGCTGGCTCGATGCGCGTCGAGTGACGTTCAAGTTCGGTCTCGGTGACGAGTTCATCGACGTGCTCAAGACACTGCACAAGCTCGGGCTCGACAAGACCGAGCCGGTCAGCGTGCGCGGTGTGCAGGTCTCGCCGCGCGACGTCGTGGCAGCGGCACTCCCGGACCCGTTGACCCTGGGCGAGAGGATGTCTGGCTCCACGTGCGCGGGTGTCTGGGTCACCGGCACGGGCAAGGACGGCCAGCCGCGCGAGGTCTACCTCTACCACGTCGCGCACAACGAGTGGACGATGAATGAGTACGGCGCCCAGGCGGTCGTCTGGCAGACCGCGATGAATCCGGTCGTCGCCCTCGAGCTGCTCGCGACCGGCGTGTGGTCGGGGGCCGGAGTGCTCGGCCCGGAGGCGTTCGACGCCGTACCGTTCCTCGATCTCCTGCGCGACGGCTACGCCCAGGCCTGGGGGATCCAGGAGCGCGACCCTCAGACCCACGCAGTCCTCACCGACCTTCCCGGCTGACCCGGCCCGATCACCTGGCGTGATCTTGGTCGTGTGATCGCTTCCCGCGTCGGGAAACCGCCATACGCCCAAGATCACGCGCTGGGGTGGAGTCAGGTGTCGACGTAGAGCTCGCCGGCGTCGACAGCGTCGGTGAGGATGTTGCCCGGCGGGGCCAGGGGACAGGCCCAGGCGGGGTCGTAGGCGCACGACGGCTGGTAGGCGAAGTTGAGGTCGATGACGAGGCGCGTGTCGTCGCCGCCGAGGTCTGCGCCCTTCGCCGTGTCGAGAAGGTAGCGCCCGCCGCCGTACGTCGTGCGTCCCGTCGTCGCGTCGCGCAGCGGCACGAAGAGCCCCCCGGCGTACTGCTGCAGCCACCACACGTCGAGGCTCCCGCGACCGTCGGGCAGCTCGACCCGGCCGGTACGCCGGAAGCGCACGACACCGTCGGTGCCCGTCGGCACGTCGAGATCGACTGCCTCGGCCGGCAGCAGCTCGAGCGTCCACCGCAGCGCGGGGTCGTAGTCGGCATAGCTCAGACCCGTGAAGGCAGAACGCCTGTCGGCTGGCAGAGGGGAGTCTGGGTGCGTCGCGAACAGCCCGTGTCGGCGCTCGCGCCACACCCGATGACCATCGCCGGGGTCCGCACAGGCCCGCACCTCGGCATAGATCGCCTGCACGCTCCTTCTCCACCCGACCAGCGACAAGCTCATCCCCACATCCTGCCCCCTGCCCAGCACAACGACGGACCCACGATGCCGGCGTATGTGCTGCTGAAGCGTGGTGCTCAGCAGCAGTTACGCCAGCAAGGCGGGTCCGTTGTCGCGGTGGGGCTCAGAGCTTGGAGACGTCCACGTCGGCGGGCACGAGCACCTTGTCGATGACGTGGATGATGCCGTTGCTCGCCGCGATGTCGGTCGCGGTGACCTTGGCGTCGTTGACCTTGACACCGCTCATCGTGTCGATGGTGATGGTGCTGCCTTCGACGGTCGCGACCTTGCCGTCCTTGACGTCGGCAGCCATGACCTTCGACGCGAGCACGTGGTAGGTCAGGATCTTCGCGAGCACGGCCTTGTTCTCCGGCTTGAGCAGCTTGTCGACCAGGCCGGCCGGCAGCGCGGCGAACGCCGCGTTGGTGGGTGCGAAGACGGTGAACGGGCCGGGGCCGCTGAGGGTCTCGGCAAGTCCGGCGGCCTTGACCGCAGCGACGAGCGTGGTGAAGCCGGGGTTGGCCGCGGCCACGTCGACGATGGTGCCGGCCGCAGCAGGCGTCGATGCTGCGGGCGAGCTGGCTCCGGCTGTGCTGGCCGCCGCCGGAGCGCTGGTGGCGGTGGTGCTGCTCGAGCTGCCGCAGGCGGCCAGGGTCAGTGCCGTGAGTGCTGCCACTGCAGCGACGGCGATCTTGGTGTGGCGCATGTGTCGTCTCCTCGATCCGCGTCGCCCCCGTCGGGCGCGTCACAGGTTCTTCCGGATCGACCTACGCAACGGATGCACGGACAGCGGGTGCGCACTGTGCGCCCCGTCACACGACGAAGGCCCGAACCCTCAGGGGCTCGGGCCTTCGACAGTGCAGGATCAGTGGCCGGTGAGGACCAGGAACTGCTCCTCGAGGACGGTCAGCGCCTCGTCGAGCAGGTGGTCGGGCATCGTCAGCGGCGGCAGGAATCGCAGCACGTTGCCGTAGGTGCCGGCGGTGAGGATCACGACGCCCTGGGCGTGGCAGGCCTTCGCGATCGCCCCGGTGAGCTCGGCGTCGGGCTCGTCGGTGCCCGGCTTCACGAGCTCGACCGCGATCATCGCGCCGCGTCCGCGGATCTCGCCGATCACGCCGGTCTTGTCGGCGATGGTCTGCAGTCGCGGCTTCATCACCGACTCGATACGCCGTGCAGCCGAGGACAGGTCGAGCTCTTCCATCGTGGCGATCGAGCCGATCGCGGCGGCGCACGCGACGGGGTTGCCGCCGTAGGTCCCACCGAGGCCGCCGGCGTGGACGCTGTCCATGATCTCGGCGCGACCCGTCACGGCCGCGAGGGGAAGACCGCCGGCAATGCCCTTCGCGGTCGTGATCAGGTCGGGCACGATGCCCTCGCGGTCACAGGCGAACCAGTCACCCGTGCGGCAGAAGCCGGTCTGGATCTCGTCAGCGACGAAGACGATCCCGTTGGCTCGTGCGTACTCGACGAGGGCCGGGAGGAAGCCGTCAGCCGGGACGATGAAGCCACCCTCTCCAGCGATCGGCTCGATCACGATCGCAGCGACGTTGCCCGCGCCGATCTCCTTGTCGATGCGGCTGATCGCGTCGGCGGCAGCCTTGGCGCCGTCGCGTCCGTCGTGGAAGGGGTAGGACAGCGGCACGCGATAGATCTCGCTCGCGAACGGGCCGAAGGACTGCTTGTAGGGCACGTTCTTCGCGGTCATGGCCATCGTGAGGTTCGTACGTCCGTGGTAGCCGTGCTCGAACACCACGACGGCATCGCGCTTGGTGTGGGCGCGAGCGATCTTTACCGCGTTCTCCACCGCCTCGGCGCCGGAGTTGAACAGCGCCGAGCGCTTCTCGTGGTCGCCCGGCGTGAGGCGGTTGAGCAGCTCGCACACCTCGACGTAACCCTCATAGCTCGTGACCATGAAGCACGTGTGGGTGAACTTCGCGACCTGCTCCTGCACGGCCGCGACGACCTTCGGGGCGGCGTTGCCCACGCTGGTCACCGCGATGCCTGATCCCATGTCGATGAGCGAGTTGCCGTCGATGTCGAGGATGACGCCGCCGCCCGCTGCCTCGACGTAGACCGGCAGGGTGGCTCCGACGCCGGCACTGACGGCGGACACGCGACGGGCCTGCAGGGCCAGCGACTTCGGCCCGGGGATGGCGGTGACGAGGCGGCGCTCCTGAGGGAGGTCCGCGGCGAGGGGGGAGGAGGAGGTCGTCATGGGTCGAGAGTAGGGCCGCACCCCGTCGTCGCAACGTGGACTTCGCGTCCAACCTCGGCGCTAGTCTTGTCCGATCCGGACAGTGAGGTCCGGCTCGCTCCGGAGGGCTCATCGTGCCGCCTCGTCTGCGCGACATCACCGCACTCGCCGACCTCGGTCTCGTGGTGCGCGCCGGCGCCTCGCACCTCGACGAGCCGGTGCGGTGGGTCGCGGTCAGCGAGCTCGAGGATCCAGCACCGTTCCTCGAGGGTGGCGAGCTCCTGCTCACCACCGGGATGCGACTCCCGGCCAAGGGCGCCGCGGTGACGTCCTACGTCCAGCGCCTCGTCGATGCGGGTGTCGTCGGCCTCGGGCTGGCCGTCGGGCTGTCGCACGCCGTGCTGCCGGTCGCGCTCGTCGCTGCCGCTGACAAGGCCGGGCTGACGCTGATCGAGGTGCCGGAGGCCACGCCGTTCATCGCGGTGACGAAGGCGGTGTCACGGCTCCTGTCGGCGGAGGAGTACGACGAGGCGGCGCGCGGCTTCGCCGCGCAGCGCGACCTGATCCGCGCCGCCCTCACGGCGGACGACGGCGTGTCGTCGGCGGTCGCGACGCGGCTCGCGAAGCATGTGGGCGGGTTCGCGATCGTGCTCGACCCGGCTGGCGGGGTCGTCCACGCGAGCCCCGCCGCGGCGTCGACACGCGCCCTCGACCTGGCCGACGAGATCGCTCGCCTGCGCCCCAAGGGTCTGCTCGCCTCGGCCGTGCTGTCGTCGACCGACGACTACGTCGTGATCCAGCCCCTCGGTGTCCGCGGTAGGGCCCGCGGCTTCCTCGCCGTCGGTGCACCCGCGGCCATCCGGGCCAACGACCAGGCGGTCGTCAACCTCGCGGTGTCGCTGCTGTCGTTGTCGCTCGCGCGCAGCGAGGGGCGTACATCGGCGGAGCGTGGAGTGCGTGCCGCGGCTCTAAGGCTGCTGCTCGACGGGCACGTGAACGAGCTGCCGCTCGAGGCGCTCGGGTGGAGCTGCCTCGGCGCTTCCCCGGTGCGCGTCGTCGTCGTGCGACCCGTCGACGCGGCGGCCGTGCCGGGTGTCGAGGACCGGCTCGCCGAGTCGATGCCCGGAGCCGCGATCGGCTCCGGTCTCGTGCCGGAGGATCCGCCGCTGGTCGTAGCGGTGGTGCCTGCGTCGACAGCGCGTGAAGGCGCGGAGGCGGCAGCTGACGACGCGGATGCCGTGGTGTGCATAGGAATCGGCGACGTCGCCGATGTGAGTGACCCGGATGGCCTTGCGCGGTCATGGTCTCGTGCGCGCCGCGCGCTCGCGTTCGCAACGATGGGAACAGGGGTCCGCGTGCGGACCTACGACGATCTCGGTGGCGGTCTCGAGGCGCTGCTCGAACCGGGTGCGGCGGATGCCTGGGCTGCTGCGCTGCTGGCACCCCTCGACGAGCAGGGGGAGCGGGCCGACCTCGCGGCGACGTTGCTCGCCTGGCTGTCGCGACACGGCCAGGTCGATGCGGCCGCAGCCGACCTCGGCGTGCACCGGCACACGGTCCGCCATCGCCTGCGTCGAGCCGAGGCGCTCCTCGGACGCTCGCTCGACGATGCCGGCGTGCGCGCCGAGCTCTACCTCGCGCTCACCCGACGGCCCAGCTGAGCGCGGCCGTACACCGCGACACCGTGCGATGACCCGGTGGACGTAGGAACGCATGACGAAGCCCCCCTGGCGCCAGCCGAGGAGGGCGTCGTCATGCGGGTCGGTCAGATCGCCGGGGGCACGATGCGCTGCACGTGCGGCCAGTGACCGGTTGCCTTGTGGAAGGCGATGCGTGCGGCACGCACGTCGAGGGCGTAGCGCACCCACGCGGTGTGCACGGCGGTGTGACGGGCGGCGCGGGCAGCGACGACGGCCGGGGTGGCCGCGAACGCCTTGCGGGCTGCTGCGATGGAGTGGTTGAACACCGCGAGGTCGGCCGGGGTGCGGCCGCTGGCGGTGAAGACCGCGATCGCGGTGTTGATCGCCGCACGCTGGGTGGCGTGCGCCGACGCGGTGCTCATCCGGAACGCCTTGTGCGCCGCAACCACGTGCGTACGCAGCTCATAGTTGGCACTGCGCATGGCGGCGCGCAGCGCATTGCGCGCGATGGCGTTGGCCGGGTTCACGATGAGGTCGTAGGCCGCGTAGGCGGCGTCGACGGCGGCGAACCGAGCGGTGCGGGCGTTGTCGATCGCACCGGCGCGGGTGGCGGCGGGGCCGGAGACCGCGTCTGCGTAGGCCACGTTGGCGGCGAGGATGACCGCGGCGTCGGTCGAGGAGTTGATGATGGCGAGGCGCTGCGACTTCGCGAGCACCACGACACCGTCGGTGTCGAACGCGAGGCGGGCAGCCGCGACGGCGGCGCGCTGGTCGGCGGCAGCCTTGGCGAGTGCGGCGCGCAGCGCGACGAGTGCGGCGTGCTTGACGGTCGGGCTCACCACGGTGGCATGCGAGGAGGAGGCGGGAGCTGCGTTGGCGACGCCGGTGGTCGGGATGACCAGGGCAAGCGCGAGGCCGGCACCGATGCCGGCCCGGCGGAGCGAGCGGGTCGAGACGATCATGGTCGTGTCCTCTCAGATTGCCGAACGGGTCTCCCATCCGGTCTGACGCAGCATCGGCCCCGCCGCCCAAGACCCCCTTGGACCCCGCTTAAGGACCCACCCACCCGTGACGTGGGTGTTGTCGGGTCTTCACCGTCCGGGAAGCCCCCACAGCACCCAGGTCGGCAGCGGGGTGGGTGTACGAGGTGGAGGGGCGGGTGCGTGTGAGGGTCCCTGTGGGCGCACGCGGTGGAGACGCGTCGCCGTACCGTCGTGGGCATGAGTGATGTGCGCGCGATGTGGATCGCCGGCCGCCCCGAGACCTCCGACGTCACCGTCGAGGTCGTCAACCCGTACGACGGCTCGGTCGTAGGTGCGCACAGCCTGCCGAGCGCCGCGCAGGTCGAGGCGGCCGTCGCGGCTGCGTGGGCGGTGCGCCATGAGTTCTCCCGCACACCGGCGTATGTCCGCGCGAATGCCCTCGCGCACGTCTCGCGCCGGATCACCGAGCGGCTCGAGGAGATCGCCGAGCTCATCACCGCCGAGAACGGCAAGCCCATCATGTGGGCGCGGGCCGAGGCGGCTCGTGCCGCGTCGACGTTCCGCTTCGCTGCGGAGGAGGCGCGTCGCTTCGGGGGGGAGATGCAGCGACTCGACACCGACGCGGCGAGCACTGGTCGCGCCGCGATCATCCGCCGTTTCGCGCACGGTCCGGTGCTCGGCATCGCACCCTTCAACTTCCCGCTCAACCTCGTCGCGCACAAGGTCGCCCCGGCGCTCGCCGTCGGAGCCCCGATCATCATCAAGCCCGCTCCCGCCACGCCACTCTCGGCACTGCTGCTCGGCGAGCTGCTCGCCGAGACCGATCTCCCGGCCGGCTCGTGGTCGGTCCTCCCGGTGGGCAACGACGTCGCGCCGATGCTCGTGGCCGACGACCGTCTCCCTGTCGTGTCGTTCACGGGCTCTGACGTCGTCGGATTCGCGATCCAGAAGTCGGTGCCGCACAAGCACGTCACTCTCGAGCTCGGTGGCAACGCCGCTGCCGTCGTCGTTGCCGACTGGTCGAGCGAGGCCGACCTCGAGTGGGCCGCGACGCGTATCGCGACCTTCGCCAACTATCAGGCCGGCCAGGCCTGCGTGTCGGTGCAGCGGGTGCTGGTCGACGCGACCGTGTGGGACCGGCTGGTGCCCGCGATCGTCGCGAAGGTCGAGGCACTGCCGACCGGGTCACCGTGGGACGAGACGACCGTGGTCGGACCCCTGGTCAACGAGGCTGCCGCGATCCGCGTGGAGTCGTGGGTCGCCGAGGCGGTCGCCGCCGGAGCCACGGTGCTGACCGGCGGGGTCCGTGAGGGAACGACGTACACCCCGACCGTCATCACCGACGCGCCTGCCGACTCCAAGGTCGTGTGCGACGAGGTCTTCGGTCCGGTCATGGTGCTGCAGCAGGTCTCGGGGATCGACGAGGCGTTCGCGATCGTCAACGACAGCAAGTTCGGGCTGCAGACCGGGGTCTTCACCCATGACCTGCAGGTGGCGTTCCGGGCGCACGCCGAGCTCGAGGTCGGTGGCGTGATCATCGGTGACGTCCCCGCCTACCGCGCCGACCAGATGCCTTACGGCGGGGTCAAGGCCTCCGGCGTCGGCCGCGAGGGTCTGCGAGCCGCCATGGAGGACTTCACCTACGAGCGCGTCCTCGTGCTCTCCGGCATCGCGCTGTAGTCACACGGCTCGACCCGCCGATGGGTCACCGGCGCCCCTGCCAAGATCGCGACTTGTGGTCACGAAGCGCCCCTCAACGGCACTTTCGGACCTGAGAGGTCAAGAACTTCCCTCGGGGTGGGGTGGCTGAGGGGGTGGATCGGCGGGGTTTCGGGGAGACTGGGCGGATGCGTGCGCGTGAGGTGGTGGTGCTGGGGAGCACCGGGTCCATCGGGACCCAGTCCCTCGATGTCGTACGCCGCAACCGCGACGCATTCACGATCACCGCGCTCACCGCGGGCGGTGCCGACGTGGCGGCGCTCGCCGCCCAGGTTGCTGAGTTCGGCGTACCCGTCGTGGCGATCGCCGACCCGGGCCGCGAGGCCGCGCTGCGCGAGGCGCTCACCGCCCACGGCGTGGATCCGAAGGTGCTCGTCGGACCCGATGCCTCGACCGAGGCCGCCGGGCTGCCGACCGACGTCGTGCTCAACGGCATGACCGGCTCGATCGGCCTGCGTCCGACCCTGGCCGCGCTGGCTGCCGGCAGCACTCTCGCGCTGGCCAACAAGGAGTCGCTCGTCGCGGGAGGCCCGCTGGTCAAGGCGGCCGCCGCCCCCGGTCAGATCGTGCCCGTCGACTCCGAGCACTCAGCACTCGCCCAGTGCCTCCGTGGCGGCGCTGCCGGCGAGGTGCTACGTCTGGTCGTCACCGCCAGCGGCGGCCCGTTCCGCGGGCGCACCCGCGACTCGCTCCACGGGGTCACTCCCGAGCAGGCCCTGGCGCACCCGACGTGGTCGATGGGCCCCGTCGTCACGATCAACTCCGCCACGATGGTCAACAAGAGCCTCGAGGTCATCGAGGCGCACCTACTCTTCGACATCCCCTACGACCGGATCGACGTCGTCGTGCACCCGCAGTCGATGGTGCACTCGATGGTGGAGTTCACCGACGGCTCCACCCTCGCCCAGGTGAGCCCGCCCGACATGCGCCTCCCGATCGCGCTCGGACTGTCCTGGCCCGACCGCGTTCCCGGCGCCTCCCAGGGGTGCGACTGGACCCGGGCGTCGACCTGGACCTTCGAGCCGCTCGACGAGGTCGCGTTCCCCGCCGTACTCCTCGCTCGTCGGGTCGGCCTCGCCGGCGGGACCGCACCTGCGGTCTTCAACGCAGCCAACGAGGAGTGCGTCGCCGCCTTCCTCGACGGTCGACTGCCCTTCCTCGCCATCGTCGACACGCTCACCACCGTCGTGGAGGAGCACCTGGCCTCGGACCCCGGGAACCCCCGGACGG
>JANXWJ010000296.1 GCA_025351185.1 Candidatus Nanopelagicales bacterium
GGCCACGCTCGGCGCACCGTCGATCCTTCATGCCCAGACCAGAACGCTCAAGATCACGACCTGGGGCGGGGGAGGGCGATCTTCCGCAAGCCGGACGCGTGGTGAGCACGAGTGACCGGGGACACCCCGAGAGCGGCCCCACCGTTTTGACCCCGGCGTGTCTGCCTGGGTATCGTCTCTCCCTGTGCCTAGGCCTGCCTAGGTGCCTGCGCATGTGCGAGATCCGGTGGTACGGGTCACCACGCAAGCGCATCGACCTCCACCCTGGGGATTGGCGCCCCTGCCCAGCCGGGCAGAGTGCGACACGCCCGAGCGCGGGGGTCGGAGGCACCGAGCCAGACCGGTCACACGCTGCGGTGGGTCACCACCGCACCAGGCAGGACGAAGACACCAGAACGTCGCGACGAAGACGGAGACGCAGTGCCCACGATCCAGCAGCTGGTCCGCAAGGGCCGGCAGGACAAGGTCTCGAAGAACAATACGCCCGCGCTCAAGGGGAGCCCCCAGCGCCGCGGTGTCTGCACGCGCGTCTACACGACCACGCCCAAGAAGCCGAACTCGGCTCTGCGCAAGGTCGCGCGTGTCCGCCTCACCAGCGGCATCGAGGTCACGGCCTACATCCCCGGCGTCGGTCACAACCTGCAGGAGCACTCGATCGTGCTCGTGCGCGGCGGCCGAGTGAAGGACCTTCCCGGTGTCCGCTACAAGATCATCCGCGGCGCGCTCGACACGCAGGGCGTGAAGAACCGCAAGCAGGCTCGCAGCCGTTATGGCGCGAAGAAGGAGAAGAGCTAGATGCCTCGCAAGGGTCCCGCTCCCAAGCGCCCGGTCGTCATCGACCCGGTCTACGGTTCACCGCTCGTCTCGCAGCTGATCAACAAGGTCCTCCTCGACGGCAAGAAGTCGACGGCCGAGAAGATCGTCTACGGCGCCCTCGAGGGCTGCCGCGAGAAGACCGGCACCGACCCCGTCGTCGCGCTCAAGCGTGCGCTCGACAACATCAAGCCCACCCTCGAGGTCAAGAGCCGCCGTGTCGGCGGTGCGACCTACCAGGTGCCGATCGAGGTCAAGCCCAACCGCGCCACGACCCTGTCGCTGCGCTGGCTGGTCAGCTTCTCGCGTCAGCGTCGTGAGAAGACCATGACCGAGCGCCTCATGAACGAGATCCTCGACGCCAGCAATGGCCTCGGTGCGAGCGTCAAGCGCCGCGAGGACATGCACAAGATGGCCGAGTCGAACAAGGCCTTCGCGCACTACCGCTGGTAGTCGCGCCCCCGCACTCGTACCTCATCCACCGTCACACTCGGATTCGGAGTTCACACCGTGTCGACCGACACCGCTCTCGACCTCGCCAAGGTCCGCAACATCGGGATCATGGCGCACATCGACGCGGGCAAAACCACGACCACCGAGCGGATCCTGTTCTACACCGGGATCAACTACAAGATCGGTGAGGTCCACGACGGCGCTGCCACGATGGACTGGATGGAGCAGGAGCAGGAGCGCGGCATCACGATCACGTCCGCCGCGACGACCTGTCACTGGGACGACGTCCAGATCAACATCATCGACACCCCCGGTCACGTGGACTTCACGGTCGAGGTCGAGCGCTCGCTGCGCGTCCTCGACGGCGCCGTCGCGGTGTTCGACGGGGTTGCCGGTGTCGAGCCGCAGTCCGAGACCGTGTGGCGCCAGGCTGACCGCTACAACGTGCCGCGCATCTGCTTCGTGAACAAGCTCGACCGCACCGGTGCCGAGTTCCACCGCTGCGTCGACATGATCGTGTCGCGCCTCAACGCTATCCCGCTCGTGCTGCAGATCCCGATCGGCGCCGAGGCTGACTTCCGCGGCGTGGTCGACCTGGTCCGCATGAAGGCGCTCGTGTGGCCCGAGGACACCCAGAAGGGCGAGGACTACGACGTCCTCGAGATCCCCGAGACCCACACCGAAGCCGCCCGCGAGTGGCGCGACCGTCTCCTCGAGACGATCGCCGAGGCCGACGACTCGATGATGGAGAAGTACCTCGAGGGCGTCGAGCCCGACGAGGCCGACCTCGTGGCAGCGATCCGTCGCGCCACCATCGCCGGCAAGCTCACCCCCGTGCTCACCGGCTCGGCGTTTAAGAACAAGGGCGTCCAGCCCATGCTCGATGCCGTCGTGGCCTACCTGCCATCACCGCTCGACGTCGACGGCATCGAGGGCCACAAGGTCGGTGATGAGGACGCGATCATCATGCGTCTTCCTGCCGAGTCCGAGCCGTTCTCCGCGCTGGCGTTCAAGATCATGACCGACCCGCACCTCGGCAAGCTGACCTACATCCGGGTCTACTCCGGCGTCCTCGAGTCGGGCACCGCTGTGCTCAACTCGGTCAAGGGCCGCAAGGAGCGCATCGGCAAGATCTACCGGATGCACGCCAACAAGCGCGAGGAGATCCCGCGCGTCGGCGCCGGTGACATCGTCGCGGTGATGGGTCTCAAGGACACCACCACGGGCGAGACGCTGTGCGATGACAAGCAACCCGTCGTGCTCGAGTCGATGAGCTTTCCCGCGCCGGTCATCCACGTCGCGATCGAGCCCAAGTCCAAGGGTGACCAGGAGCGTCTGGGCACCGCGATCCAGCGCCTCTCCGACGAGGACCCCACCTTCCAGGTGCGGACCGACGAGGAGACCGGCCAGACGATCATCGCGGGCATGGGGGAGCTGCACCTCGAGGTGCTCGTCGACCGCATGCGTCGTGAGTTCCGCGTCGAGGCCAACGTCGGCAAGCCGCAGGTGGCCTACCGCGAGACGATCACGAAGAAGATCGATCGCATCGACTACACCCACAAGAAGCAGACCGGTGGTTCTGGCCAGTTCGCCAAGGTCCAGATCTCCATCGAGCCTGCCTCGGGTGAAGCCGAGGGCGAGGGTGGCTACGAGTTCGTGAACGGCGTCACCGGTGGTCGCATCCCTCGTGAGTACATCCCGTCGGTCGACGCGGGCTGCCAGGAGGCCATGGAGAACGGCGTGCTCGCCGGCTACCCCATGGTCGACATCAAGGTGACGCTGAAAGACGGCGCCTACCACGACGTCGACTCCTCCGAGCTTGCCTTCAAGATCGCCGGCTCGATGGCGTTCAAGGAGGGTGCCCGCATGGCGGGCCCCGTGCTCCTCGAGCCCATGATGTCCGTGGAGGTCATCACTCCTGAGGACTTCATGGGAGATGTGATCGGCGACCTGAACTCCCGTCGTGGCCAGATCCAGGCCATGGACGAGCGCTCGGGTGCTCGCATCGTCAAGGCTCTCGTCCCCCTGTCGGAGATGTTCGGCTACGTCGGAGATCTCCGGAGCAAGACCCAGGGACGGGCGAGCTACTCCATGCAGTTCGACTCCTACGCACAGGTCCCCGGCAACGTGGCGACCGAGATCATCGCAAAGGCGCGAGGCGAGTAAGTCGCTCGCCTGCGCACCGGGGTGATCGATCGCTAGAGCGTGAGAGAGCCCGAGTGACACCGCACCACAACACCACCCAGCACCACCCGACCCCGATCCATCAGGACCTACGTCGTACGGCGTAACCATCCGCAATGTCCACAGGAGGACACCGTGGCGAAGGCGAAGTTCGAGCGGACCAAGCCGCACGTCAACATCGGCACCATCGGTCACATCGACCATGGCAAGACGACGCTGACAGCGGCGATCACCAAGGTGCTGCACGATGCCTACCCGGACGTGAACCCGTTCACGCCGTTCGACCAGATCGACAAGGCGCCCGAAGAGCGCCAGCGCGGTATCACCATCTCCATCGCGCACGTCGAGTACCAGACCGAGGCGCGCCACTACGCCCACGTCGACTGCCCTGGTCACGCTGACTACATCAAGAACATGATCACCGGCGCGGCCCAGATGGACGGTGCGATCCTCGTGGTCGCCGCCACCGACGGTCCCATGCCGCAGACCAAGGAGCACGTGCTCCTGGCCCGCCAGGTGGGTGTCCCGTCGCTGGTCGTCGCGCTCAACAAGTGCGACATGGACGACGACGAGGAGTTCCTCGAGCTCGGCGAGCTCGAGGTCCGCGAGCTGCTCTCTGCCTACGAGTACGACGGCGACAACATCCCCGTCGTCCGCGTGGCAGCCTTCCCGGCGCTCAACGGCGACGCGAAGTGGGGCGAGTCGATCATGGAGCTCATGAAGGCTGTCGACGAGAGCATCCCGACCCCCGAGCGTGAGACCGAGAAGCCGTTCCTCATGCCCGTCGAGGACGTCTTCACGATCACCGGTCGTGGCACGGTCGTGACCGGTCGCATCGAGCGCGGCCTCATCAAGGTGAACGAGGAGATCGAGATCGTCGGCATCCGCCCGACCACCTCGAAGACCACCGTCACCGGTGTCGAGATGTTCCGCAAGCTGCTCGACGAGGGTCAGGCCGGCGAGAACGTGGGCCTTCTTCTTCGCGGCACCAAGCGTGACGACGTCGAGCGTGGACAGGTCCTGTGCAAGCCGGGCTCGGTCACTCCCCACACGGAGTTCGACGCCAACGTATACATCCTCAGCAAGGACGAGGGTGGACGCCACACGCCGTTCTTCAACAACTACCGTCCGCAGTTCTACTTCCGGACGACCGACGTCACCGGCGTCGTCACGTTGCCCGAGGGCACCGAGATGGTCATGCCTGGTGACAACACCGAGATGAAGGTGGACCTGATCCAGCCGATCGCGATGGAGGAAGGCCTCCGCTTCGCGATCCGCGAGGGTGGCCGCACCGTCGGTGCTGGTCGCGTCGTCAAGATCATCAAGTAGTTCTGCACCACCAGCACTGCCAAGACACCTGGTGACCGCGGTCGGGCCTGACCGCTAGCGCGACAAGGCCCGACCGCGTTCCCACCGGGGCACGTCCCTGACCGGGGCTGCTCCTCCCAGCGGCACACGAACGATAAGGAACCGAAGCCATCATGGCGGGACAGAAGATCCGCATCCGGCTCAAGGCCTACGACCACGAGGTCATCGACAGCTCGGCGCGCAAGATCGTCGAGACGGTGACGCGTACTGGTGCGAAGGTTGCGGGCCCGGTGCCGCTGCCGACGGAGAAGAACGTCTACTGCGTCATCCGCTCGCCGCACAAGTACAAGGACAGCCGCGAGCACTTTGAGATGCGCACCCACAAGCGTCTCATCGACATCCTCGACCCCACGCCGAAGACCGTCGACTCGCTCATGCGACTCGACCTTCCGGCCGGGGTCGACATCGAGATCAAGCTCTGAGGAACGTAGCCACCATGAACAAGCACATGTTGGGATTGCTGGGCGAGAAGCTCGGCATGACCCAGGTCTGGGACGAGAACAACCGTGTCGTCCCCGTGACTGTGGTCAGGGCCGGTCCGTGCGTCGTCACCCAGGTCAAGTCCCCCGAGACAGACGGCTACAGCTCCGTCCAGATCGCGTTCGGTGCCATCGACCCGCGCAAGGTGAACAAGCCCGCTTCGGGCCACTTCGCCAAGGCGGGCGTGACGCCGCGTCGCCACCTGGTCGAGTTGCGTACCGATGACGCCGGCGATTACGCCGTGGGTCAGGAGATCGCAGTGGATCTCTTCGAGGCCGGGCAGGTGGTCGACGTCGTCGGCACCACCAAGGGCAAGGGCTACGCCGGTGTCATGAAGCGTCATGGCTTCCACGGCGTCGGCGCCTCCCACGGTGCCCACAAGAACCACCGCAAGCCCGGCTCCATCGGCGCCTGTGCCACCCCTGGACGCGTCTTCAAGGGCACGCGCATGGCGGGTCGCATGGGTGTCGACCGACAGACCACCCAGAACCTCACCATCCACGCGATCGACGCGGAGAACGGCCTCATCCTCATCAAGGGAGCCGTGCCTGGCCCCAAGGGTGGCCTCGTCCTCGTCCGCACCTCGGCGAAGGGGGCCTGAACACCGTGTCCACCCAGACAGAGACCCTCGAGGTCACCTCCGTCGACCTTCGTACGCCTGAGGGCGGCGTCGACGGCACCGTGGAGCTTCCCGCCCACGTGTTCGGCGTGCAGGTCAACGTCCCGCTGATCCACCAGGTCGTCGTCGCGCAGCTTGCTGCCGCGCGTCAGGGCACGCACAGCACCAAGACGCGGGCCGAGGTCCGCGGAGGTGGTCGCAAGCCCTACAAGCAGAAGGGCACCGGCCGCGCCCGTCAGGGCTCGATCCGCGCACCTCAGTTCACCGGTGGTGGAGTGGTGCACGGCCCGCAGCCGCGCGACTACTCGCAGCGGACGCCCAAGAAGATGAAGGCTGCTGCCCTGCGCGGCGCCCTCTCCGACCGGGCCCGCAACGGGCGCGTACATGTGGTCACCGGCCTCGTCATGGGGGAGACCCCCTCGACCAAGGCCGCGATCCTGGCGCTGGAGTCGCTGAGTGACCGCCGTCACCTTCTCGTCGTCGTCGAGCGCGACGACGAGGTCTCGTGGCTCTCGCTGCGCAACGTGCCGCGCGTGCACCTGTTGGTCGCCGACCAGCTCAACACCTACGACGTGCTCGTCAGCGACGACGTCATCTTCACCCAGGGCGCGCTCGCCGCGTTCGTTGCCGGTCCCACGACCGGCAAGGGTGCCAAGGCTGTCGCGACCGAGTCTGAGGCTCAGGAGGCCGCGCTGTGAGGATCCCCGACCCGCGCGACATCCTGCTCGCGCCCGTGATCTCGGAGAAGAGCTATGCGCTCCTCGACGAGAACAAGTACACGTTCATCGTCCGCCCCGATGCCAACAAGACCCAGATCAAGATCGCGGTCGAGCAGGTCTTCGGTGTCCGGGTGACCGGCGTGAACACGATCAACCGCCAAGGCAAGGTCACACGGACGAAGTTCGGTTTTGGCAAGCGTGCCAACACCAAGCGCGCCATCGTGTCCCTCGCTGACGGCGACCGCATCGACATCTTCGGCGGTCCGGTCTCCTGACCGGCCGCTACCGACGAGGAAGAGAAACCCGATGGGTATCCGCAAGTACAAGCCGACCACTCCGGGCCGTCGTGGCTCGAGCGTGGCCGACTTCGTCGAGATCACGCGGTCGACGCCGGAGAAGTCGCTCGTTCGCCCGCTTCCGAGGAAGGGCGGCCGCAACAACCAGGGCCGCATCACCACCCGTCACCAGGGTGGTGGCCACAAGCGCGCCTACCGTCTGATCGACTTCCGTCGTGCAGACAAGGACGGTGTGCCGGCCAAGGTCGCGCACATCGAGTACGACCCGAACCGCACGGCACGCATCGCTCTGCTGCACTACGCGGACGGTGAGAAGCGCTACATCGTGGCGCCCAACAAGCTGTCGCAGGGCGACACCATTGAGACCGGCCCCTCGGCCGACATCAAGCCGGGCAACAACCTGCCGCTGCGCAACATCCCCGTCGGTACGGTCATCCACGCCGTCGAGCTCCGCCCCGGTGGCGGAGCGAAGATCGCGCGTTCGGCCGGCACGAGCATCCAGCTCGTCGCCAAGGACGGCCCCTACGCCCAGCTGCGGCTGCCCTCGGGCGAGATCCGCAACGTCGACGTGCGCTGCCGCGCCACGATCGGTGAGGTGGGCAACGCCGAGCAGAGCAACATCAACTGGGGCAAGGCCGGCCGTATGCGCTGGAAGGGTGTCCGCCCGACCGTCCGCGGTGTCGCCATGAACCCGGTCGACCACCCGCACGGTGGTGGTGAGGGCAAGACCTCCGGTGGTCGCCACCCGGTCAACCCCAACGGAAAGCCCGAAGGTCGCACCCGCAAGGCCAACAAGGCCAGCGACAAGTTCATCGTCCGCCGCCGCAAGACCGGCAAGAAGCGCTAAGGGAGCCATACTCCATGCCTCGCAGCCTGAAGAAGGGCCCCTTCATCGACGGCCACCTTGCCAAAAAGGTGGACGATCAGAACTCCAAGGGCACCCACAACGTGATCAAGACCTGGTCGCGCCGTTCGATGATCGTGCCGGACATGCTCGGTCACACCATCGCGGTGCACGACGGTCGCAAGCACATCCCGGTCTTCGTGACCGAGAACATGATCGGTCACAAGCTCGGCGAGTTTGCGCCGACGCGTACCTTCCGTGGCCACGTGAAGGACGACCGCAAGGCGAAGCGCCGCTAACCGCGGCGTGACGCCACCGAGCCAGGAAAGACAGACCAGACGTGAGTACGACGACCAGCAAGGGGACAGCGATGGAAGCCAGGGCCCAGGCGCGCTATGTGCGTGTCACGCCCATGAAGGCACGCCGCGTCATCGACCTGATTCGCGGCCTGCCGGCAGCGGAGGCGCAGGCGATCCTGCACTTCGCCCCGCAAGCGGCGAGCGAGCCGGTGGGCAAGGTGCTTGACAGCGCCATCGCCAACGCGACGAACAACTTCAACCTCGATCGGGACACGCTCGTGGTCCGAGAGGCCTACGTAGACGAGGGCCCGACGTTGAAGCGGTTCCGGCCGCGTGCACAAGGTCGTGCGTACCGCATCCGCAAGCGCACCAGTCACATCACCGTCGTCGTCGAGTCGGTCACCGCCGACTCGGCCTCGACGCGGAAGAAGGGGTGACCCGGCCGTGGGCCAGAAGATCAACCCGTATGGCTTTCGCCTGGGTATCACCACCGACTACAAGTCGCGCTGGTTCGCAGACTCGTCCAAGGACGGTCAGCGCTACCGCGACTACGTCGATGAGGACGTGAAGATCCGTCGCCTCATGAACAAGGGCATGGAGCGGGCCGGCATCAGCAAGGTGGAGATCGAGCGTACGCGTGAGCGTGTCCGCGTCGACATCCACACTGCTCGTCCGGGCATCGTCATCGGCCGCCGTGGCGCCGAGGCCGACCGCATCCGCGGCGACCTCGAGAAGCTCACCGGCAAGCAGGTGCAGCTCAACATCCTCGAGGTCAAGAACCCCGAGATCGATGCGCAGCTGGTCGCTCAGGGTGTCGCCGAGCAGCTCTCGAGCCGCGTGTCGTTCCGTCGGGCCATGCGCAAGTCGATGCAGTCAGCCCTCAAGGGCGGTGCCAAGGGCATCCGGGTCCAGGTGTCGGGCCGTCTGGGCGGCGCCGAGATGAGCCGTCGCGAGTTCTACCGCGAGGGTCGGGTGCCGCTGCACACGCTGCGCGCCAACATCGACTACGGCTTCTACGAGGCCCGCACGACCTTCGGCCGCATCGGCGTGAAGGTCTGGATCTACAAGGGTGAGGTCAGCCAGTCGCGCACCGAGCGCGAGGCAGTCGCCGCCGCGGAGCGCCTCGGCGCCCCGCGTCGTGACCGCCCGGCCCGTCCCGCCGCCCGTCGCGACGACGCCCCGGCCGCTGCTGCGGTCGAGGCACCGGTCGCTGAGTCCGTCGAGGCCGCTCCTGCGGTCGAGACCACCGGATCGGAGGCCTGACCCATGCTGATCCCTCGGAGGGTCAAGCACCGCAAGCAGCACCACCCCGAGCGCGATGGCGCCGCCAAGGGCGGCACCCAGGTGACCTGGGGCGAGTGGGGACTGCAGGCGCTGGAGCCGGCCTACGTCACGAACCGTCAGATCGAGGCGGCTCGTATCGCGATGACCCGCCACATCAAGCGTGGTGGCAAGGTCTGGATCACGATCTACCCGGATCGCCCGATCACCAAGAAGCCCGCCGAGACCCGCATGGGTTCCGGCAAGGGCTCGCCCGAGTGGTGGGTGGCCAACGTCAAGCCTGGCCGCGTCATGTTCGAGCTTGCCTACCCCAACGAGATCGTGGCCCGCGAGGCACTCACCCGTGCCGCGCACAAGCTGCCCATGAAGTGCCGGATCGTTCGGCGCGAGGTAGGTGAGAACTGATGGCAACCGGGACCAAGCCCGCTGACCTCCGTGTGCTGACCGACGAGGAACTCGTCGAGAAGCTCCGCGAGGCCAAGGCCGAGCTGTTCAACCTGCGCTTCCAGGCGGCCACCGGCCAGCTGGAGAGTCACGGCCGACTGCGCGCCGTCCGCACGGACATCGCGCGCATCTACACGATCATGCGCGAGCGCGAGCTCGGCATCACGCCTGTGGGCGTCGCATGAGCGAGACGAGCGAGAAGGCGATGGACGCAAGCACCGAGAGCACCGAGACCACACGCGGTTTCCGCAAGACGCGTGAGGGGTACGTCGTCAGCGACAAGATGGACAAGACCGTCGTCGTCGCTGTCGAGGACCGCTTCAAGCACCCCCTCTACGGCAAGGTCGTGCGTCGCACCTCCAAGCTGCACGCGCACGACGAGGCCAACGCGGCCGGTGTGGGCGACAAGGTCCTCCTCATGGAGACCCGTCCCCTCTCGGCCACCAAGCGCTGGCGCGTCGTCGAGATCCTCGAGAAGGCCAAGTAGCCGCACCTCGGGCCGGCACTGCCGGCCCGTTCGCGATCAGGAGTTTTGGCCCTCAGCCGAGGGACATCTAGACTCACCAGGTCCGGCGCTCGCGCCGTACCGCACCAGACATCAGTTCCGCCAGGCTCGCTGGACGAGAACCGGCGCGACAACAGGAGACAGACACAGTGATCCAGCAGGAGTCGCGACTTCGCGTCGCCGACAACACGGGTGCCAAGGAGATTCTCTGCATCCGTGTCCTCGGCGGCTCAGGTCGACGCTACGCGGGCATCGGTGACGTGATCGTCGCCACCGTCAAGGACGCGATCCCCGGTGGCAACGTCAAGAAGGGCGACGTCGTCAAGGCAGTAATCGTGCGCACCAAGAAAGAGCGCCGACGCCTCGACGGGTCCTACATCCGCTTCGACGAGAACGCCGCCGTCATCCTCAAGAACGATGGCGAGCCTCGTGGGACGCGCATCTTCGGGCCGGTCGGCCGCGAGCTTCGCGAGAAGAAGTTCATGAAGATCATCTCGCTGGCTCCGGAGGTGCTCTGAGATGGCGAACATCAAGAAGGGTGACCTCGTGCAGGTCATCACGGGCAAGGACAAGGGCAAGAAGGGGAAGGTCATCTCCGTCCTCGTCGAGTCCGACAAGGTCCTCGTCGAGGGTGTCAACCAGATCAAGAAGCACACGAAGGTCGGACAGTCGACCCGTGGTGCGAAGACTGGCGGCATCGTGACGCAGGAGGCCCCGGTCCACGTGTCCAACGTGATGATCGTCGACCCCACCGACGATCGCCCGACCCGCGTCGGATTCCGCCGCGAGGTCGTCACGAAGAACCGCTCCGACGGCACGTCGTACGAGTCGACGCGCAGCGTCCGGGTCTCGAAGCGCTCCGGTAAGGACATCTGATGACGACCACCGAGACCGAGAAGGTCGCCGACGCCGTCGTCGAGACGCCCGCCAACGTGCCCCCGCGGCTCAAGGCGCGCTACCGCGAGGAGATCGTCCCCGCGCTGCGCGAGGAGTTCAGCTTCGCCAACGTCATGCAGGTGCCTGGTCTGACCAAGATCGTGGTCAACATGGGTGTCGGCGAGGCTGCTCGCGACTCCAAGCTCATCGAGGGCGCAATCAAGGACCTCGCTGCCATCACCGGCCAGAAGCCGCAAGTGACCAAGGCGCGCAAGTCGATCGCCCAGTTCAAGCTGCGCGAGGGCATGCCGATCGGCGCCCACGTGACGCTTCGCAACGACCGCATGTGGGAGTTCCTCGACCGGCTGCTGTCGGTCGCACTCCCGCGTATCCGTGACTTCCGCGGCCTCTCGTCGCAGCAGTTCGACGGGCGCGGCAACTACACCTTCGGTCTCAACGAGCAGTCAATGTTCCACGAGATCGATCAGGACGCCATCGACCGCGTCCGCGGCATGGACATCACGGTGGTCACCACCGCGTCCACCGACGACGAGGGCCGTGCGCTCCTGAAGCACCTCGGCTTCCCCTTCAAGGAGAACTGACCGTGGCGAAGACTGCTCTGATCAACAAGGCGAACAAGAAGCCCAAGTTCGCCGTCCGTGGATACACCCGATGCAACCGCTGCGGTCGCCCGCACTCGGTCTACCGCAAGTTCGGCCTGTGCCGGATCTGCCTGCGCGAGATGGCGCACGCCGGCGAGCTGCCCGGCATCACCAAGAGCTCCTGGTAAGAACCGACGACGCCGCAGGTCCGACACGAGGTACGCGTCGGATACCACGGTGAGAGAGGCCCACCGGCCATGACGATGACTGACCCGATCGCAGACATGCTCACGCGTCTGCGCAATGCCAACACGGCCTACCACGACACTGTCACGATGCCCAGCTCGAAGATCAAGGCGGGAATCGCCGTGATCCTCAAGGAGCAGGGCTACATCGCTGACTGGCGTGTCGAGGACGCCGAGGTCGGCAAGACGCTGACCCTCGACCTGAAGTTCGGTCCCAGCCGCGAGCGCTCCATCGCCGGAGTCCGCCGTGTCTCGAAGCCGGGCCTGCGTGTCTACGCGAAGAGCACATCGCTGCCTCGAGTCCTCGGTGGACTCGGTGTCGCGATCATCTCGACGTCGTCCGGCCTGCTGACCGACCGGCAGGCATCTAAGAAGGGCGTGGGTGGGGAAGTCCTCGCCTACGTCTGGTAGCGGGAAGGAGAGATCACGCCATGTCACGTATCGGACGCCTGCCCATCTCCGTCCCCGCGGGAGTGACCGTCGACATCGACGGCGCCACCGTCACGGTGAAAGGCCCCAAGGGCACGCTGACCCACCAGGTCGCGAGCCCCATCACCGTCGCCAAGGCTGAGGACGGCACCCTCGAGGTGGCCCGCCCCAACGACGAGCGCGTATCGCGCTCGCTGCACGGCCTCACGCGCACCCTCGTCTCGAACATGGTCATCGGTGTCACCGATGGCTACAGCAAGGTGCTGGAGATCTCCGGCACCGGCTACCGCGTCGTAGCGAAGGGCTCCGACCTGGAGTTCGCGCTCGGCTACAGCCACCCCGTGCTGATCGAGGCGCCCGAGGGCATCACCTTCGCGGTGGAGACCCCCACCAAGTTCTCCGTCGCCGGCATCGACAAGCAGCAGGTCGGCGAAGTCGCCGCCAAGCTGCGCAAGCTGCGCAAGCCCGACCCGTACAAGGGCAAGGGTGTGCGTTACGTCGGCGAGGTCATCCGCCGCAAGGCCGGAAAGGCGGGCAAGTAAGCCATGGCTATCGTTGCGAAGCTCGGCTCGGGCAACAAGAAGGCGGTCGCCCGCAAGCGCCGCCACACCCGCGTCCGCAAGAGGGTCTCGGGCACCGCTGTCCGCCCCCGTCTGGTCGTCTCCCGGTCGACTCGTCACCTGTTCGTTCAGGTCGTCGACGACACCGCTGGCACCACGCTCGCCTCGGCGTCCACGATGGAGGCCGACCTTCGTGCCTTCGACGGTGACAAGAGTGCGAAGGCGAAGAAGGTCGGCGAACTGCTGGCCGAGCGCGCCAAGTCCGCTGGTGTCGAGGCGGTCGTCTTCGACCGCGGCGGCAACAAGTACCACGGCCGCGTCGCGGCCCTCGCCGAAGGCGCCCGTGAGGGCGGCCTCGCGTTCTGACGCGAACGACGGAATCGAAGGAAGAGGTTAGTCATGGCTGCAGCCCAGCGCCGCGGAGGCGGCGCCGGCGGCAACGAGCGTGGACGCGACCGTCGCGACGGTAAGGGTCCCGTGGCGGAGAAGTCCGCCTTCATCGAGCGCGTCGTAGCGATCAACCGTGTTGCCAAGGTCGTCAAGGGTGGTCGTCGCTTCAGCTTCACCGCCCTCGTCGTCGTCGGCGACGGTGACGGCACCGTCGGTGTCGGGTACGGGAAGGCCAAGGAGGTGCCCGCGGCTATCGCCAAGGGTGTCGAGGAAGCCAAGAAGAACTTCTTCAAGGTTCCCCGTATCCAGGGCACGATCCCGCACCCCATCACCGGTGAGGCTGCGGCAGGCGTCGTCCTGCTGCGCCCGGCCGCACCCGGTACCGGCGTCATCGCCGGTGGTCCGGTGCGCGCCGTGCTCGAGTGCGCCGGCATCCACGACGTGCTCAGCAAGTCGCTCGGCTCGGACAACGCGATCAACGTCGTCCACGCGACGGTCAAGGCCCTCAAGGGCCTCGAGCGTCCCGAGGAGGTCGCCGCTCGTCGTGGTCTGCCGCTAGAGGACGTGGCTCCGGCCGCGATGCTGCGCGCCCGTGCTGCGGGGGCTGGTGCGTGATGGGTCGGCTCAAGGTCACGCAACTGCGCTCCGGCATCGGCGGCAAGCAGAATCAGCGCGACACCCTGCGCACGCTGGGTCTCAAGCGCATCGGTGACGTCGTGGTGAAGGAGGACCGTCCCGAGATCCGGGGGATGGTCAACACCGTCACGCACCTCGTCAAGGTCGAGGAGGTCGACTGACATGACTCTCAAGGTCCATCACCTGCGTCCCGCTGCGGGCGCCAAAACCGCCAAGACCCGCGTGGGTCGCGGTGAGGCGAGCAAAGGCAAGACGGCTGGTCGCGGTACCAAGGGCACCAAGGCCCGCTACCAGGTCCCGGCCTCCTTCGAGGGTGGGCAGATGCCGCTGCACATGCGGCTCCCCAAGCTCAAGGGCTTCAAGAACAACAACAAGGTCGAGTTCCAGGTCGTCAACGTGGCCCAGCTCGCCGCACTGTTCCCCGATGGTGGGACCGTGGGCGTCGCTGAGCTCGTCGCCGCTGGTGCCGTCCGCAAGAACCAGCCCGTGAAGGTCCTCGGCAACGGCGACATCACGGTCAAGGTCTCGGTGAGCGCCCACGCGTTCTCCGACACCGCCAAGGCCAAGATCGCGGCGGCCGGCGGTTCGGCCACCGAGATCGACTGAGACAGACAGGTCCGCCCGAGGGGCGTTCCTCTGGCGTCGTGATCACGGCGCCGAGGGACGCCCCTCCCGCGTGGGCTGTTAGTCTCAGCCCGCGTGCCGGGTTCGCCTGGTACGTGCTGGAGATCCCCGCTCGTGACAGCCGTCACGGGCAGTTCTCGCACCGGACGTCGTCGGACGTCCACCTGGAGGAGCTGTGCTTTCCGCGTTCGCGTCGGCGTTCCGCACGCCGGACCTGCGCAAGAAGCTGCTGTTCACTCTCGGGATCGTGGCGCTGTTCCGCCTCGGCTCCGTGGTCCCGACCCCCGGGGTGGACTACAAGGCGATCCAGACGTGTATCGCCGCGGTGCAGGACAACTCGATCTACGGCCTCATCAACCTGTTCAGCGGCGGCGCGCTGCTGCAGCTCTCGGTGTTCGCGCTGGGGATCATGCCGTACATCACGGCGAGCATCATCATCCAGCTGCTGACTGTCGTGATCCCGCGGCTGGAGTCGCTGCGCAAGGAGGGGCAGGCCGGTCAGGCCACCCTCACGCAGTACACCCGCTATCTCACCATCGGTCTCGCCGTGCTGCAGTCGACCGGCATCATCGCGCTGGCGCGCGTGCCCGGCCGCCTGTTCACCGGCTGCAACGAGCAGCTGCTCCACAACCAGTCGATCACCCTCATCCTCACGATGATCCTGACGATGACCGCCGGCACCGGGGTCATCATGTGGCTCGGCGAGAACATCACCGACCGCGGCGTCGGCAACGGCATGTCGCTGCTCATCTTCACCTCGATCATCGCGACGTTCCCCGGTCAGCTCTGGCAGATCGAGGTCAACAACGGACCGTTCACGCTCGGCCTGGTGCTCCTCGTCGGTGTCGCGATCGTCGCTGCGGTGATCTACGTCGAGCAGGCGCAGCGACGCATCCCGGTGCAGTACGCCAAGCGCATGGTCGGTCGCAAGATGTACGGCGGCACGTCGACCTACATCCCGCTCAAGGTCAACATGGCCGGCGTCATCCCGGTCATCTTCGCGTCGTCCCTGCTCTATGTCCCGCAGCTGATCCGACAGCTCACCGGCAGCGACTCGGCGTGGGCGACCTTCGTGGCGAGGTATCTGGAGCGCGGGGATCAGCCGCTCTACCTGATCCTCTACGCGACGCTCATCATCTTCTTCACCTACTTCTACGTCGCGATCACGTTCAACCCGGTCGAGGTCGCCGACAACATGAAGCAGTACGGCGGCTTCGTCCCCGGCATCCGCGCGGGCAAGCCCACCGCGGAATACCTCGACTATGTCCTCACCCGCATCACGCTGCCCGGGTCGATCTACCTCGCGATCATCGCGATCATCCCGTTCATCGCGTTCGCGTTCCTGGGGGTGGGTCAGCGCTTCATCTTCGGTGGCACCAGCCTGCTCATCATGGTCGGCGTCGGTCTCGACACGGTGAAGCAGATCGAGTCCCAGCTCCAGCAGCGCAACTACGAGGGATTCCTCCGCTGATGCGCGTCGTGCTCATGGGCCCGCCCGGGGCGGGTAAGGGGACCCAGGCAGCGGTCGTCTCAGGCAGGCTCGGGATCCCGCACGTGTCGACCGGTGACATCTTCCGGGCCAACGCCGCTGGTGGCACGCCCCTCGGGCTCGAGGCACAGAAATACATGGACGCAGGTGAGTACGTCCCCGACTCGGTCACCAACGAGATGGTGCGCGACCGCCTCGCTCAGCCGGATGCCGCTGCCGGCTTCCTGCTCGACGGCTACCCGCGCACGCTCGCCCAGGTCGACGAGCTGGCGGACATGCTCGGCTCGGCCGGCACCGCGATCGACAGCGTCGTCGAGCTCACGGTCGACACCGACGAGGTCGTGGCCCGGCTGGTCAAGCGCGCCGCCGACCAGGGGCGCAGCGACGACACCGAGGACGTCATCCGTCGCCGCCAGGAGATCTACAGCGAGCAGACCGCGCCGCTGACTGCCCTGTACGCCCAGCAGGGTGTGCTCGTCCAGGTCGACGGCATGGGCGACGTCGATGAGGTAACCACGCGTGTGCTCGACATCCTCGGCGTCTGAGACCGTGTTCCGCCGCAAGGACCGGGTCGAGGTCAAGTCCGCCGAGCAGATCGCGCTGATGCGCGAGGCGGGCCTCGTGGTCGCGCGCACCCTCGCGTTGCTGCGCGACGCGGTTGCACCCGGAATCACCACGCGGTTCCTCGACGTCATCGCGGAGGAGTCGATCCGCTCCTCCGGCGCGATCCCGTCGTTCCTGGGCTACCACGGCTATCCAGGCAGCATCTGCGCCTCGGTCAACGACGAGGTCGTGCACGGCATCCCGGGTGACCGGGTGCTGCTCGCGGGCGACCAGCTCTCGATCGACTGCGGCGCGATCCTGGCCGGCTGGCACGGCGACGCCGCCATCACGGTGTCGGTCGGGGAGGTCGACCCCGCTTTCCTGGAGCTCTCCCGGGTGACCGAGGAGGCACTGTGGGCCGGCCTCGCGAAGGCCCAGGTCGGCGGCAAGCTCAACGACATCGGTCGGTCGGTCGAGGACTCCGTGCGCGCCCAGCCCGGCGGCGCGGCCTACGGCATCGTGGAGGAGTACGTCGGCCACGGCATCGGCACCTCGATGCACATGGAGCCCAACGTCCCCAACTACGACGTCACGGGCAAGAGCCTCGGACTCATCGAGGGCATGGCGCTGGCTGTCGAGCCCATGGTGTGCGCGGGCCAGCGGACCGTGCGCACGCTCGACGACGACTGGACCGTCGTCACCGTGGACGGCCTCCGAGCCTGCCACTGGGAGCACACCGTGGCGCTGACGACCGAAGGGCCGTGGGTGCTCACCGCACTCGACGGTGGGGCCGCCAGGTTCGCCGCGCTCGGTGTTGCCAGCCCTGCCTCCACCCGAGCCTGACCACCTGGCCTGCCCGGGCCCCTGACCTGCGGCGATACGGGGCAGGTCGCGGGGGTTCCGGCCCGATCAGCGGATTACCGGTCGGGACCCGTTCTGACGTAGACTCACCCCTCGGCTCATGGAGTCGTGTGTCGACGTGCCTATAGTCAGCCCTGTTCGCAGGTCTGGAGGCCTTCGGACACGAGCCGCGGGCAGCAAGGTAACCCAGTCGAGACGGATGAAGTGCGAGGACATGCCCAAAAAGGACGGTGCCATCGAGCTCGAGGGCACGATCACCGAGTCTCTCCCCAATGCCATGTTCCGGGTAGAGCTCGACAACGGGCACAAGGTGCTTGCACACATCAGCGGCAAGATGCGGATGCACTACATCCGAATCCTGCCTGATGACCGAGTCGTCGTGGAGCTCTCGCCCTACGACCTGACCCGTGGCCGGATCGTCTACCGCTACAAGTAACACCTCGTCCTGAGCGCGCGGCAGCACCCGCCGCGAACCAGGACACCACCTGTCCAAACCCCTAGTCGCACGGGCGCCGCTGTCGCCTGGCACGTGCACCCGTGGAGAGAACGATGAAGGTCAACCCGAGCGTCAAGAAGATCTGCGACAAGTGCAAGGTGATCCGCCGTCACGGGCGCGTCATGGTGATCTGTGAGAACCCTCGCCACAAGCAGCGTCAGGGCTAGTCACAGCTCCAATTCCCTGCACGACCTGGTCATCGGCACCCTGTCGGTCGACTGACAAGAGCGACACCCGACCCCCACGCAGCACACGTGCCGCGCGCGGGACGCCACCCCTGGCCCGGAGGCCAGGGACCCACCGAGGGCGGTGGGACCGGTGCCGCTCGCGACACCTCCGGCGTACTGGAAGAGAGAACGCCCGATGGCACGTCTCGTCGGCGTCGACCTCCCCCGCGACAAGCGGCTCGAGGTAGCGCTCACGTACATCTTCGGCATCGGCAAGACCCGCGCACAGAAGACGTTGGAGGCCACGGGCATCAGCCCGGACATCCGCGTGAAGGACCTCGGCGACGAGGACCTGATCAAGCTGCGCGACTGGCTCGAGGCCAACTACAAGATCGAAGGTGACCTCCGTCGTGAGGTCTCCGCCGACATCCGACGCAAGGTCGAGATCGGCTGCTACCAGGGTCTGCGCCACCGTCGTGGCCTCCCGGTCCGCGGCCAGCGCACGCACACCAACGCGCGCACCCGCAAGGGACCGAAGAAGACCGTCGCCGGCAAGAAGAAGGTCGGCAAGAAGTAGTAGTCCGACGGTCCTGCCCGGCACCAGCCGAGCGACCGAAGGGCCGATGACCTCAACCAGAACGGATAGTCGATGCCTCCCAAGAGCCGTACGGCTGCGGGCGCCAAGAAGGTGCGCCGCAAGGAGAAGAAGAACGTGGCCCATGGCCACGCGCACATCAAGAGCACGTTCAACAACACCATCGTCTCCATCACCGACCCTTCGGGTGCGGTGATCGCTTGGGCCTCGTCCGGCCAGGTGGGCTTCAAGGGCTCGCGCAAGAGCACGCCCTTCGCCGCGCAGCTCGCCGCTGAGGCCGCTGCCCGCCGCGCCATGGAGCACGGCATGAAGAAGGTCGACGTCTTCGTGAAGGGCCCGGGTTCGGGTCGCGAGACCGCGATCCGCTCCCTGCAGGCGACCGGCCTCGAGGTCGGCACCATCCAGGACGTGACCCCGAGCCCGCACAACGGCTGCCGCCCGCCGAAGCGCCGCCGCGTCTGACGCCCCGAGAGAGAGACTGAAACCCCATGGCCCGATACACCGGCCCCGACTGCAAGCGTTGCCGTCGTGAGAAGACCAAGCTGTTCCTCAAGGGCGCGAAGTGCGAGTCGCCGAAGTGCCCGATGGAGAGCCGTCCGTACCCCCCTGGCCAGCATGGCCGCGGTCGTACCAAGGACAGCGAGTACCTCCTCCAGATGCGCGAGAAGCAGAAGTGCGCGCGCATCTATGGCGTGCTCGAGAAGCAGTTCCGTGGTTACTACGAGGAGGCCCAGCGCAAGCAGGGCAAGACGGGTGAGAACCTGCTCCGCATCCTCGAGACGCGTCTGGACAACGTCGTCTACCGCGCCGGCTTCGGTAAGAGCCGCGACATGGCCCGCCAGGTCGTCCGCCACGGTCACATCACCGTGAACGGCGCGAAGGTCGACATCCCGTCCTACCGCGTCTCGGCCAACGACATCGTCGAGGTCCGCCCGGCGAGCCGTGAGCTCACGCCGTTCGTGGTGGCCCACGCCGAGCTCGGTGAGCGCCCCACCCCGGCCTGGCTCGAGGTCATCCCGTCGCGGATGCGCGTGCTGGTCCACTCCCTGCCTGAGCGTGGCGCGATCGACACGCTGGTCCAGGAGCAGTTGATCGTCGAGCTCTACTCGAAGTGACCACAGCCGTCGGTGCCGGCCCCTCGTGGGCCGGTGCCGGTGCCTTCGACTCCCCACCCCTCCCACCCACGGCGTCAAATAGCGGACGCCACGGAAGGACAGTCACGTGCTGATCGCCCAGCGGCCGACCCTCGTCGAGGAACCGGTCTCGGAATTCCGCTCGCGCTTCATCATGGAGCCGCTCGAGCCCGGCTTCGGCTACACCCTCGGCAACTCGGTGCGCCGCACCCTGCTGTCGTCGATCCCCGGCGCTGCTGTCACCAGCATCCGCATCGACGGTGTCCTGCACGAGTTCACCACCGTGCCGGGCGTCAAGGAGGACGTCACCGAGCTCATCCTCAACATCAAGCAGCTCGTGGTCTCCTCGGAGCACGACGAGCCCGTCGTGATGTACCTGCGCAAGCAGGGTCCGGGTGCCGTCACCGCAGCCGACATCGCACCGCCGGCCGGTGTCGAGGTGCACAACCCGCACCTGCACATCGCCACGCTCAACGGCAAGGGCAAGCTCGAGATGGAGCTCGTCGTCGAGCGCGGTCGCGGCTATGTCTCCGCCGTGCAGAACAAGCAGCCCGGCCAGGAGATCGGCCGGATCCCGGTCGACTCGATCTACTCGCCGGTCCTCAAGGTGACCTACAAGGTCGAGGCCACCCGCGTCGAGCAGCGCACCGACTTCGACCGCCTCGTGATCGACGTCGAGACCAAGCAGTCGATGGCCCCGCGTGACGCGGTCGCCTCGGCCGGCAAGACCCTGGTCGAGCTGTTCGGTCTCGCGCGCGAGCTCAACCTCGACGCCGAGGGAATCGACATCGGCCCATCGCCCGCCGACGCGTTCGTCGCCGAGCAGCTCTCGACGCCGATCGAGTCGCTCGACCTCACGGTGCGCTCGTACAACTGCCTCAAGCGTGAGGGCATCCACACGGTGGGCGAGCTCATCGGTCGCAGCGAGGCCGACCTGCTCGACATCCGCAACTTCGGCTCGAAGTCGATCGACGAGGTCAAGGCCAAGCTCGCGACCCTGGGACTCGCGCTCAAGGACAGCCCGCCCGGGTTCGACCCGACCACTGCCGTGAGCTTCTATGACGACGACGCCGACGACGACCAGGGATTCGCCGAGGACGAGCAGCTCTGACGAGCTGACCGCCCTCCCGAACCCATCACCAGGAGAACCTGATGCCTACCCCCACCAAGGGTCCCCGTCTCGGCGGCAGCCCGGCCCACGAGCGGATCATGCTCGCGAACCTCGCCACGGCGTTGTTCGAGCACGGCAAGATCACCACGACCGAGGCGAAGGCCAAGCGCCTGCGCCCGCTCGCGGAGCGCCTCATCACCCACGCCAAGCGCGGCGACCTGCACGCCCGTCGCCGGGTGCTCGCGGTCATCCGTGACAAGGGTGTCGTGCACGAGCTCTTCGCCGAGATCGGCCCGCGCTATGCCACCCGTCCGGGCGGCTACACCCGCATCACCAAGATCGGCCCGCGCAAGGGCGACAACGCCCCGATGGCCGTGATCGAGCTGGTCGAGGCGCTGGCCGAGGCAGTCGTGGCCGAGGCCACCGGTGCCACCAAGCGCGCGGCCAAGGAGAAGGCCGCCACCGCTGCCGCTCCGGCTGCTGCCGCCGTGGTCGAGGAGGCGACTGCCGTCGAGGCCGAGTCTGCCGACGCGGTCGAGGCTGAGGTTGTCGAGGTCGACGCTGTCGAGGCTGAGGTTGGCGAGGCTGACGCTGTCGAGGTCGAGGCCACTGACGCGGAGGCGATCGAGTCAGACGCCACCGAGGCTGACGCCACCGAGGCAGCGGATGCTGCTGACGAGGCCGAGGACAAGGCCTGAGCACCACGAACACCACCCACGAGCCCGTCGTCCCCGCTGGGGACGGCGGGCTCGTGCGTCTGCCCCTGCTCGAGGCGACACCGAGGCGTCGTGGCCCGCGTGCGGACCAGGTGCGGCTGCGGCTCGATCTCGCCTACGACGGCTCCGGCTTCAAGGGCTGGGCCCGCCAGCCCGGTCTGCGGACGGTGCAGGGTGAGGTGGAGTCAGCCCTCACGCTGCTGCTCCGAGCTCCCGAGCAGGTCCGGATCGCCTGTGCGGGGCGGACCGACGCGGGCGTCAACGCTCGCGGACAGGTGGGGCACGCCGACGTGCCGGCAGATCTCTGGGCAGCTCTGGCCGCGCGCGGCCCGCAGGCACCCGTGCGACGGCTCGCCGGAATCCTGGCGGCTGACGTGCGGGTGCGTGCGATGGCACCGGCGCCGGCGGGGTTCGAGGCGCGCTGGTCGGCGCTGTCGCGCACCTATGCCTATCGCGTCTCCGACCTCGCCGGCGGTGCCGATCCGTTGCTGCGCTCGCACGTCCTGCACCACACGGGGGTGCGCAGCGGCCTGCTCGACATCGATGCCATGAACGAGGCGGCCGCAGCGCTGGTCGGTGAGCACGACTTCTCGTCCTACTGCCGCCGCCGGGACGGGGCGAGCACGGTGCGCACGGTGAAGGAGCTGCGCTGGGAGCGGGAGCACGACACCGGCCTGGCCGTCATGTGGATCCGGGCGGACGCGTTCTGCCACACGATGGTGCGCTCGGTGGTCGGCGCTCTTCTCCCTGTCGGCGACGGCCGCAGACCGGTCGGCTGGCCGGCGGAGATCCTCCAGCGGCTGCGCCGAGAGGCCGACGCCGATGTCGCGCCGGCGATCGGTCTGTGCCTCGAGCACGTGGCCTACCCGCCCGACCACGACCTTGCCGCCCAGGCGGTGCGCGCCAGAAGGTTCCGCGGCGACCGCGACGACGGAGACGACGCCGACGATGCTGAGGACATCGACGCCGACGACTGAGGCGACCTGGCGACGCGAACCGCAGATCCGCGTGATCTTGGTCGTGTGGCTGCTTCCGAGGTCGGGAAACGAGCACACGACCAAGATCACAGGGCCTGACCTGTCGCTGCTCGGATCGGCCGTCGTGGACCCCGCGCGTCGAGGAAGTTGCGGGGTCGAGCCTGCGCCCGCGGTCCGGTGGTGACAGTCTCGAGGTGGGGAACTCGACGAGGAGGAACCGTGCGCATCGTGGTGGCACTCGGGGGCAACGCGCTGCAGAAGCGTGGCGAGCCCATGACCGTCGACAACCAGCGGGCCAACGTACGCGTCGCCTGCGAGGCGCTGACTCCCGTGGCGATCGCTCACGAGCTGGTGATCTCGCACGGCAACGGCCCGCAGGTGGGGCTGCTGTCGCTGCAGGCGTCGGCCTACGACGAGGAGTCGTCGTATCCCTTCGATGTCCTGGGCGCTCAGACGGAGGGGATGATCGGCTACCTGATCGAGCAGGAGCTCGGCAACATGGTGCCGTTCGACAAGCCCATCGCGACGATCCTCACGATGACCGAGGTCGACCCCGACGACCCGGCGATGAAGGACCCCACGAAGTTCGTGGGCCCGATCTACACCGAGGAGGTCGCCCGTCGTCTCGCGGCCGACAAGGGCTGGACGGTCAAGCAGGACGGCGACTCCTGGCGCCGCGTCGTGCCCTCACCGCTGCCCAAGCGGATCTTCGAGATCCGGCCGATCCAGCAGCTGCTGGAGGCGGGCACGATCGTCATCTGCACGGGCGGCGGCGGAATCCCGACGATGTACCTCCCGGAGGAGAAGCTCGACTTCGCCGACGACCGCAACACCCGCACCCTGGTCGGGGTCGAGGCGGTCATCGACAAGGACCGCTCGTCGGCAGTGCTCGCGAAGGAGCTCGGCGCTGACCTCCTCGTCATCGCGACCGACACCGACGCCGTCTACGTCGACTGGGGCACACCGGCCCAACGCGCCATCGCGTCGGCATCACCTGATGCGATCAAGGCGTTCGCCTTCCCCGCCGGCTCGATGGGGCCCAAGGTCGAGGCGGCGGCAGACTTCGCCCGATCGCGCCCCGGGACGACCGCCGTCATCGGCGCGCTCGCCGAGATCACCGGGATCATCGCGGGCACGAGAGGGACCCGGATCAGCACCGACGTCGACGGCGTGACCTACCGATGACCTGGTGAGCAGGACCCCGAGGACCCACGCCTTGCCTGCACTGAGGTCTTCGATGCTCTGCATCCAGGTCGGCATCTTCTCGACGAACCCGGGCTTGCGGCTCGCTCGCCACTAGCGCGCCGCGAGCGCGAGCAGGAGCACACCGAGCCCGATCCACCACCAGATCGTGCGGTCTCCGCGGTGTCGTCGCCGACCGCTACGTCGGCCGCCGAGCCGAGCAGGCAGGCGGCCGTGGTCACGATCGTGAGTCCGCTGACCCAGCCGAGCAGGAACATGGTCCCGTTGACCCGGGCGTGGGTCGAACAGAGCATGAGGATGACGGCGATGATCGGCAGCGGGCTCAGCGCCACTCCGACGGCAAGTGCGAGGACCGCACCGATCGACTGACCCATGACAACCGCTCTGCCCGGGCGCACCGCCCTGACGCGTCACGATGAGGGTTGGCGGGTCTTCCCGCGGGCGCGGCGGTCGCCGCCGTCACGGTCGGGTCGCGCGGGTCTGGCCGCGCGTGATCAGACGTTCGGCCACTCGCCTGCTCGCCGTCGACCGACTTCCGCAGCCTGACATCGGGTAACCCGTTGGGCCAGACGCCGTGGGTGGCAGAGAATGATCGCTTGTGGGTCACGTCGAGGTCGCGAAGGTCACGCACACGCTCCCGGACGGGCGCGTGCTGCTCGACGAGGTGAGCTTCCGGGTCGCCGATGGCGCCAAGGTGGCTCTGGTCGGGGCCAACGGCGCGGGAAAGACGACGCTCATGCGACTGGTCTCGGGTGACCTCGATCCGCAGGACGGCGCGGTCGGTCGTTCCGGTGGCCTGGGAGTGATGCGGCAGTTCATCGGGCAGGTCCGCGACGAGTCGACCGTGCGCGACCTGCTCGTCTCGGTGGCGCCGCCGCGCGTGCGCGCCGCTGCCCTGGCGCTCGAGAAGGCCGAGCTCGCGATGATGGACAGCGACGACGAGGCCACGCAGATGGCGTACGCCCACGCGATCGGTGACTGGGCCGACGCCGGCGGCTATGACGCCGAGGTGCTGTGGGACGTCTGCACCGTGGCGGCGCTCGGCATCCCCTTCGACAAGGCGCAGTACCGCGAGACGAGGACGCTGTCGGGCGGGGAGCAGAAGCGGCTCGTGCTCGAGGCGCTGCTCCGCGGTCCGGACGAGGTGCTGCTGCTCGACGAGCCGGACAACTACCTCGACGTTCCCGCCAAGGAGTGGCTGGAGGCACGCCTCGCCGAGTCACCCAAGACGGTGCTCTACGTGTCCCACGACCGCGAGCTCTTGGCGCGGACCGCGACCCAGATCGTGACGGTGGAGCTCGGTGGTGCCGGCAACACCACCTGGACCCACGGCGGGGGATTCACGTCCTACCACGATGCCCGGCGGGACCGCTTCGCCCGGCTCGAGGAGCTGCGCCGGCGCTGGGACGAGGACCACCAGAAGCTCAAGGACCTCGTGCAGATGTACAAGGACAAGGCGAAGTACAACGACGGCATGGCCAGCCGCTACCAGGCGGCGAAGACCCGCCTGGCCAAGTTCGAGGAGAAGGGCCCGCCGCAGGAGATCGCGCGCGAGCAGACCGTGAAGATGCGCCTCATCGGCGGCCGCACGGGCAAGCGGGCCGTGGTCTGCGAGGGGCTCGAGCTCAGCGGGCTGATGAAGCCCTTCGACCTCGAGGTGTGGTTCGGCGAGCGGGTGGCCGTGCTGGGCGCGAACGGCTCCGGCAAGTCGCACTTCCTGCGGCTGCTCGCGGCCGGCGGGAGCGACCCCGACGTCGAGCATCGTCTGATCGGTGATGTGCCCATCACGCCCGTGTCCCACACGGGCGTCGCCCGGCTCGGTGCGCGGGTGCGGCCGGGATGGTTCGCCCAGACCCACGAGCACCCCGAGCTCATCGGCAAGAACCTGCTCGAGGTGCTCCACCGCGGCGACGCCCACCGTGCCGGGATGGGCCGCGAGCTCGCCGCGCGCAAGCTCGACCGCTACGAGCTGGCGTATGCCTCCGAGCAGACGTTCGAGTCGCTCTCGGGCGGCCAGCAGGCGCGCTTCCAGATCCTGCTCCTGGAGCTCTCCGGCGCCACCCTGCTGCTGCTCGACGAGCCCACAGATAACCTCGACCTCGCCAGCGCCGAGGCTCTGGAGGAGGGCTTGGCGGCCTTCGAGGGCACCGTCGTGGCCGTCACCCACGACCGCTGGTTCGCTCAGAGCTTCGACCGCTACGTCATCTTCGCGTCCGACGGCGCCGTCATCGAGACCCCCGAGCCTGTCTGGGACGAGAGCCGCCCGGTGCGGCGGTAGGCGCCGCGTCACGCCAGCCACAGATCGCCCGCCAGCCGGTGAGAAAGTGCGATTTTGAGCGCTGCGGCTGCGCCGGTACTCTGGGAGGCCTGCTGTGCCCCCTTCTGGCTGTCCTCGGACGGCCGCGGGTCATGCCCAGCCTGGGTGTCAGGGATGGCATCCAGTACGACGCACCCGGACCCGCGGTCCTGGTGCGTGCAGAGTCCACGTCCCGACGAGTGAGAGAACAGGTGCGGCGTCATGCGCACGTACACCCCCAAGGCCGGCGATGTCACCCGCGAGTGGCACGTCATCGACGCGACTGACGTCGTGCTCGGCCGGCTCGCCTCGCAGGCAGCGACGCTGCTGCGCGGTAAGCACAAGCCCACCTTCGCCCCGCACGTCGACGGCGGAGACTTCGTGATCATCATCAACGCGGACAAGGTGGCCCTCACCGGCTCCAAGAAGACGCAGAAGATGGACTACCGCCACTCCGGTTACCCGGGCGGCCTGCGCGCCACGTCCTACACCGAGCTGCTCGAGTCCAACCCGCGTCGTGCGGTGGAGAAGGCCGTCAAGGGCATGCTCCCCCACAACAAGCTGGGCCGTCAGGTCATCAAGAAGCTCAAGGTCTACGCCGGTCCTGACCACCCGCACATCGCGCAGCAGGCCACGCCGTACGAGATCACCCAGGTCGCGCAGTAAGCGCCACGGACCATTAACCAGACACGAAAGGAACCGTGGCAGTGAGCGAGACCGTCGCCGAGACCACTGACAGCACCGAGGACACCGAGTCCGAGGAGACCAGCTACACCTCCGAGACACCGACCTCCCGCGTCGCCGTGACCCACCGCGAAGCCGCGGTCGGCCCGGCCAACGCCACCGGTCGTCGCAAGGAGGCCATCGCCCGCGTGCGCCTCGTGCCGGGCACCGGCCGCTGGACGATCAACGGCCGCACCCTCGAGGGGTACTTCCCCAACAAGGTGCACCAGCAGCTCGTGAACGAGCCCTTCGTCACGCTGGGCATCGACGCCACCTACGACGTCGTCGCGCGCATCTCCGGCGGCGGCATCTCCGGCCAGGCCGGTGCGCTGCGCCTGGGCATCGCCCGTGCGCTCAACGAGATCGACATCGAGGCGTTCCGTCCGGCCCTGAAGAAGGCCGGCTTCCTGACCCGCGACGCGCGGATCAAGGAGCGGAAGAAGTACGGCCTCAAGAAGGCCCGCAAGGCGCCGCAGTACTCCAAGCGCTAGTCGCTCACCGAACCACCACCGATGCCCCGGGGCTACGCTCCGGGGCATCGGTGCGTCACCGCCCGTTCGCCTCGCAGGAGGCGCCGCGTTGCACAAGGGGTACCTCGTGGGTCGACTGTTCGGGACTGACGGCGTACGAGGTCTGGCCAACGTCGACCTCACCGCCGAGCTTGCCGTCGATCTCGCGGTGGCTGCTGCGCACGTCCTCGGTGACGTCGGGGCCTTCGGTGGGCACGACGGACGTCCCGTCGCGGTCGTCGGGCGTGACACCCGGGCGAGCGGGGAGTTCCTCGAGGCGGCCGTGGTCGCCGGCCTGCTCAGCGCAGGCGTCGATGTCTGGCGGGTCGGGGTGCTGCCCACCCCGGCGGTGGCGTTCCTGACGGCGGAGCTCGACGCCGACCTCGGCGTGATGCTCTCGGCGTCGCACAACCCGATGCCCGACAACGGGATCAAGTTCCTCGCCCGCGGAGGGCACAAGCTCGACGACGACCTCGAGGACGCGATCGAGGCGCACCTGCGCGAGGAGTGGTCGCGGCCTACGGGAGCTGATGTCGGGCGGGTCAGCGACCACCACGAGGGCGCGGAGCTCTACGTCGGGCACCTGCTCTCGACCCTGCCCCACCGCCTCGACGGGGTCACGGTCGTCGTTGACGCGGCCAACGGCGCTGCGTCGCTCGTCGGGCCCGATGCGCTGCGTCGCGCGGGTGCCACGGTCATCGAGATCCACTCGGCGCCCGACGGCCTCAACATCAACGAGAACTGCGGGTCGACCCACCTCGGCGACCTGATCGACGCGGTGCGCGAGCACGGCGCCGACGCCGGCGTGGCCTTCGACGGCGACGCCGACCGCTGCCTCGCGGTGGACGGCGAGGGCAATGTCGTCGACGGTGACCACGCTCTGGCGATCCTCGGGATCGCGATGCGCGAGCGTGGCGTGCTCGTGGGCGACACCGTGGTGGCGACCGTGATGGCCAACCTCGGCTTCAAGCTCGCGGCGCAGGAGGCGGGTCTCACCGTCATCGAGACCGGCGTGGGCGACCGCTATGTGCTCGAGGCGATGCGCGAGGGCGGGTTCGTGCTCGGCGGCGAGCAGAGCGGCCACGTGATCCTGGCGGACCATGCGACGACCGGTGACGGCGTGCTCACCGCGCTGCACCTGCTCGCGCGGGTCGCGCAGACCGGCCAGACCCTCGGCAAGCTCGCTGCCGTGGTGCAGAAGCTGCCGCAGGTGCTCCTCAACGTCCGGGACGTCGACAAGAGCCGGGTCGACACCGACCCGGCGCTGCAGGCTGCCGTGGCGACCGCGGAGGCTGAGCTCGGACGTAGCGGTCGGGTGCTGCTGCGGCCTTCGGGCACGGAGCCGGTCGTCCGCGTGATGGTCGAGGCTGCGACGGCCGAGCAGGCGGCCTCGGTCGCGACTGCCCTGGCCGCGGTCGTGACGAGCTCGCTCGGCTGACCGGCCTACGGCCGGAACCGGGGGACCGCGAACGAGACGGCGAGCCGGAGGGCCAGCGACGTGGGTCACGCGGTGCAGGTGACCTGCACATGTCGTCCCGTGGGGTGGTCTTGTGCGGCGGGTTGCGCGGGCTCGCTGGTGGGATCGGGAGCCGGGATACGCTGGGGCGCATGTGCGGAATCGTGGGGTACGTCGGGGAGAAGCAGGCGCTCCAGGTCGTGGTCGACGGGCTGCGGCGGATGGAATATCGCGGCTATGACTCTGCGGGCATCGCCGTCGTGGCCGACGGGGTGCTCGACACCCGCAAGAAGGCCGGCAAGCTCGCCAACCTCGAGACGCTCCTCGGTGACGACCCGTTGCCGCAGTCGACGATCGGCATCGGCCACACCCGGTGGGCCACCCACGGCGGGCCGACCGACCGCAACGCGCATCCGCACGTGAGCGAGGACGGCACGGTCGCCATCATCCACAACGGGATCATCGAGAACTTCGCCGAGCTTCGGGCCGAGCTGACCGACGCCGGTGTGACCCTGCGGTCCGACACCGACAGCGAGGTCGTGGCTCACCTGCTCGCCGCCGTGCTGCCGACGGTCGGCATGGACCTCGCCGAGGCGATGCGGACCGTGTGCCGACGCCTCTCCGGTGCATTCACGCTCGTCGCGGTCGACGCGCACGTGCCCGACGTCGTCGTCGGTGCCCGTCGCAACAGCCCGCTCGTCGTCGGGCGCGGCGACGGCGAGAACTTCCTCGCCTCCGACGTCGCCGCGTTCGTCGCGCACACGCGGCACGCGGTCGAGCTCGGTCAGGACCAGGTGGTCGAGCTGCGTCGCGACTCCATCGTGGTGACCGACTTCGACGGAGCTCCCGCCGCCGTCACCGAGTTCGAGGTCACCTGGGACGCTGCGGCAGCCGAGAAGGGCGGCTACGACACGTTCATGGCGAAGGAGATCGCCGAGCAGCCCAAGGCCGTCGCCGACACCCTCCTCGGTCGCATCGATGCAGCGGGTCTGCTCAAGCTCGATGAGATGCGGGTGAGCGAGTCCGACCTGCGCGAGATCGACAAGGTCGTCGTGATCGCCTGCGGCACGGCCTACCACGCGGGCATGGTCGCGAAGTACGCACTCGAGCACTGGACGCGGATGCCGTGCGAGGTCGAGCTCGCGAGCGAGTTCCGCTATCGCGATCCCGTCGTCGGCCCGCGCACGCTCGTCGTTGCGATCTCGCAGTCGGGCGAGACCATGGACACGATCATGGCGCTGCGCTATGCCCGCGAGCAGGGCGCGAAGGTGCTCGCGATCTGCAACACCCAGGGCTCCACCATCCCGCGCGAGAGCGACGCGGTCCTCTACACGCACGCAGGTCCCGAGGTCGCGGTCGCGTCGACGAAGGCGTTCCTCACGCAGATCGTCGCGTGCTACCTCGTGGCGCTCTACGTCGCGCAGGTGCGTGGAAACAAGTACGGCGACGAGATCGCTTTGGTGGTGCGCGATCTCGCCGACATGCCTCGCAAGATCGACCTCGTGCTCGACACGACCGAGGAGATGAAGGCACTGGCGGAGGAGCTCAAGGACGCGCCGTCGGTGCTGTTCATCGGGCGTCATGTCGGCTACCCGGTCGCACTCGAGGGTGCGCTCAAGCTCAAGGAGCTCGCCTACATGCACGCCGAGGGCTTCGCCGCCGGCGAGCTCAAGCACGGGCCGATCGCCCTGCTCGAGGAGGGCGTCCCGGTGATCGTGATCGTGCCGTCGCCGGCCGGTCGCTCGGTGCTGCACGAGAAGATCGTGAGCAACATCCAGGAGGTGCGCGCGCGTGGCGCCCGCACCATCGTGATCGCCGAGGAGGGCGACGAGACCGTCGTGCCGTACGCCGACCACCTGGTGCGCATCCCGGCCTGCCCGACCCTGCTCCAGCCCCTCGTCGCGATCGTGCCGCTGCAGGTCTTTGCTGCCGCGATGGCTACCGCGAAGGGCCACGACGTCGACCAGCCCCGCAACCTCGCGAAGAGCGTCACCGTCGAATAGACCCGCCATGCTGGCGCCACTGCTGCTGAGAGCGACCGCTCAACGACACGTGCGCCAGCATCGTGGGTGCCTTCCGGCTCGGGGGAGTGGGAGGGTGGGGGAGTGATCATCGGGATCGGTGTCGACGTGGTCGACGTACCGCGATTCGCGGCGTCGCTCGAGCGCACGTCGGGCATGGTCGACCGCCTCTTCACCGCGGTCGAGCAGGTGACGGATGTGGGGGCGCGGCGTACGGAGACGTCGCTGGCCGCCCGGTTCGCGGCGAAGGAGGCCGTGGCCAAGGCGCTCGGTGCTCCGCGCGGCCTCGAGTGGCACGACTGCGAGGTCGTCGGCGACAGCGACGGCCGACCGTGGCTTCGGCTCTCCGGGACGGTGGCCGCGCAGGCCGCCGGGCAGGGCATCGACCGGTGGCACCTCTCGCTCACCCACGACGGCGACATCGCCGTCGCCTATGTCGTCGCGGAGTCCTCGTGAGCACAGACCTGTCCGGAAGCACGCTGCGCGGCCTGCGTCCCGCGACGGCGGCGCTGTCCGTCGACACTGTGCGTCGGCTCGAGGCCGATGCGCTCGCGACGCTGCCCGACGGCACCCTGATGCAGCGGGCCGCGGCAGCCATCGCCGTGTCTGCCGGGTCGATGCTGCGCGATGTCGCCGGTCGCGTGAGCGGCGCCCGCGTGGTGCTCCTGGTCGGCAGCGGCGACAACGGCGGTGACGCGCTGTATGCCGGTGCGCGCCTCGCGGCTCGCGGCGCCCGGGTCGACGCCGTGCTCGTCGCCGACCGCCATCACGAGGCCGGTGCCGCGACGTTCGTCCGCGCCGGAGGACATCTGCACACCGCCTCGGACCTCATCGCTGCGGCCGAGCTCGTCGCACTGGCCGACCTGGTGGTCGACGGCATCGTCGGCATCGGTGGGCGAGGTGCGCTGCGCGAACCCGCCGCGACCCTGGCCGCAGTCGCCCGGGAGACCGACGCGTCGGTGCTGGCCGTCGACCTGCCCAGCGGGGTCGACGCCGACACCGGCGAGGTCGCTGACGCGGCCGCCGTCGTGCACGCCGACCGGACGATCGTGCTCGGGACCTTGAAGCCGGGACTGCTCGTCGGTCACGGCGCGCTGCGCTGCGGTGACCTCGAGGTCGTCGACATCGGCCTGGACCTGTCGGGACTGACCACGTCGGACGCGCTGGTGCGGGTCGACGACGAGCTGGCTGCCGAGGCGCTCGCCCGGCCGACCTCGCTCGATGACAAGTACACCCGCGGTGTCGTCGGTCTCTCGACCGGGTCGGAGCGCTATCCCGGCGCGGCGATCCTGTCGACGGCCGGTGCCCGGCACGGCATGGTCGGCTATGTCCGCTACAGCGGGCCGTCGTACGAGGAGGTCGTGCGCGCTTGGCCCGATGTGGTCGCGAAGCCGGGGCGCGTCGGACTCGCGGGGCGCGCGCAGTGCTGGGTGGTCGGGTCCGGACGGGGCACCGACGAGGAGGCCCGGCTCGCGATCCTCGACGCGGCGGCTCTGATGACGCCGATCGTGCTCGATGCGGACGCGCTCACCCTGCTGGCCGAGGACCAGCAGGTACGGGCCGCGATCGTGTCGCGCCCCGGGCTCACCGTGCTCACGCCGCACGACGGGGAGTTCGCCCGGCTCGCCGGCACCCAGGTGGGTCCGGACCGGGTGGGCGCCGCCCGCTTCGCGGCCCAGACCTTCAACGCGGTGGTGCTCCTCAAGGGCTCGTCGACGATCGTGGCGGCTCCGGGCGGGGCGACGTACGTCTCGGTGGCCGCGCCGGCGGAGATGGCCACCGCGGGCTCAGGCGACGTGCTGGCGGGTTTCCTCGGCGCGTTGCTCGCCCACCACGAGGCGCTCGGACACGTCGACGAGCAGCACGCGGCCCGGCTGGCCGGAGTTGCGGCCTACGTCCACGGGGTCGCCGGTGCTCTGGCGGTCGCTCAGGGCCGCACCATCACGGCTGTCGACATCGCCGAGGCGTTGCCGGATGCGGTGAGCCGGGTCCGTGGCTGGGTGCGCCAGGACACATGATCGGGTCGCGGTCCGCGCCCGCGGACCGACGTGCGAGACACTGAGCGGGTGAGTGCCCGACACGATGCGCCCGTCGACGTGGCCTACGCCGCTGCCTGGACCTCGCAGGCGTGCGCGCGGGGCGCGGTCGCGGCGATCGACCTCGACGCGCTGCGCGCGAACATCGCCACGGTGCGCGAGCGGATCGGCGGTGTCGAGGTCATGGCGGTCGTCAAGGCCGATGCCTACGGTCACGGTCTGGAGGCTTGCGCCCGAGCTGCGCTCGACGGCGGTGCGACCTGGCTCGGGGTCGCGCTCCTCGACGAGGCGATCGCCCTGCGCGACGCTGGCGTCGGAGGTCAGATCCTGGGCTGGCTGGCGGTGCCAGGTTCTCGTTGGGGTGACTGCCTCGAGCGTGACATCGACGTGTCGGTGTCGGCTTCGTGGGCACTCGAGGAGGTGCGTGCCGCAGCCACGGCGACCGGCCGTCTGGCGCGCGTGCATCTCAAGGCCGACACCGGGCTCTCCCGCAGCGGCGCCACGCCTCGTGACTGGTCAGACCTGGTCGCGGCCGCACACGCGGCCGAGGTTGAGGGTCTTGTCGAGGTCGTGGGTGTGTGGTCGCACCTCGCGTGCGCCGACACACCCTCGCATCCATCGGTGGCGGCGCAGATCTCGGTGTTCGAGGCGGCGCTGACCGTCGCTGCACAGGCGGGCCTGCGCCCGACCGTGCGGCACCTGGCCAACTCCGCGGGTGCGCTCGGCGTTCCCTCGGCGCGCTTCGACCTCGTACGCCTCGGGATCGCGATGTACGGCCTGACACCCGGCGACGACATCGGCACGGCCGATGCGCTGGGGCTGCGTCCGGTGATGTCGTTGCGCGCGCGTCTCGCATCGGTGAAGCAGGTGCCTGGCGGGTCTGGTGTGTCGTACGGCCACGATTATGTGACCGGCTCCGACACGACGCTCGGGCTCGTGCCGCTCGGCTATGCCGACGGGATCCCGCGTGCCGCCTGCAACAGCGGGCCGGTGCTCGCCGCTGGCGCGCTGCGCACGGTGGCCGGCCGGGTCTGCATGGACCAGGTCGTGATCGACCTCGGTGACGACGACGCCGCGCCCGGCGACGAGGTCGTGCTCTTCGGCGGCGAGGGACCCTCGGCCGACGACTGGGCGTCGGCGTGCGGCACGATCGGCTACGAGATCGTCACGCGGATCGGTCCGCGTGTGCCGAGGGTGCATCTGGGGGTGACGTCGTGAGTGGCTCAGACTTCTCGCGCGCTGTCGCAAACCCGGGTCGCGTCGCCGGACTCGTCGGCGCCCTCGGTGCTGCGGCAGCAGTCGGCGCGGCGCTCGGGGTCGCTGCGGAGCGGGTTGTCATACGCCGGGCGCTGCGACCGGACGCGGAGCGCGACGAGCCCTTCGGCGGCCTGCGTGGGCGGGTCGTACCCGTGATCGCGACCGACGGCACGTCCTTGCACGTCGAGGTGGAGGACCCGCCCGAAGGATCGATCGCGGATCGTGCCGACGACGGCCTCACCATCATCTTCAGCCACGGCTATGCCCTCGAGCAGGACTCGTGGCACTACCAGCGCCGTGACCTGCGCGCTCTGGGGCGCCTGGTGTTCTGGGACCAGCGCAGCCACGGGCGCAGTGGTCGCGGACCTGCCGAGAACGCCACCATCGACCAGCTCGGCCACGATCTCGAGTCGGTCATCGCCGCGACGGCGCCGACCGGCCCGCTCGTGCTGGTCGGGCACTCGATGGGCGGCATGACCGTGATGTCGTACGCCGTGCTGCACCCGGAGGAGTTCGGTGAGCGCGTGCGTGGCGTGGCCCTCCTCGCCACGAGCTCCGGCGGACTGGCTGACGTACCCCTGGGTCTTCCGGCGCCGCTCGCGAAGCTCTTCCACAACACCGCCCCGCAGCTCGCGGGCGTGCTCGCCCGGCGCAAGGACCTCGTCGAGCGCGGGCGCCGGGCCGGCAGCGACATTGCCTATCTGCTCACCAAGGTCTACTCGTTCGGGTCGAACGTCCCACCGTCACTCACGACGTTCGTGCACCGGATGCTGTCGGCCACGCCGATCGACGTGGTGGCGGAGTTCCTCCCCACTCTGGAGACTCACGACAAGACACGTGCGCTCGACTCGATCGGCCGGGTCGACACACTCATCATCGTCGGCGACGCCGACCTGCTCACCCCCAGCAAGCACAGCGACGAGATCGTGCGACACGTGCCGGGTGCCGAGCTCGTGGTCATCCCAGACAGCGGTCACATGGTGATGCTGGAGAAGTATCCCGAGGTCAACCAGCATCTGCGTGAGCTGGTGAGCCGGGTGCGCAAGGGTCTCGTGGACGAGACGGTGGAGAGCGCGTGACGTCGGCCGTCGTCCACGGCCGCGACGCGATGCACGAGCTCGGTGCTCGCCTCGCAACACTGCTGGTCCCCGGCGATCTCGTCGTGCTCTCAGGTGGGCTCGGTGCCGGAAAGACCACACTCACACAGGGAATCGGGCGTGGCCTGCGGGTACGCGGTTACGTCACGTCGCCGACGTTCGTCATCGCCCGGGTGCATCCCTCTACGGTCGACGGACCTGCCCTGGTGCACGTCGATGCCTATCGACTGTCGTCGCTCGACGAGGTCAACGACCTCGATCTCGACACCTCGCTCGAGACGTCGGTGACCGTGGTCGAGTGGGGCGAGGGCATGGTCGAGGGACTTGCGGAGGATCGGCTCGTCGTCACGATCGACCGTGGCATCGGAACGGTATTCGCCGCGCAGGACCCGAGCGACACCGACGAGCCGCGGACCGTGTCGATCGAGGGTGTCGGACCCCGATGGGCGGGCATCGCGCTCGATGGTCTCGTGCTGGGATCGGGAGCCGCTACGTGATGATCCTCGCGTTCGACACGTCATCGGTTGCAGTGACGGTTGCGGTGCACGACGGCAAGGCGGTGCTGGCCGAGCGCACCGAGCTCGGCGCGCAGGCGCACGGCGAGCTCCTCGCGCCGATGATCGCGTCGGTACTGGGTGAGGCCGGTGTGGGTGTCGCGGCCCTGACGGAGATCGTGGTCGGGGTCGGCCCTGGACCGTTCACCGGCCTGCGGGTCGGGCTCGTGACGGCGCGGGTGATGAGTGCGGCGCTCGCGATCCCCGTCCGCGGGGTGTGTTCGCTGGATGCCCATGCAGCGCAGGCGGTTGCGGAGGGTGCTGTCTCGACGCCGTTCGCTGTTGCGACGGATGCGCGACGCAAGGAGGTCTACCTCGCGACCTATGACCTGACAGGTGCGCGTATCACCGGACCGACAGTCGTGCTGCCCGCGGGTGTCGACCCGGCCGTCGCTGGTGGCCCGGTGATCGGTGAAGGCGCTGCGCTGTACCCCGCGGTCTTTGCCGACGCTCGCGGACCTCGGCTCGTGAGCGCGGGGTGTCTTGCGACGTACGCCGTGGCTCGGATCATGGCGGGCGACGAGCTCGGCGACACGACGCCGATGTACCTGCGCCGACCTGATGCGGTCGAGAGCGCCGGGCGCAAGCGGGTGACCCAGCCGTGAGCAGCGAATCGACGGCCGTCGCGACGCTGCGCGCGATGCGCTGGTGGGACATCGAGCAGGTAGCGGTGCTCGAGCGCGAGCTCTTCGCGCACGACCCGTGGTCGGTCGAGCAGTTCTGGGGCGAGCTGGCGCGGGTGCCGGAGTCACGGTGGTTTGCGGTGCACGAGGACTCGCTCGGCGTCGACGGCTATGTCGGGCTCTACACCGTTGCTCCGGAGGCCGACGTGCAGACCATCGCCGTCGCACCGCGTTCGCAGGGACGCGGACTCGGCCAGTTGCTGCTCGATGCGCTCGTCGCGGAGGCGCGGCGTCGTGACTGCGCGCAGCTCTTCCTCGAGGTGCGAGTCGACAACGCGCCGGCCATCGCGCTCTACGAGCGCAATGGCTTCACCCGTGAGGGGCGGCGTACGGACTACTACGGCGCTGGTCTCGACGCCCTCGTCATGCGGCGTCGTCTTCGTGACGACCCGGGTGTGGAGCAGTCGTGACCGACCAGCCGTTGGTGCTCGGGATCGAGACGTCCTGCGACGAGACCGGAGTCGGGCTCGTCCGAGGCACGACGCTCCTGGCCGATGCGATCGCCAGCAGCGTCGAGGAGCATGCGCGCTTCGGTGGTGTGGTGCCTGAGGTGGCGAGCCGCGCTCACCTCGAGGCGATGGTGCCGACGATCCACCGCGCCTGCGAGACCGCCGGCGTGACGCTCCGCGATGTCGACGCGATCGCTGTCACAGCAGGGCCCGGGCTGGCGGGAGCGCTGCTCGTCGGAGTGGCTGCGGCCAAAGCACTCTCGCTGTCTCTCGGGGTGCCGATCTACGGTGTCAACCACCTGGCCGCGCACGTCGCCGTGGACCAGCTGCAGCATGGGCCGTTGCCAGAGCCGACGATGGCGCTCCTTGTCTCCGGTGGTCACTCGTCGTTGCTGCTGGTGCCGGACGTGACCAACGATGTTCGCCCGTTGGGCGCGACGATCGACGACGCGGCCGGCGAGGCGTTCGACAAGGTCGCGAGGGTGCTCGGTCTTCCCTTCCCGGGTGGCCCCTACATCGACCGCGCCGCGCGCGACGGCAGCATCGTCATCGACTTCCCGCGCGGTCTCACCTCGCGGCGTGACCTCGAGCGCCACCGCTTCGACTTCTCGTTCAGCGGGCTCAAGACCGCGGTCGCGCGCTGGGTCGAGGAGCGCGAGGCCAGTGGCGAACCCGTACCCGTTGCTGACGTCGCCGCGTCGTTCCAGGAGGCGGTGGTCGACGTACTGACTCGCAAGGCGCTGCTCGCCTGCGCCGAGAACGGCGTGGAGCACCTCGTGGTCGGTGGTGGCGTGGCGGCCAACTCGCGGCTCCGCGCCATGGCCCAGGAGCGTTGCGACGCAGCGGGTGTCGAGCTTCGGGTGCCGCGTCCAGGGCTGTGCACGGACAACGGCGCGATGGTCGCCGCTCTGGGCGCCGAGATGGTGAGCAGGGGGCGGTTGCCCAGCACGTTGAGCCTCCCGGCAGACTCGTCGATGCCCGTCACCCAGGTCAGCGCTCACTAGCCCGGTCGCCAGGCAGCACCGAGAGCGCAGCTCAGCAGCGAAGGAGCCCGATGATCGTCCGGATGTGGGAGGCCACCGTCGCCCCCGGCCGCTTCGACGACGCGCTCACCTGGGTGCGACAGGATCTCGTGCGCCGGGCGTTGCTCAGCGAGGGCTGCCTCGCAGCCGAGATCCTCGTGCACGAGGGCACCCCTGAGTCGATCGTGCTGGTCACCCGCTGGGACGTCGCCCCGGTGTTCAACGAGGACCCCGACGACGCGCTGTTCACCCGAGCCCGGGCCCAGCACCTCCAGACCCTCCGCCCCGACATCTCCTGACCCAACCTCAGATTCATGCGTGATCTTGGTCGAGTGCTCGTTTCCCGCGCGCGGTAACGAGCACAC
>JANXWJ010000021.1 GCA_025351185.1 Candidatus Nanopelagicales bacterium
CGCCACGATGACGTGGCGGCCTTCCTCGTTCATGGCGTCGTTGTTCTTGGCGTCGTTGTTAGGCGGTCAGCCGTGCGACGTGGTGCAGACGAACTAGCGGTTGCCGCGACGCCCGCCGGAGCCCGCGGAGAACGCAGCGGCCGAGGTGCTGCCGGACGTTCCGGTACGACCACGTGAGCCACCCGAGCCACCGGAGCCGCCCGAGCGCTGGCCCGAGCCCTGGCCACGGCCTCGGCCCTGTGACTGCGCACCGCTCTGATTGCGACCGCCACGCTGCTGCGGACGACGCTCCGGCTCAGCCACCGCGGTCTTCGAGGGCGTGACGTAGTCGGCCTTCGGGCCGGTGAGGGTGAGCACGTGCTCGGCTCCCGGACGCACCCGGACGTTGGTCGCCTTGATTCCGGCCTTGCGGGTGAGCTGCGCGACGTCCGAGCGCTGCGCATCGGTCATGACCGTGACGACGATGCCCGAGGCACCGGCACGGGCGGTACGGCCCGAACGATGCAGGTAGGCCTTGTGCTCGGCCGGCGGGTCGACGTGCACGACGAGCGCCACGTCGTCGACGTGGATGCCGCGAGCGGCGATGTCGGTGGCCACGAGGACGCGCACCTCGCCGCTACGGAACGCCGCGAGATTACGGTCGCGAGCGTTCTGCGCGAGGTTGCCCTGCAGATCGACCGCAGGCACTCCGGCCAGCGTCAAGGCGCGGGCCAGCTTGCGGGCGTGGTGCTTGGTGCGCGTGAACATCACCGTGCGGCCGAGGCCGGAGGCCAGCTCCTGCACGACCGCACCCTTGTCGCCCTCGTCGACGGTGAGCACGTGGTGCTCGATGTCGAGCTCGGTCGTCGCATCGGAGTCGACCGAGTGGGTGATCGGGTTGACCAGGTAGCGACGCACGAGGACGTCGACCCCGTTGTCGAGCGTCGCCGAGAACAGCAGGCGCTGACCGTCCTTCGGCGTCCGGTCGAGCAGTCGCTTCACACCGGGGAGGAAGCCGAGGTCGGCCATGTGGTCGGCCTCGTCCAGGACGGTGATCTCGATGTCCTCGAGGCTGCAGTGACGCTGGCTGACGAGGTCCTCGAGGCGACCGGGGCAGGCCACGAGGATGTCGACCCCGGAACGGAGCGCCGCAACCTGGGGTCGCTGGGAGACGCCGCCGAACACCGTCGTGGTGGTGAGACCGGCGGCCTTCGCGAGCGGAGCGATGGTCGCGTGCACCTGGGTCGCGAGCTCACGCGTCGGGAGCAGCACGAGCGCGCGCGGCCGACCCTGGCGGACCTTGCGACCGCTGGCCGCGAGCCCGGCGACGAGCGGCAACGCGAACGCGATGGTCTTTCCGCTGCCGGTACGCCCACGGCCGAGCACGTCACGACCCGCGAGCGAGTCGGGCAGGGTCGCTGACTGGATCGGGAAAGCGGAGTCGATGCCCTGCGCGGCGAGAACGGCGACGAGGTTGGCCGCAACGCCGAGCTCGGCAAATGATGTGACGGCGGGATCGGTGCTGGCGGCTGCGACGGGAGCCGGGACCGGCGCTGTCGGTGCGGCCGTGCTGCGCTGCTGCGTCGGACGCGGCGAGTCACCTGGCGGGCGACGCGGGCCACGGTTGCGCGGCGGGCGCCCCGACGAGGCGCGGTCCGAGCTGGAGGAGGTGGAGGAGGTGGAAGGTCGATCGGTCGAACGGGGCGAGCTGGACGAACGGGGCGAGCTGGACGAGATGGTCACGCAGGAGGTCCTCTCGGGACGTCTGTGGTCGCATCGACCCGTTCGACGAGGTCACGAGGACCTCGATGTACGGGGAGCACGCCTGCACCGTGACCATCAGGTCGAGACAGTGAGCCGGGCATCGGGACGACCGTGGTGCATCCCTGGCAGGGGCACCGCAACCGGTCACTGAGCCGGGAGCTCGAGGCCTGGCGCAGGAGTGCGCGGCCCCGATCTTCGAGGGTCCCCACGAAGAGGACCCGGATTCGATCGCCGCGGGGTCAGTGCCACCCGTCGGTCGGCGACGTGACTCCAGGTTACCGGAGTCTGAGTCGACCTCCGACCACACCACCACGACGTGCCGTCCTTCGGCCACGATCGTCTCGGTGGCTGTGTCGCCTAGGCGACGCCGGTGCTCGGAGCGCGGCGGTTGATACCAGTTGTCTGCTACCAGTCGTCGTCGACACATGGGATGGCTCGCTGTCCGTGCTGACGGAACCACGTGGCATACGGGTGCCTTCAACACTGTCATCCCGAGGCGTCAAGCAATCTTGACATTCGTCAAGTAGCGTTGACACATGTGCCAGGAGGAGCCGAGTGGAGCGCCCAGCGATCTCGCCGCGCTCGCGAGCAGCGCGGGTCCGCTCGAAGGACTTCAGGCGGCCTCAGCACTACGTCGGCTCGCCGAGCGACTTGAGGCGGCCCAGGTGGCGCACGCCCGACGTGTCGGGTGGTCGTGGCAAGACATCGCCGAGGTCCTCGGCGTGAGCCGCCAGGCCGTACATCAGCGCTACGGCCCCGCGGAGAAGGACCTGGCTCGCCCGAACGACGCAGCCCACACACCCGACGTGGCTCCCCCCACCACTCAATCGACCACCCAGCCCTGGTGATCCGGCGCTCCACCGAGAGGACAACCGATGTTCCAGCGGCTCACGACCTCGGCGAGGCTCGCGGTCGGCTACGCCGAGAGTGCAGCTTGGACGGTCGGGTCCGCGGGCCCGGTGCACAGTCGAACCCGTCCCGAGATCGAGCCGGTGCACCTTCTGCTCGGGTTGCTTCGCGACGACGAGGTGGCCCTGCGTGCCCTGGGGATCGACCTCGCCGAGGTGCTGGCCCGGGCGGAAGCGACGTACGGTCCGGATGCGTTCGCCACCCCTCCCCCGACGGACCGAGGCCCGCGACCGAGCACTCCGCGGCTCCCGGTCGTCGCGGGCGGTCCTGTCGTCGGCCGTCACGGCAGCACGCACGTTCCGGTCACGATCGATCGGCTCAGCATCGATCACCAGCGAGCTCCTGCTCCTCGGACTGCTGCGCGTCGACGATCCCGAGGTACACGAGTCTCTGCTCGCTCTCGGCGTAGAACCAGACACCCTGCTGGCCACCACCGTGCGTACCATCGGTGAGGCTGCCTGACGCGACGGAGGATCCACGCATGACGCGGACGCCAGCCGACAGGAGATCCCGGCCTCGCCACCACGCGGACCCGGGCGTCATGGATCCCCAGGAGTCATCTGTGCTCATCTCGCTGCTGCGTCGCTATCTGCAGCCGTACAAGACCGCGCTCGTCATCGTTGTCGTGCTGCAGTTCATCGGCACGCTGGCTGCCCTCTACCTCCCGACGCTCAACGCCGACATCATCGACAACGGCGTCGCCAAGGCTGACACGGGCTACATCCTGCGGATCGGCTCGGTGATGCTCGCCATCACCTTGGTGCAGGTGATCTGCTCGGTGGCTGCCGTCTACTTCGGTGCGCGTAGCGCGATGGGCTTCGGGCGCGACACCCGGGCGGCGGTCTTTCACCATGTCGGGTCGTTCTCCGCGCGCGAGGTGACGAAGTTCGGTGCCGCCTCGCTCATCACACGTACGACGAACGACGTCCAGCAGGTGCAGATGCTCGTGCTGCTCACCTGCACGATGATGGTCGCGGCTCCCATCATGTGCGTCGGCGGAATCGTCATGGCGCTGCGACAGGACATCGGCCTGGCCTGGTTGATCGTCGTCAGCGTCACCGTGCTGGTCGCCTCGATCGCGATGATCGTGTCGCGCATGGTTCCGCTGTTCCGCAAGATGCAGAAGCGGCTGGACAACGTCAACCGCGTGCTGCGCGAGCAGATCACGGGCATCCGCGTGGTGCGTGCCTTCGTCCGCGAGCCGGTGGAGCGGGAGCGGTTCTCGTTCGCCAACGCCGACCTCACGGAGACCTCCCTCAAGGTCGGGCGCCTCATGGCGCTGATGTTTCCGATCGTCATGCTCGTCCTGAACACCTCGAGCGTGGCGGTCATCTGGTTCGGCGGGCAGCGCATCGACGCCGGCCAGATGCAGATCGGGTCGCTCACGGCCTTCCTCAGCTACCTCGTCCAGATCCTCATGTCGATCATGATGGCGACATTCATGCTCGTGCTCATCCCGCGTGCGACCGTCAGCGCCGAGCGACTGGCTGAGGTGCTCGACACCGAGTCTTCGGTCGTCCCGCCCACCCACCCGGTCTCCGACGTCGTGGAGCGCGGCACGGTCGAGCTGCGCAACGCCTTCGTCCACTACCCCGGCGCAGACGACCCGGTCCTGTGCGACATCTCCTTCCGCGCGGTCGCCGGACAGACCACGGCGATCATCGGCAGCACAGGCTCGGGGAAGACCACGCTGCTCTCGCTGGTGCCGCGCCTGTTCGATGCGACCGGGGGCTCGGTCTACGTCGACGGCGTCGATGTCCGCGAGATCGACCCCGACGTGCTGCACGCACGTATCGGACTCGTGCCGCAGAAGGCTTACCTGTTCACCGGCACGATCGCGAGCAACCTGCGCTACGGCCGGGCCGAGGCGAGCGACGCCGACCTGTGGGAGGCGCTGCGCATCGCCCAGGCCGACGACTTCGTGGCCGCGCTGGCTGAGGGCCTCGAGGCGTCGGTGGCCCAGGGCGGCACGAACTTCTCCGGAGGTCAGCGCCAACGCCTGGCGATCGCGCGGGCCGTCGTCCGCCGTCCGGAGATCTACCTCTTCGACGACTCGTTCTCCGCGCTCGACCTCGCCACCGACGCGCGGTTGCGCGCCGCACTCAGACCCACGACGCGCGGCTCGACCGTCCTCATCGTGGCGCAACGGGTATCGAGCATCATCGATGCCGACCAGATTCTCGTGCTCGACGGCGGGGTGATCGTCGGGACGGGTACGCACGACCAGCTGCTCGAGAGCTGCCCGACCTATGCCGAGATCGTCTCCTCCCAGCTCCCGGCGGAGGTGGCGGCATGAGCACGCAGACTCCTGCCAACGGACAGACTCCTCCCGCAGGACAGACCCCCCCAGCCGGAAAGGCCAGTGCCGCACCAGGTTCCGGGCCTGCGCGGATCGCCAACCGCCCGCAGGGCGGCGCGATGCGCGGCCCTGGCGCGATGATGGGTGCCGGGATGCCGGCGGAGAAGTCGCTGACGTTCTGGCCATCGGCCAAGCGGTTGGTCGACCAGCTGCGACCCGAACGCGGCTTCGCGCTGCTGGTCGTGCTTCTCACGATCGCGAGCGTGTCGTTCAGCGTGGTCGGGCCGAAGATCCTCGGCAACGCGACCAACCTGATCTTCGAGGGAATCATCGGCAAGAACCTGCCGGCGGGGATCACCCAGGAGCAGGCGATCGAGGCTGCTCGCGCCGCCGGCAACGACGGCTTCGCCGCACTCCTCTCGGGCATGACCGTCGTGCCGGGACAGGGAATCGACTTCGACCGTCTCGGTCGGGTGCTCTTGTTCGTCCTCGGCCTGTATGTCATGGCGTCCCTGGCGATGTGGGCACAGGCTTATGTCCTCAACGGCGTCGTGCAACGCACCGCGTACCGGCTGCGCCGCGACATCGAGGACAAGCTCCACCGGCTCCCGCTCAGCTATTTCGACACCGTGCCGCGTGGTGAGCTTCTCAGCCGGGTCACCAACGACATCGACAACATCCAGCAGACCATGCAGCAGACGTTCAGCCAGCTGCTCAGCTCGATCCTCACACTGGTCGGCGTCCTGGGCATGATGCTGTGGATCTCGCCGCTGCTGGCCCTCGTGGCACTCATCTCGGTGCCGCTCTCGATGATCGTCACCGCCGTGATCGCCAAGCGGTCACAGCCGCTGTTCATCGAGCAGTGGGCGCAGACCGGTCGCCTCAACGGCCACATCGAGGAGGTCTACACCGGTCACGCGCTCGTCAAGGTGTTCGGCCACCAGCAGGAGTCCGAGCAGACGTTCGAGGAGCGCAACCAGGCGCTCTACTCCGCCAGCGCCGGTGCACAGTTCCTGTCCGGGATCATCATGCCGGCGATCCAGTTCATCGGGAATCTCAACTACGTGTTCATCGCCGTCATCGGCGGTCTGCGGGTCGCGTCGGGCAGCATGTCGCTCGGCGACGTGCAGGCGTTCATCCAGTACTCCCGCCAGTTCAGTCAGCCGCTGACCCAGGTGGCCTCGATGTCGAACCTGCTGCAGTCCGGCGTGGCCTCGGCCGAGCGCGTCTTCGAGCTGCTGGACGCACCCGAGCAGTCACCCGAGCCTGCGCAACCCGTGAGGATCGCCGCCGCGCAGGGCCGCGTCGCCTTCGAGAACGTGTCGTTCCGCTATGTCGCCGAGACTCCGCTCATCGAGCGCCTCTCCCTCGTCGCGGCACCGGGACAGTCCGTCGCCATCGTGGGTCCCACCGGCGCCGGCAAGACCACGCTCGTCAACCTCATCATGCGTTTCTACGAGCTCGACAGCGGTCGGATCACCCTCGACGGCATCGACATAGCGACGATGACCCGCGACGACCTTCGCGAGGAGATCGGCATGGTGCTGCAGGACACCTGGCTGTTCGGCGGAACCATCCGCGACAACATCGCCTACGGCCGCCCCGGTGCCACGGAGGACGAGATCCACCAGGCCGCCCAGGCGACGTACGTGGACCGGTTCGTCCGCGGCCTGCCCGACGGCTACGACACAGTCATCGACGACGAAGGCAGCAACCTCTCGACGGGCGAGCGCCAGCTCATCACCATCGCGCGGGCATTCCTCTCGGCGCCGTCGCTGCTGATCCTCGACGAGGCGACCAGCTCGGTCGACACCCGCACGGAGGTCCTGGTGCAGAAGGCCATGACGGCACTCCGCTCGGACCGGACCAGCTTCGTCATCGCGCACCGCCTGTCCACCATCCGCGACGCCGACCTCATCCTCGTGATGCAGCACGGCCAGATCGTCGAGCAGGGCACGCACGACGATCTGCTCGAGCGCGGCGGTGAGTACGCCGCGCTCTACAACGCGCAGTTCGTCGGCGCGGTTGACGACGAGGAGCTCGCCGCCTCGGTCTGAGATCGACCGACGACCCTCCTCACGTCCGGCCGCGTCGCCAGGTCACGAGGGCGGCCACGGCCGCGAGCGAGAGCAGGACGAGAGCGCCGACGATCATCGGCCCGATCGGCGAGCCGGATTCGCTCGACTCGGCAGCCAGCGAGGAGGACACCTCGGGTGCCGGTGCCGAGGTGGCGGCACCGGTGAGGTCGAATCCCAGGGTGCCCGTGACCGGATGCCCGTCGTCGGCGACCACCCGATAGACCACGGTGTAGTGGCCGGTCTCGGACAGCGAACGCAACTGCTGGCTCACCTGCGCGCCGCTGACCACCGGCTTGCCCGACTCGACGCGGGCGCCCGAGGGAGCCGTGACGACGACACCGTCGCCGACCTGCTCGACGGCCTCGTCGAACGTCAGCACGACCTGCGTCGGTGCACTGAGCACGGCCAAGCCGTTGGCCGGGGCCATCGAGACGAGCGACGTGTGCGCCAACGCCGGCGCAGCCGAGACGACCGCGCTCATCGCGACCATGATGACCATCGCGACCAGGGTGACCATCCGGACCAGCAGCAGAGCGCCACTGCCGCGGCGGAACACGAGGCAGGACGGCACCTCGAAACACTAACCCGCCGGCCGGAGTCGACCGAATCCAGGTGTGGGCGCAGAGGGACTCGAACCCCCGACCCCCTCCTTGTAAGGGAG
>JANXWJ010000046.1 GCA_025351185.1 Candidatus Nanopelagicales bacterium
CTGCCTCCCCTTCGCGCGCAGGGGTCCCGTCAGCGGGACGGCGCGTCGCGCCGCACCCCGTGAGGATCGGCAGTCCGGCCCCGGACCCTGAGTGCTCCCGGTGGTGTGACTGCGTCCTCACTAGGCTGCCTCAGTCAGGCCATCGGTGAACGGCGAGGAGAGGCAGGTCACATGGACAGCGCGCCGGTAGCCCTCCCGATGCCCTCGCTCGGTCGGCCCGAGGCGTCCGGCCCGCTGGTCCTCGACCTGACCTGGGGCGGCCGTGACTATGTAGTCCGGCTGGTCGACGTCGGCCTGGCCTGCTGCTCGGTCGAGGTGATGGCGGCTGCGCTCGGCAACCGGGCGTCCCGCGACCTCCGCGAGCTCGCCCATGCGGCCGCTGCCAGCCCCGTCGACGTCCTCGTGGTGTCCGGGACCTGCACCGACACGCTCGCTCCGGCGCTACGGCGCCTGCACGCCTCGATCCCGGGCCAGCCCCTCGTCGTCTCCTTCGGGGCCTGCTCCTCCAGCGGTGGCCCCTACTGGGACTCCTACGCCGTCACCAACGGGGTCGACCAGGTCATCCCGGTCGATGCCTACGTCCCCGGCTGTCCGCCGGCGCCCCAGGCGCTTCTCGAGGGCATCGCCGCAGCGATGGGACGACGCACCGCGGGGGAGACGCCATGAGCGTCGTCGACGGCGTCCGCGCGGCCCTGGGCGACGGACTGCTCGGTGTCGACGACGGTTTCGGGCCGCAGACGATCGACGTCGTTCCGGAGCGCTGGGTCGAGGCGCTGGGGGCGGCGCGAGCGGCCGGTGCGGTGTTCTTCGACCTCCTCACCGCCTACGACCTCGGTGACGAGGGCTTCGCCGTCGTCGTACACGTCGCGACCCAGGATGTTGCCGAGCATGTGCTCGTGCGCACGAGAGTCGGTCGCGAGCACCCGTCGCTGGCAACAGCGACGGGTGTCTACGCCGGCGCCTCGTGGCACGAGCGCGAGACGCACGAGATGTTCGGGATCGGGTTCGAGGGCAACCCCCGCCTCGAGCCGCTGCTGCTCTCCGCTGCCGCCCCGCAAGCTCCGCTCCGCAAGGATTCCGTGCTCGTCGCTCGGGCCGCGCGACCGTGGCCGGGCGAGAAGGATCCGAGCGATTCCGGCGGTCGCGGCCGTCGCCGGCGAGCCCTGCCGCCGGGTGTTCCCGACGACTGGCCGGTCAGCAGCGAGACGAGCGACTCGTGAGCCCCGCGCAGCGCCCCCCGCGCACCCGCGGGGTCATCGCTCTCGTCGAGTCGAGCTGCACCGTGTGCATGCTCTGCGTCCGCGAGTGCCCCGACTGGTGCATCGAGATCGACTCGCACGTCGAGACGACGCCAGCGACCGAGCCGCGGGGCCGCGATCGTTCCGTCAACGTGCTCGACCGCTTCGCGATCGACTTCGCGCTCTGCATGTACTGCGGCATCTGCATCGAGGTCTGCCCCTTCGACGCCTTGCACTGGTCGCCGGTCTCGGACTACTCCGGTCCGACACCGACCGACCTCGTCCACGAGCGCGACCGCCTCTCCAGCTGGGGGGCCACCGTGCCCGACAAGCCAGCGCTGGATCCCGCCGCCCGCCCCGATCCAGACGCCGTACGCCGCTCCCCAGCCTGACGCGCCCCCCCAGCCGTGCCGTCTGGCGTGGAGGTGCTCGTCGAACACCCCCGCGGCGGCATCGCTCATGACAGCGTCGCCGCTCAGCGGTAGTTGACGAACTGGATCGCGAAGTCGAGCTCGGCTTCCTTGACCAGCGCCTGGACTGCCTGGAGGTCGTCACGGCTCTTGGAGCTGACTCTGAGCTCATCGCCCTGGATCTGCGCCTTGACCGACTTGGGTCCCTCGTCGCGGATCAGCTTGCCGATCTTCTTCGCCTGCTCCTGGGTGATGCCTGCTTGGAGCTCGCAGGTGATCTTGTAGTCCTTGCCCGAGAGCCGAGGCTCACCGGCCTCGAGGCTCTTGAGCGAGATCTGGCGCTTGACCAGCTTGTCCTTGAAGACGTCGAGGACGGCCTTGACCTTCTCCTCGGTGCCCGCGGTCATCTCGACCCCGAGCTCGCCCTTCCACTCGATTCCCGCGCCGGTGTTCTTGAAGTCGAAACGCTGCGAGATCTCTTTGGCAGCCTGGTTGAGGGCGTTGTCGACCTCCTGGCGATCGATCTTGTTGACGATGTCGAAGCTGCTGTCAGCCATGGGCGTCCTCTCGTCGTGCACCAGCCGGTGGCGCCCAGCGATTTCACGCCGGGTGCGCCTGGTATGTATCCTTCCTGCGCCGTCCTCGGACGGCAAAGGCGGGTTGCCCGAGCGGCCAATGGGAGCGGACTGTAAATCCGTCGGCTTAGCCTACGAAGGTTCGAATCCTTCACCCGCCACGTCCGGTCCCGGGTCTCGCCAGAGGCCCGGGACCTGATCATGTCAGGTAGGGGACGCCGGTGAGATCGGCCGAGACG
>JANXWJ010000085.1 GCA_025351185.1 Candidatus Nanopelagicales bacterium
GGAGCGGGTGGTGAGAGCGGCACGGATGAGGGCGACGCGGTGACAGACACGCTGCGTGACAGTCCAGATCCCCCTGGACAGGTCTCGAGCCCCGTAAGGCTCGCACACTGAGCGCGAGGTGAACACTGCGCAACGTCCCCATCACCCGATCGGGCGACTGTATGTCGGGCCGCTGAAGAAATGCTTAACCCAACCGTGACCGAGAACAGTCACGGTGGGGGTGGTGGAACGCTCGGCCGGGTGCGTCAGCGGGTGCGGCCGGCGGTCGCCTGCGACAAGGCACCAGCGAAGACCAGGGTCTGCGCCACGACCTCGGCGCCGTCGGCAGCCTCGGACACCCTCAGTGCGAGATCGTCGTTGGACGCCGTGCCGGTGTAGCCGTGGTCGGCCTCACAGGCCGGATCACCGCAGGAGGCCGGCTCGAGGTCGATGCGGCTGACCGCACCCCACCCGATGGTGAGGACGACCTCGCGCACGGGCGCACCGCGGCGGTGCGTGGCGGCGTCGGAGGCGACGCGCGTGACGACGACAGAGTCGATGCGCTCGAGGCGGACGGCCTCGGTGGAGGCCGTGGCGTAGGCGGTCGCGCTCGTGTCGTCCGGCGGGTGCTCGTCGGTGTGACCGACGATGAGGCGGGTCGGGGTCAGCGCGAGCACGGTCACGTGCCGGCGCAGCTCGTCGTGGTCGAACGTGGCCTCGTGGTGCACGACGTAGGACAGCACGGCCTCGTCGGCCAGGGCCGTGTCGAGGGTGTCGCTGACCAGCTCGGGGTAGTAGCCGCTGCGCTCGATGTCGGCGCGCAGACGCGGGGCGAGGGTGGCATCGCTGGTCATGGGCGTCATCCTCCCACGCGAGCGGCCTCCGCCACGGACGAGCACCTCGTCACCCGGCGACCTCGGCCGGGTGGGGCGCCCGCCCGTCCTCCTCCGCGGTGAGCAGATGGCGCAGCGAGCTGAGGATCGCGGCGGCACCGAGGCACCCGACGGCCAGCCCGAGAGCCCAGGTGATCCCCCAGCCGCTGCCGATGACGAGCCCGGCGACGACCGGGCCGACCGACCCCGACACGCCCCAGACGAGCCCACCGACGGCGTTGTAGCGCCCGCGCAGGTGCGGTGGCGCGAAGGCGTTGATGAGCGAGGGACCGACCGGCGAGAAGATCATCTCGCCGAGCGCGAAGACGCCGAACCCGGCGGCGATGAGGGCACCTGACACCAGTGGGGAGAAGCCGGCGGAGACGGCGACGACTCCCCAGAACGCCGCCCAGACGAGCGCCGCGAATGCCATGAGGCGACTCCGGGAACGACCCTCGATCCGACGCAGCACCCACACCTGGGCGACGACGATGATCGCGGTGTTGAGGAAGAACACGAGACCGATCGCATTGACGGGCAGGTGCGCGACCGACGTCATGAACACCGGCAGCCCAGAGTCGATCGAGCCATAACCGCAGGTGAGCAGCACGAGCGCACCGAGCAGATAGCGGCGCAGGCGCACGTCGCCGAGCACCTCGCGATAGCCGCCTGGGCCGTCGCCGTCATCGGGCGGGTGCGCCTCCGGCCCGGAGACTCCGCGCAGGCTCACCACCGCGGCGAAGTAGAACAGGAACGACACGGCGTTGATGGCATACATCACCGTGAAGGTCGACGGGCGCGTGGAGTCGAGGATCGTCGCGGCCACGAGACCGCCGAGCCCGAGGCCGAGGTTGAGCAGCATGAACTGCAGGCCGAACACGCGCTGCCGGTGCTCCGGACGCGACAGTCGGGTGAGCAACGCGGCCTGCGGCGGCCAGGTGCCGGCGTTGCCGACAGCCATCAGGAGCGACACCGCGATCGCCTGCGGCACGGTGGTGACGAACCCGAAGGCGCAGGTCGCCGTCGCGAGCAGCAGGCACGAGACAGCCAGGACGGGCTGCGGGCCGATGCGGTCCACGAGCATGCCGACGAAGCCGGCGAAGATCAGGCTCAGAGCGGCCTGGAAGGCCAGCACCAGACCGGCCGTCTGCAGCGAGAAGCCCCGCACCTCGTGGAGATAGACCACGAAGAGCGCGAGGGTCAGCCCGCCACCGAGGCTGGAGAGTCCCAGCCCGAGAAGCATCCGGACGAGCGGCGGGTTGAGGACCGCGCGCATCGAGGTGTCGGGCTCGACCGGCTCAGGGGCGCTGACCACACCGCCGGCACCGCCCTCGGTCGTCGTCGACCGTGCCTCGTCCGTCACCAGAGCATGCAATCACGTACTGCCGACCCCACCGAAACGAGTTGCGGCGCCGTGCCGGCATCTGGAGTCCGTCGGGCGTGGTCAGCCGCCGAGGCGGCGCACGCCAGTGTCGACCCGCACCTGCGCGCGCCGCAGGACGGCGCGCGCACCGAGCACGGCAAGCCCTCCGGGCGACACGACCACTGGCTCGAGCCGCAGCTCGGCGAGCTCGGACACCTCGTCGGCGAGCAGCCCGATGCGCAGCAGCAGCAGCTCGAGCGCGGCCTGGTCGACAGGTGGCGTGCCGCCGACGCCATCCAGGATCGGCGCCGCGCCAGGCGCACGCACCAGGTCGTGCGCGTCGACGTCGGTGAGCGGCGGGATGCGATAGCCACGGTCACCCAGCAGCTCCGGCACCACGCCGGCGAGCCCGAACGACACGACCGGGCCGAAGAGCGGATCCTCGGTCGAGCCGACGACGCAGGCGACGCCGGGAGGAGCCATCCGCTGCACGACAAGGTGGCGCACCGCATCGGGGTCGAGCGAGGCGACCATCGAGAGATAGGCCGTCTTGACCGCGCGCTCGTTCTCGATGTTGAGCCGCAAGGCACCGAGGTCGGTGCGCGAGGCGAACCGCGGGTCGAGAGTCTTGAGCACCACAGGGAATCCGAGGACGGCCGCAGCGCGCATCGCGTCGTCCTCGCTGTGCACCGCGACGACGGGCCACACCTCGACGCCGTAGGCCGCGAGCAGCCGGCTGAGCGCGTCGTCGGGGTCCTCGGCATAGAGGAGCACCTCGTCAGGCGTCGTCGCCTCACCGATGTCGTCCTCGCCGTAGGAGGAGTCGGCAGACTCGAGCTCCGTCGCCGCGAGGTCGGTAGCCGCAGCAGCGACAACGGCCTCGGCCGCCGCGACCGACGCGGCCGCGCGGGCCTCGTCAGCCTGCTCCTGCGTCACGGTCTCGAGGACCTCGGTGTCGACGAGGTCGTGCGCCCGGTCACGGACGACCTGCGTCGGACCACCGGCGAGCACGTCGTCGATGACCGTGCGCGCGAAGACCGGGTCGATGTCGTCGAGGTCCTGCAGCTCGCCGAGCGGATGAGTGCGCCATTCGGCATAGCGGGTGACGCGCTGCAGAGCACGAACCGCCTCCTCGACGGTGCCGTAGAACGGCACCGAGCCGTGCTCGGGCAGCTCGGGGTCCGAGCTGGCGTGCCTGATCATGCCGCTCTCGTCCTCGGCGGCCACCAGCACGGCGACCACCGGCTTCGTCCCGCGTACGACGGTCTCCGCGACCACGCGTTCCCACGGCCGACCGTCCATCCCCAGCATCGGCACATGGGTCACGACGACCGAATCGACCGCCGGATCGTCGTGCACCGCGGCAAGTGCTCGGGCGAGCTCCTGCGGAGCGACGTCATGGCGCAAGGTCACGAGATCGCCGGTCACCTCGAGCCCGGCACCGTCGCACGCGTCGGCGGTGAGGACGGCGAGCGCATCGGAGTTGCCCACCACAGCGACCCGCTTGCCCAGTGGCAACGGCTGGAAGGCGAGCAGCCCGGCCACGTCGAAGAGCTGGCTCAGCGAGTCGGTCTCGATGATCCCGGCCTGACGGAACATCGAGTCGACAGCGGCGGGTGGCAGCGACGTGCGCCGAGTGGTGTGACCGAGCGGATAGGCCTGCGTCGACCGCCCGGTGCGCATCGCGACGACCGGCTTGGTGCGCCCGAGGCGCCGGGCGATCCGAGTGAACTTGCGCGGGTTGCCGAGACTCTCGAGATAGAGCAGCACCACGTCGGTGGCATCGTCGTCCTGCCAGAACTGCAGCAGGTCGTTGCCGGAGACGTCGGCCCGGTTGCCCGCGGAGACGAAGGTCGAGACGCCCAGCCCGCGACGGACCGCGCGCGCCAGGATCGTGCCGCCGAGCGACCCGCTCTGGCAGAAGAACCCGATCGGCGCCCGCCCAGGCATCGCGGGGGCGAGCGAGGCGTTGAGCGCGATGTCGGTGTCGGTGTTGACGATCCCCAGTGCGTTCGGCCCGATGACGCGCATCCCGAGACCGCGGGCACGGCGTACGAGAGCACGCTGTCTGGCCACACCCTCGGGGCCGCTCTCGGCGAAGCCGCTCGACACGACGAGCAGACCGGCGACACCGACTGCTCCGCAGTCATCGACCACAGCCATGACCTCGTCGGCCGGGACCGCGATCACCGCGAGCGTCACCGGGTCCGGGACATCGCGGACCGAGGCATAGGTCGCGACGTCGAGCACCCGGGTGCCCTCGAGCGCGGCCGGGCGGTTGACCGCGGAGATCCGTCCGGTGAAACCGCCCGAGACCAGGTGGTGCAGGAGGCGGTGCCCGAGGGACGCCGGATCACGGCCGGCACCGATGACGACGACCGACTCCGGGGCCACGAGAGCCGCGACGCTGCGTGCCTCGGCGCGGTGCTCGCGAGCGATGCGCACCGCCTCGGACGACTCCGACGGCTCGATGTCGAACGACAGCATCACGACGCCGTCCTCGAGGTGGTGCGCCGGGTGATAACCCGCCTCCTCGAAGGTCGCCAGCATCCGGCGGTTGGTCGGCAGCACCTCGGCGACGAAACGGCGCACGCCGCGCTCCCGGGCGGCCGCGGCGAGGTGCTCGAGCAGCACCGAGCCGAGACCCCGGCCCTGGTGCGCATCGCGTACGACGAAGGCGACCTCTGCATCGCGGTCGTTGATCCGGTCGAAGCGGCCAACGCCGACGAGCTCGCCCCCCACCGTCGCGACCAGGGCGACGCGATCGACATGGTCGACATGGGTGAAGCGGTGCACGTCGCGCTCGGTCAGCTCGGGATAGGGGGCGAAGAACCGGAAGTAGACCGTCTCGTCGGACAGCGACCGGTGAAACTCCGCGAGACGCTGGCCGTCGTCGTCAGAGATCGGGCGGATCCGCACGGTGCGGCCGTCACGGACAGCGACGTCGGCCTCCCAGTGGGCGGGCGCGGGAGCCGGTGCGGGACCAGACCCGAGGACAGGTCCCGGTGCCGGAGGGGAGGTGGGTGCCGGCGCTGACGCCACATCAGGAGCCGGGGCCGTGGGCACCGGGGCGTCGGTCACGGCCTCACCGTAGCGGCCTCGGGTTACGGGAGGTGCCGCAGCCGCAGGCGACCACTCGGGGTCCGACGCCCGGACCAGGCGCCGGTAGCGTGGCGGCATGCACCTGCAGATCCACCCCGAGGTCGCCCAGGCGCTCGACGCCGGCCGTCCCGTGGTCGCGCTCGAGTCCACGATCATCAGCCACGGCCTCCCGCGACCCGACAACCTGCGCGTGGCTCGGGAGATCGAGCAGTCGGTCCGCGACGGGGGCGCCGTGCCCGCGACCATCGCCGTCGTCGCCGGGGTGCCGTGCATCGGTCTCGACGACGAGGCCCTCGCGACGATCGCCAACGACGACGCCGTGGTCAAGGTGAGTGTTCGCGACCTCGGCACGCTGGTGGCCAAGGCCGGTCACGGTGCCACCACCGTCGCCGCCACCTCGCACCTGGCCGCTCTGGCGGGCATCGAGGTCTTCGCGACCGGGGGTCTCGGCGGGGTGCACCGGGGGGCACGCGAGACCTGGGACGAGTCGGCCGACCTCACGACGCTGTCGATCACGCCGGTCGCCGTGGTCTGCGCCGGGGTGAAGTCGATCCTCGACGTCCACGCCACCCTCGAGCGGCTCGAGACGCTCAACATCCCGGTCCTCGGCTATCGCACTGACCGGTTCCCCGGCTTCTATCTCGCCGACTCCGGATACGCCCTCGACTGGCGCGTCGAGAGCGCCGCGGAGGTCGCGGCCGTGATGCACGCCCGGTCAGCGCTCGAGTGCGACGGCGGACTGCTCGTCGTCAACCCGGTCGCCCAGGCCGACGAGCTCGACCGCGAGCTGCACGACCGGGTGCTCGCCGCCGGCCTTGCCGCGGCGGACCAGGCCGACGTCCACGGCAAGGACGTCACACCCTTCCTTCTCGAGTTTTTCCACACGGCCACCGAAGGACGCAGCCTCGAGGTCAACGTCGCGCTCGTGCGCAGCAACGCCACGCTGGCCGCGGCCATCGCGAGCGCCCTCCGCGCATGAGCGTGCCTGGGACAGTCGGGGAGGATCCGCGGTTCGTCGTCGTCGGGCAGTGGATGACCGATGTGGTCGCCAGCCTGCCGGGAGTCCTGCGCGAGGGCACCGACACCAACGCCCACGTGCAGGTGCTCGGTGGCGGCGCCGCTGCCAACACCGCCGCGTGGCTGGCCCATGACGGCTGCGAGACGACCCTCGCCGCCCGCATCGGCGACGACCTGCTGGGTCGCGCCGGGCGCACCGAGCTCGAGGAGCTGGGCGTCACGTGCGCGCTCGCCGTCGATCCGCACCGACCCTCGGGGACCTGCATCGTCCTGGTGGCTCCTGACGGTGAGCGCACGATGATCCCGGACCCGGGCGCCAACGAGGCTCTCGTGCCCGGTGACCTCGCCGACGGCCTGTTCGCTCCTGGTCGACACCTGCACCTGTCGGGCTACACCCTGCTGGTCGACGGCAGCCGGATGGCCGGGCTCTCGGCGCTCGACCGGGCGCGCCTGCGCGGCATGACCACGAGCGTCGACGTCGCCTCCGTCGGCCCGCTGTCCGATGCCGGTGCGGCGCGGTTCCTCTCCTGGGTCACCGGGGTCGACGTGCTCTTCGCCAATGAGGCCGAGGCGGCGTTCCTCGCCGGGCTCCCGCTGCCTGCGCCCGAGGACGACGCCGCCACCTCCCTGGCGTCGGCGACCCTGGCCGCCCGGACGCTCTGCGCCAGCGTGGGCACCACGGTCGTCAAGCTCGGGCCGCACGGCGCCTACGTGCAGGACGCGCAGGGGGTGACGGCCTACTCCGAGGCGGTCGAGGTCGACGTGGTCGACACGACCGGGGCCGGTGACGCGTTCGCCGCGGGCTGGCTGCCCGCCTGGCGGGCCGGCGTCGAGCCCCGGGTGGCGCTCGAGCGGGGCAACCGGTCGGCCGCGAGGGTCGTCTCGCGCGTGGGCGCGCGCCCCTGACCTGCGACGCGACCGGCTGCGCCGTGACCGCCACGTGGCGGTGCCGTGCGCCGCCGCCGCTCGATGGCAGAGTGAACCCGATGACAGAGTGAGCCCGTCACTGTGACCTCACGACCGATTCCCCGGTGGGGCTGCCCGCCACGATCCAGGAGAACCTGAGAACCGCATGGCCCGACGCACGACACCGCCCCCGCCCTCCGTCCCGGAGAAGATCGTCGACATCGACGTCTCCGACGAGATGCGCGGGTCGTTCCTGGAGTACGCCTACTCCGTCATCTACTCACGCGCCCTGCCCGACGCGCGCGACGGCCTCAAGCCGGTCCAGCGCCGGATCCTGTTCCAGATGGCCGAGATGGGACTGCGTCCCGAGCGCGGGCACGTGAAGAGCGCACGCGTCGTCGGTGACGTCATGGGCAAGCTCCACCCCCACGGTGACGGAGCGATCTACGACGCGCTCGTGCGGATGGCTCAGCCCTTCTCCCTTCGCCTGCCGCTGGTCGACGGCCACGGAAACTTCGGCTCGCTCGACGACGGCCCGGCCGCGATGCGCTACACCGAGTGCCGGCTCGCGACCAGTGCGCTGCTCATGACCGCGTCACTCGACGAGGACGTCGTCGACTTCAGCCCCAACTACGACGGCCGCGAGAACGAGCCAGTGGTGCTCCCTGCGGCGTATCCCAACCTGCTCGTCAACGGCGCGTCGGGCATCGCCGTCGGCATGGCCACCAACGTCGCACCGCACAACCTCGTCGAGGTCATCGCTGCAGCTCGACACCTCCTCATGCACCCCGCCGCGACCCTCGACGACCTGATGCGCTTCGTGCCCGGCCCCGATCTGCCGACCGGTGGTCGCATCGTCGGGCTCGACGGCATCCGCGAGGCCTACGAGACCGGCCGTGGCAGCTTCCGCATCCGCGCCACCGCACACGTCGAGAACGTCACCCCGCGACGCAAGGGCATCATCGTCACCGAGCTGCCCTACAACGTCGGGCCCGAGAAGGTGATCGCCAAGATCAAGGAGGCGGTCGACGCCAAGAAGCTCACGGGGATCTCCGACGTCATCGACCTCACCGACATGGAGTCGGGTCTGCGCCTCGTCATCGAGATCAAGAACGGCTTCATCCCCGAGGCCGTGCTCGAGCAGCTCTATGCGCTCACCCCGATGGAGGACTCCTTCGGCATCAACGCCGTCGCGCTCGTCGACGGACAGCCGCGCACCCTCGGGCTGCGCGAGATGCTCTCGGTGTTCGTCAGCCATCGCCTCGAGGTCGTACGACGCCGCTCCTCCTATCGCAAGCGCAAGGCCGAGGAGCGGATGCACCTCGTCGAGGGACTGCTCACCGCCATCGTCGACATCGACGAGGTCATCGCACTGATCCGCTCGAGCGACGACGCCGCTGCAGCCAAGGCACGACTCATGACGGTGTTCGACCTGTCCGACGCGCAGGCGACCTACATCCTCGACATGCCGTTGCGCCGGCTCACGAAGTTCAGCCGCATCGAGCTCGAGTCCGAGCGTGACGAGCTGACGTCGCGCATCGCGGCCCTCGCCGCGATCCTCGACGACGACAAGCGGCTGCGGAAGGTCGTCGGCGACGAGCTCGCCGACGTCGCGAAGGACCACGGCACACCGCGCCGAACGGTGCTGCTCGAGGCATCGGCGACGACCCCGACACGCGCTGCTGCGGCACCGTTGGAGATCGCCGACGACCCGTGCGTCGTGCTCCTGTCCAGCACTGGGCTGCTCGCGCGCACAGGTGATGGCCGCGACCTTCCCGGCGACGGTGAGCGCGGCCCGCACGACGTCGTCGTCTCCGCTGTCCGTGGCACTGCTCGCGGACACATCGGGCTCGTCACGAGCACCGGCCGCGTCGTGCGCATCCCGGTGCTCGAGCTGCCCACCCTGCCCCCGACCCACGGGGCGCCGTCGCTGGCCGGTGGAGTTCCGCTCGCAGCGCTCGCCGAGCTCGAACGAGGGGAGCAGCCGGTCGGGCTGTGCTCGGTCTCGGGCGACGGCCCTGGTCTCGCGCTGGGCACGGCGCAGGGTGTGGTGAAGCGCGTGATCCCCGACGTACCCACTTCGGCCGACTCGTGGCCCGTGATCCGGCTCGACGACGGTGACCGTGTGGTCGGTGCGGTCGAGCTCACGACCGGTGAGGAGGAGCTGGTGTTCGTCACGACCGATGCGCAGCTGCTGCACTTCGGGGCGGCCTCGGTGCGCCCACAGGGGCGACCGGCTGGTGGGATGGCCGGTGTCCGGCTCGACGACCGGCAGAGCGCCCTGTTCTTCGGTGCCGTCGACGCCGACCGCGAGTGCCTGGTCGTGACCGCGGCGGGCACCACCGGTGCCCTGCCCGGCTTCTCCGGAGCCACCGTCAAGGTCACGCCGTTCACGGAGTTCCCCGGCAAGGGCCGTGCCACCGGCGGAGTGCGTGCCCAGCGCTTCCTCAAGGGCGAGGACACCCTCCTCGTCGCGTGGGTCGGTCCCGGTCCGGCTCGCGCGTCGACGCCGCAGGGTGCTCCGGCGCCGCTCCCGCCGATCGACCCGCGTCGAGACGGCTCAGGTCTCCCGACGTCGAAGCCGGTCGCTGCCGTGGGTGGACCGATCACCCCGGGTGGTCCGCGGCCGGTCCAGACCGCTGCAACGACCGACGAGCCGACGTCGTGAGCTGGGGACCGTCGGACGACGGCACGACTCCGCGATGCGCGGTCCTGTCGCGTCAGCTCGACGAGCCGCTGGCAGGCTCCGCCCCACGCGCCCGCGCGTGGTTGGTCATCGAGCAGCCCGGCCCCTACGGCCGCAACGCCATCACGGAGTCGCACCTGCCGGAGTCGCTGCGCGAGGCGCTCGGAGCCCTGCCTAAGGACACCGGAACGACCGTCCTGCTCGCGCGCCACGTAGGGCGTCACGCCGATGACCACGCCGCGATCTCCTCCCGCCGCTTCTGGCTCGCGCACACCTCTCCCGGCGGGATCCGGATGCGCACCGGTGTGCTCGACGACGACGACCTGCTGCGTCCTGACCTCGACGATGTCCTCGCGGCGGCCGCCTCGGGGCAGCTTCCTCCCTGGGGAGCGCGGAGCACGATGCCGCTGCTTCTCGTGTGCACCAATGCCAAACGCGATGTGTGCTGCGCGATCGAGGGTCGCCCGATCGCCGAGTCGCTGGCCGCCGACCCGGCCTACTCCGACCGGGTCCTCGAGGTGAGCCACCTCGGCGGGCACCGCTTCTCCCCCACCGCTCTGCTGCTGCCCTCAGGGCATGCGTTCGGCCGCCTCGACCAGCGGGTCGCCCGCGAGGTCCTCGACGCCGCCGTCGACGGCGACCTCGGGCCGCTCGCCCACCACCGAGGGCGCACGTCGCTCTCGCAACCGGCTCAGGCCGCCGAGCACGCCGTACGCCGAGCCGGTGGCATCACCGACCTCGACGCTCTCGATGCCCTGCGCCGCGTCGGCGACCAGGTCGTGCCGGTCGGACTCCGCTGGGCGGGCGACGACCACGGTGTCGCCGACGTCGAGGTCCGCCACCAGGACGGTCGCGCGTGGCAGGTCGTCGTACGCCGCACGACCCTGCGTCCCGAGCGCCCCGAGTCCTGCGGCAAGCTCGCCGCCGAGGGACACGCGTGGATCGCGGATGATCCGGTGCCCGTGGAGTCATGGGCCTGAGCGGGCGCAGGGTCGGCACGAGCGTCTGTCCCCGGACGCACGACGGGGGCCAGGACGAGCGCAGAGCCCCGACATGCGCAGCGAGCCCGGACGTGAACAGTGAGCAGAGTTCGCTAACGTCGATCTCATGAGCCACGAGTTCCCGACCAGCACCTTCACCGACGTCCTCGACGGCAACCGCGCCTACGCCGCCGACTTCCCCGGCACCGGATTGTCGGGGCGAGCCCTCAAAGGCCTCGCTCTCGTGACCTGCATGGACAGCCGCATCGAACCGCTGCCGCTGCTCGGCATGGAGCAGGGCGACGTGAAGATCCTGCGTAACGCCGGGGCCCGCGTGACCGACGACGTCCTGCGCACACTCGTCCTCGCGGCCTATCTCCTCGACGTGACACGCGTGCTCGTCATGCCGCACACGCACTGCAAGATGGCCAACGCCACCGAGGAGCAGATCCACCAGCAGATCCTCGACGACTACGGCGTCGACACCCACTCCGTGGAGTTCCGCACCGTCGCCGACCAAGAAGCCGCACTGGCCTACGACGTGCGCCGGATCCGCTCCTATCCCCTGCTCCCAAAGGGTTTCGTCGTCGCCGGCGCCATCTACGACGTCCACACCGGCAAGGTCTCCCCCCGCGACGTCTGACCAGCACCCCTCCACAGTCGGCAACCACGCCAGCGACAGCGTCAGCGCGGGCTATCGGCCGCGTAGACGCTGTCGCTGGTGGGATTGACTGAGCGGTCAGGTCAGGTGCGGGAGGCTTCGACGAGGGCGTCGCGGTCGTGGATCGTCGTACGGTCGCGGCCACGTGACGCGCCGAGCGAACGCTCCGCCGCGTCGATCGCGGTCCACCCACCGTGCGTGATCACGGTGCACCCGCGCGACTCCAGCAGCTCGAGACATCCTTCGCCTGTCGTGACGGTCGCGCTCTCCAGATCGGCGAGCACGGAGACGACCGTGGCAGCCGCGTCCTTCTTGTTGGTGCCGATGATCCCGGTCGGGCCGCGCTTGATCCAGCCGGCGACATAGAGCCCGGCAACGACGGCGCCGGACTCGTCGGTGACGCGCCCGTCGGTGTTGGGGATGACGTTGCGCCGTGCATCGAAGGGGACGCCCGCAAGACCCACCCCGCGATAGCCCACGGATCGGACGACGAGCTGCGCCGGCAGCTCGTAGGTCTCACCGGTGCCGTGAGCCGCACCGGCGTCGTCGACCGTCGTCCGCTCGACGAGCACCGACTCCACGTGATCGGTGCCGTGCAGCTCCACAGGGCGCGCATGGAAGTGCAGGTGGATGTGCCGGTGGGTCGTGTCGAGGGCATGGTCGGCCCAGCTGCGGATGACCTCGACGTTGCGCGCCACGACGCGGTCGCTCTCGACGAGCGCAGCGCTGACGGGCTCGAGCTCGAGGTCGGTCGGGTCGATGAGGACGTCGACGCCGTCGAGCTCGGCGAGCTCCTTGAGCTCCTTCGTCGTCCAGGTCGCCTGTGCCGGGCCGCGCCGACCGAGGACGTGCACGTCGGTGATCCGCGAGCGCGACAGCGCGTCGAGCACGTGCTGAGGCATGTCGGTGCGCTCGAGGCGTTCCATCGATGCGGTCAGCACCCGAGTGACGTCGACCGAGACGTTGCCGACGCCCACGACGACGACAGAGCGCGCTGCTGCCAGAGCAGCCTCGATGCCGGCACTGTCGGCGTCGGGGTGACCGCAGTACCACGAGACGAGATCGGTCGCGGCGACACTTCCCGGCAGCTCCTCCCCCGGCACGTCGAGGTGTCGGTCGCGCGAGGCGCCGTAGGTGAGGATCACGCCGTCGTAGGCAGCGAGCAGCTCGGCGACCGACACGTCGGCGCCCGCGTCGACGTCACCGACCTCCACGCCGGCAAGCAGTCGCACCTCGGCTCGCTCGAGCACGTGCGCGAGCGTGTCGCGTACGGAGCGGATCGAGAAGTGGTCCGGCGCGACGCCGTAGCGGACGAGGCCGAACGGCACCGGGAGCCGGTCGAGCACGTCGACGTGGACTCCGGCGTTGGCGAGCGCGTCGGCGGCGTAGAGCCCGGACGGGCCCGCCCCGACGACGGCGATACGAGAGGTCACGCTGGCATCCGACCACATCGGCTGCACCGTCTCACGGTCAGGCCCGGCGTGTCGCGCGACTGCCTGCTCACCCGGCGAGACCGAGCTCGGACCGGACCTCGGCGTAGGAGCGCTGCGGGTCGGTGACGTCGAACCACACGGCGTGCATCCCGACCGCCCGAGCCCCGTCGACGTTGCCGGGCTGGTCGTCGACGAACAAGCAGTCCGGCGCCGCGATCCCGAGCCGGTCGACGACCATGGCGAAGATCCGTGGGTCCGGCTTGAGCACGTGCTCGATCGACCCGTCGACGATGACATCCATCTGCTCGAGGATCGTCATGTGCGCGATCCACGTCGCGTCGTGGAAGGCGGCCATGTCGTTGGTGCACACGGCGACCGCGAGACCGGCCGCCTTCGCGTCGTCGACGAGCGGTCGAGCCATCGGACGCAGGAGCTCGTCCTCGTCGGCGTCGAAGAGCACCTCCATCAGGCCCTGGAACGTCGCCTCCCGACCGGTCAGACCGGCGAACTCCTCGGCCCGCCGCTGCCAGTAGGCGCGCTCGGTGATCTCGCCGCTCTGCATGCTGCGCCACAGGTCGTCGCTCGCCGGATCGAAGGGACCGCTCCAGGCGAGCGTGCGCGGAGCGAGTCCGCTGCGGACCTCCCCACCGCGTACGAGCTCGAAGGGTGTCTTGAGCACCGGGCCGCCGAAGTCGAGCACCAGTGCCTTCACCGCCGGACACCCACGGTGATCGAACCCATCGACGCGTGCTCGAACGTCGCCTGCACGAAACCCCCTGACGCTAGCGGGACGGCGGCCGTCAGGCCTCCGGTGATCACGATGTCGCCGGGCCGGAGGCCACGGTGGTGTAGCGGAGCTTCCACCCCACCTGTCGACCGCCGCGGCCGATCCGCAGCGCCGTCAGGGCGGACTTCACGGCGTACGCCGTCGTCAGGTCTCCGACAGCGACGGGTCGAGGATCCGCGCCGTGCTGGTGACGTCCACGACCTCAGTGGTCCTCTTCCGTGATGGTCACGCGGTCGAAGCGCACCACCTCGCCGAACCAGCCGCAGCCACCGCACCACGTCATGAAGTTGCGCGTGTCAGCGGTCCAGTACTCCGTCGTGATCCCGCCGTGCTCGCCGATCGATGCCGCGCACATCGGGCAGAAGCGCGGGCGGTCGAGGTAGTGCCGCTCGGCGTCAGACGCGAACCACTCGCTGGTCGCCGGGAGCAGGTGCGGGTCCTCGGGAAGGTGGTCGGTCATCGCAACAGTCTTCGCCGTAGCGCAAGCGCGGGCGACCTCCGCCGACGGGTCAGGCACCGGCCCCGGCCTTCTCGGCCGCCTCGATGCCCGCCCAGTAGGACTGGTGCAGCTCGAGGAGGTGTTGCTTGATCGGGCTGTAGCGCATCGAGCCGCCGTTGATCCAGGCAGCCGCGAAGGTGCGCTCGGCACCGAACTTGTCCTTCTCGCAGGGCAGGTTGATGATGTCATGCTTCTCGCGGATGGTGCCCAGCGGATCCTGACCCTCGGCGACCTTGCGCATGTTCTCCTTGAACATCTTGCGCAGCAGCGCGACTCCGGCGTCCGAGCGACCAAGGTGCTCCTGGGTGCGGTCGGTGATCGGACCCTGTGAGACCCAGGCCATGACGTCCTGGCCCTCGATGTAGTCGGTGATGAACCGACCCTCCTCGTCCTTCCAGAGGTACTCATAGACCACCGGACGGTCCTGCACGTCGAGCGTCTCGCCCGGGTTGTGCGTGGAGTAGAACAGCTTCCAGGTGTGGGTGTCGTCGATCGGCACCCTGATCTGCATCTGGTCGATGTAGGCGCCGCCGACACGCATGTAGAACGGGAAGACCAGCGGGTGACCGATCTTCCAGTCGTCGCCCTCCTCGGTGGAGCCCTCCAGCACCCGCCGCTTGAGGATGCCCCACTCCATCTCGTCGAAGCCGGTCTTGATGTGCTTCTTCTGGAACGCCTTGGGCGCCTCGAAACCGTTGGTCTCGCCGACGAAGTTGAAGTAGAAGCCGTGCAGCCACTCGACGTGGTGAGGGTCGACGGAGTTCTCCATGATCTGCAGCCAGTTGCACGGGATCGTGGTGAAGCCGACGTCGCGGATGCCGTCCTTGACGAAGACGTCGAAGCGCGGCAGCTCGGGTGCGGGGTCGGGTCCGACGTAGACCCAGACCATGCCGCCCATGGTCTGTGCCTTGCCGCCCTTCATCGTGACGCGGTCCTTGAAGTTCTGGTTCTCCGCCTCGGCCGGCTGCTCGACGCACTGGCCGGTGAAGTCGTACTTCCAGCCGTGGTAGCCGCACCGGATGCCGTCCTCGTGGACGACGCCATAGGTCATCGATGCGCGACGGTGGGCGCACCGCTCCTGGATGATCCCGTACTTGCCGCTGGGGGTCTTGTAGAGGGTCCAGTCCTCGCTCAGCAGACGCACGGACCGCGCTGGGACCGTGTCGAAGTCCTGCTCGAAGGCGATGGGATACCAGTAGCGGCGCAACAGCTCGCCCATCGGGGTGCCTGGCCCGACCTGGGTGAGCTCGTTGTTCTGTTCGACGGTGAGCATCGTGGTCCCTCTCCAGTACGGGGTGTCATCGGCGTAGAAGTCTGGCCGTGCATCCCGCCTGGTGGGCCGATTCGGCCCCCCAGGCGGGACAGGGTGTCCTCAGTCGAGCAGGGTGACCTTGCCGTTGGACCCGTCGACGCGGATCCGCTGACCGGTCTTGATGAGCGAGGTCGCGAAGCCGGTGCCGGTGACGGCGGGGAGGCCGTACTCCCGGCAGACGATCGCCGCGTGGCTCATCATGCCGCCGGTGTCGGTGACGGTCGCCTTGATCTTGCCGAAGATCGGTGCCCACGACGGAGCGGTCAGCGGGGCGACGAGGATCTCGCCCTCCTGCACCTCGTTGATCTGCTCCGGACCGAAGATGACGCGTGCCGGTCCCTCCTCGACGCCGGGCGAGGCCGCCATGCCGTTGAGCGAACCGTCCTCGGACGCACCACCACCGAGCCAGTTGGCGATCGACTCCGACGTGATGCCCCAGAGCATGATCGTGAACGGTTCGGTCACCACTTCCGGCGGCACGCCGAGTGCGGGTGTCGGCTTGACGGCGTTGAGCGCCTCGACGATGGCCCTGCGGCGCGCCACGATCGGCGGCCAGTAGGCGGGACCCGCGGGAGCGGCCGGCGCAGCCCACGAGTGGTAGAGGTCGAACAGCGCGTCCGGCACCTCGTGACGCCTGAGGTAGAAGATGTCGCCGGGCTCGTTGAAGAAGCCCTCCTTCGTGAGGACTGCACCGATCTCCTTCATCTTGCGCCAGATGACCGAGTGGCTCCAGTGCTCGACGTAGAAGTTGTGGTTCTCCACGTAGGGGAAGACCACGCGGGCCAGGCCGAGCTTGCCGGCGAACGCCTCGCGGTCCTCATCAGAGGCCAGCAGTGCGGTGTACTCCGACACGATGCGGTCGCGCTCGGCCGAGATCGCCTCGGTCGGGCGGTTGATGTCGGCGCCCTTCTGCAGGTTCGTGATGTAGTTCTTGATGAAGTCGAAGGGGATCTCGACGTTCTCGATCCAGATCTTGTCCTGGCTCGAGAAGCCCGAGCCGGTCGAGAAGTTGAACCACGGCTCGGCCGACTGCTGGAACGAGGAGATCCACGCCAGGCCCGCATCGCCCGAGGCCTTGAGCGCGGCACAGGTCGCCTCGACGTCACCGATCACGAACGCGTCGGTGATGCCGGTGTCGACAGCCATCCGGGCGAGGCGCTTGAGCTCCTCGTCAGGCCGGAAGAGGTCGACCTCGACACCGGCGACCATCTTCGCGATCGCGAGGTCGGAGATGCCGGGGAACGCCTGCTTGGCGAATCCGAAGAAGTCGAGGTAGGCGGCATAGCCGAGGTTGAGGAACTCGAAGTGGTACTGCCACAGCGTGCTCGCGCAGGTGAGCAGCGTGAGGTAGTTCTCCTGGAACTTCCCGCCTGCGCCCCGGCCCGCACCGGAGGTGACGACCTCGAGCGGCTCGATGTCGGGCAGCGGGTTGAACTCGAGGGCTTCCATCTGCTTGACCAGGTCGCGGATCTTGATCAGCCAGTTGTCGTAGAGCTCGTTCCAGTTCATGAAGTAGTGCCCGGCGCGCTGGGTGAACGCCTCTGCGCGCATCGCGATGTCTGCCTCAGGAGCCGGCACCGGCGAGAGGTAGCAGTAGCCGTTGACGATCCGGAAGTCGATCCCGTTCGCCGGCGGGACGAGGAGATGACGAGTGTTGTACTGACTGAGCGCCGTGATGGCGAGCTCCATCAGCGAGGCGTCCCACGGCAGCAACGCCTTGGGCCAGTGGACCCCGTCCTGGAACCAGAACATCGAGTCCTCGTACTCGCGGCGCGCCTCACTCAACGTGGACGAGTACGAGTACAGCTCCTGCCAGCCCTCGGCACCGGGCGGAGTCGTGATCTCCGACGGGAGCGGGAACTTTCCGGCCATGTCGTCTCCTTGTCGAACCCTGACGGGTGATCGAGCCTGCGGCCGCACCGTTGCGGACACAGGGGGCTAAAGGGTGCCGTGGTGCTCAGGTGCCTTGGTCGGACTTGCTGTACAGCGGTGACATGAGCGTCGAGACGATGCTCGACATGAAGTCGCCGGTGTTCGACCCGGGCGCGACGACTCGCGTCGGTCCCTTCTTGCTCCAGACCGTCTCGGGTCGGGACTGCAGCAAGATGATGTTGTCCCCGTCGGGCAGCTCGGCGTCGACGGCCCACTCGATGTCCTGCGGGCAGCCGTAGTGGCGCTCGGCCGTCTTCGCCAGTCGCGCGATGGCCTTGATCTCGGAGTCGGTAAGGCACGGAGCGATCGCGCGCTCGGGGTCCGTCTCGACCTTCTCGACCGAGTCGTGGTCGGTCAGGACGTACTCGTGGGACTTCGTGCTGATGATGCGCTTGGTGATCTCGAGCATCACCTTGTCGACGCGGAAGTTGTCGGGCGTGACCTCACCGGCCACGACTGACTCCCCGAACCCCCACGCCGCGTCGATCGCGACCTGCGAGCGGTCGCCGTTGGTGGGGTCGAGGGTGAAGGCCACGCCGGCTGCCCTGGGGTGCACCATCTTCTGGACGACGACACACATCTCCACACTGCGATGGTCATAGCCCATCTCCACGCGATAGCACGTCGCGCGATCGGTGAACAGACTCGCCCAGCAGCGGCGTACGGCGTCGATGACATCCTCGGCACCGCGCACCCAGAGGTAGGTGTCGTGCTCTCCCGCGAACGAGGCGTCGGGAGAGTCCTCGGAGGTAGCGGAGGAGCGCACGGCGACCGGCACCTCCTTGGTGCCGCCCCGAGCCGACAGCTCGAGGTAGGCGCCCCGGATCTGCAGCTCGATGCCCTCGGGGATCGGCATGGTCGCGATGTGGCGGCGGATCTCCGCGCACCGCCGGCTCACCGAGTCGGTGTCGTTGATGTCGAGGCCGTGCAGCAGCCGGGCGATCTGCGCGTCGAGATCGGACTCGTCGCGAGCCCGACGGTAGGCCGACGTGCAGATGGCGAACCCGGGCGGCACGGGGAGTCCCGCTCCGGTCATCTCACCGAGGCTGGCGGCCTTGCCACCGACCTCGTCGCGCATGCCGGCCCAGTAGCTCTCGAACCACGAGATGGTCGTCATCGGACCTCCTTGGCGATGGATGCGGTCCACCAGTCCGGCAGCGTCGCGAGGTCCGGCACGGTGACCTCCTGGACTCGGTTGCGATAGAGCACGAGCGCGGTGACCCCGCCGTCGATGAGGCGCACCCGGACGAACTCGGTGTTGAACGGCTCCCCCGGGTCATATCCCATCGCCCACGTCGCGAAGGCCCGGATCGGTCCGGAGTGTGTCGCGACGATGACGGAGTTGCCCGGGGTGTCGCGGTGGATCCGCAGCAGACCGGCCCAGAACCTGCGGACCGCCGAGACCGGCGGCTCGAAGTACATGAGCGGCATGGTCAACCAGTGCGTGATGGGATCGCCGCCACCCTGCTGGATCTTCCAAAAACGGTCGACCTCGACCAGCCACCCGGGGCGCTCGCCGAGCGAGAGCCGCTCGTAGATCTCCATCTCGCGGGCATAGAGCCGGAAGGCCGAGGTCACGTCGCGAAGCCCCTCGGGCGTCTGCACGCCGAAGTTGCCGAACTCGTCGAACGCCGTGATCTCGCCGACCTCGGCGGTGCGTCCGAAGAGCGCCATGCCGTCGAGCATGCCGCGGCGCATGTGCTCCGCGGTCTGTCGTGCCCGGTTCGTGTCGGCGCACGCCATGCGAATCGTGTGTCCGTTCATCACGCGACGGGCCAGCTCCTGGCCGCGGCGGTGCGCCTGCCACGACCCGAGCGGGGTGAGACCGGACTCCGAGCTGTAGCCCTGAGTCTCACCGTGGCGTACGAAGTAGACATCGGTGACGACGTCGACCGCCTGCTCACGACGCTCGGGGATGATCTCCTTCGTCCGCGTCACCTCGGCCCACCCGCGGGTCGTGCCGAGCTCGACGCCCTCGAAGGCGGGCAGGGCGGCGTCGTAGCCGTCCTGCGTCTCCTTCTTCTCACGGAACCGTCGCAGGTAGAGCGGGGTCGAGTCGTCGGGGTCACCCGGCTGGGCGACCGGCTTGGACTGCCGGTCGAGATAGCGGGTCAGGTAGGCCGGCGCATCCGGACGCTCGGTGCGCGGGAAGACCGTGCGCACCGTCTCGCCACTGCCCGTGGTGGGGTCCTGGACCGCGGTCATGAGTGCACCGTGAGGAACTTCTGGTTGACCACACCGTCATACCAGAACAGGGCTCGGCCCATCTCTGCCTCGGTCCAGATGGTCGGCTCGTTGTCGGGATCGACCCAGTAGCCCCCGGTGAAGACCTCGTTGCGGTTGCCGAGCGGGTCGAAGAAGTAGAGGCAGTGGCCTCGTGTGGCACCGTGACGTGTGGGGTTCGTGTCCATGTTGACGCCGTGGTAGGCGCAGATGTCCGCGGCGTCGCGCAGGGCGGTCCAGTCCTCGACATGGAAGGCGAAGTGGTGCAGCCCTCCGTTGGGACCCGTGACGAGGGCGATGTCGTGACTGGAGTGCGACACCTCGAGCCACGTGGCGATGCGGAATCCGTCGTCACCGACGACCTGCTCGGTCACGCGGAACCCGAGCACGTCGACGAGGAAGTCAGTGAGACCGCCGACATCTTCCGCGGTGAGGAACAGGTGGTCGATGCGGGGCGGTGCGATCCCGGTGAGCCCCATGGGCTTCGGTGGCGGGTTGGTGAGCGGCAGCAGGTTGCCGACCTGCTGCATGCCGTGCACGAGCTCCATCGAGTGGCCGCTCGGCAGCGTGAAGCGGATCGCCTCGCCGTGGCCAGGTGCCCACTCGTCGACGCCATAGCGCCGCACCTCGATGCCCGCCGCCTCGAGGCGAGCGGTGTAGAGGTCGAGGTCCTCGTGCTCGGTCACCTTGAAGCCGAAGTGGTTGAGGCCGTGCGTGGGCTCCCAGGTGAGCACCACCGAGTGCGCCTGGTGCTCGTCCCAGCACTTGAGGAAGACCCGCTCGGTCTCCCGGGCGGTCTCGATGAGACCGACGACCTCGCTGTAGTAGGCGGTAGCGAGCTCGAGGTCGGGCACGCGCACCTCGACGTGCGACAGACGCAGGATCGTCATCAGGTGTGCACCTTCATGAAGCGCTCGTTGAGCTCGCCCTCGTAGTAGAAGACGGCACGACCGATGTTGTCCTCGGTCCAGGTGATCGTGGGGAAGTCAGGGTCGGGCCGGTAGCCGCCGGTGAAGACCTCGTTGCGGGTCCCGAGCGGGTCGAAGAAGTAGATCGTCGAACCACGAGTGACACCGTGACGTGTCGGGCCGACGTCGATCTGGATGCCGTTGTAGGCCAGCGTGTCCGCCGCCTGGCGCACTGCCTCCCAGTCGTCGAGCCAGAAGGCGAAGTGGTGCAGGCCGCCGTTGGGGCCGGCCACGACCGCGAGATCGTGCGGGGAGTGCGACCGCTCCATCCAGGTGCCGATCTGGTGACCGTTGCCGTCGAGCAGCTGCTCGGTGACACGGAAGCCGAGCACGGAGGTGTAGAACGTCGTCGCCTCCCCCACCTCCTCCGCCGTCACGAGGAGGTGATCCATGCGGGGCGGTGCGATGCCCGGCATCCCCGGGATGAACGGGGCGGGGTTGACCTTGGGCAGCAGGCCGCCGACCTTCTCGACGTCGTGCACGAGCTCCATCGTGTGGCCCGACGGGGTGGCGAAGCGGATCGACTCGCCCTGGCCGACCGACTCGCCCTTCGAGATCCGCTGCACGGGGAAGCCGTAGCGGGTCACGGCGTTCTCCAGGTCGGACAGGTCGTCGGAGTGCTCGACCTTGAAGCTCATCAGGTCGAACCCCACGCGGGGGGCGTAGATCAGCCGCAAGGAGTGGTGGTCCACCTCGTCCCAGCACTTGAGATAGACCGACTCGACGTCACGCTCGACGACGATCAGCCCCAGCACTTCGGTGTAGTACGCCGTCGCCAGATCGAGGTCGGTGACCGTTACATCGACGTGGCCGAGCCGCAGGACTCCCATGGCCGGGAAGGTAGGCCTACGTGTCCCGCACAGTGGACCGATGTGCCGCCATGCGGGACGGCGATGTCGTAGCGTCCGCGCCATGAGCGCAGAACCCGGCCAGCTCCGGGAGGCCATGGCCCAGTTCGTCTCGGCGCTGCACGGCGCCTATCTCGACCAGGCCCGCCTGCTCCCCGTGGGCGAGCGGGGGCAGCTCCCCCTGCTCCGCGCCGACGAGCTCACCGTGCTCGCTGTCGGTGTGCGGCACCTGCACGTGCTCGCGACCACCGCTCCCCTGCCGGCGCCGACCGGTCCCGAGGTCGAGCTCCCCGACTCGCTGCCCGGCCTGGCGTGGACCCTGCGCTTCTTCGATCCCGTGGTCGTGCCCGCACTCGGGCTGCTCGACGAGTCCGAGGGGCCGCAGCCGGCCGAAGTCCGGCGCGTGCTCGGGGTGCCCGACGTGGTCTACCACCTGTCGGTGTCTCCCGGCGGTGGCCTCGCTGCGCACCACGCGCAGCACGCCGGCATCGGCCTGGCCAACTCGCACGCGGCCGCCTTCCGCGACCACGACACGATCCGCTCCCGCTCCGGCGGCTCGCGCGCCGAGCTGGCGCAGGAGTACGCCGTCGCCGACCGGCTCGGGCTGCACCGCACGGTGCGCCTCCTCGCCCTCCAGCTCGCGTCGCACGACGCGCACCTCGCCGAGGTCTGCGCGGACCGCACGGTCGACGACGCGGTGGTGCGCAGCGCGCTCGTCGCCGCGCTGCGCGCACCGACCGAGGTCGTCCAGGGAGCGGGTCACTGACATGGCCGACCGACCACTGCGCCCGGTGGGCGACACCCAGGTGCTCGCGAGCGTGAGCAACGCCGCGCGACTGCTCAAGGAGTTCGGCAAGGGCGACCGGGAGATCGGGGTGTCGGAGCTGGCGCGGCGTCTCGGCCTGGGCAAGAGCACCACGCACCGGCTGCTGCACACGCTCACCGTCGAGCGGCTCCTCGAGCAGGACGCGGAGACCGGGACCTATCGCCTCGCCCTGACGATGCACGAGCTCGGCGCGAGCATGCAGTCGGGCATGGACCTCCACACGGCGTCGCACTCGATCATCGACCAGCTGCGCAACATGACCAAGGAGACGATTCAGGTCGCCGTCCTCGACGGCCGGCACGTGGTCTATGTCGAGCGCCGCGAGAGCCCGCAGACCGTGCGCATGTTCGGCCGCGTCGGTCACCGCAACGACGCGCACTGCACGTCCACCGGCAAGGTGCTCCTCGCGCACCTGCCCGAGGACGAGCTCGATGCGCTCCTCATCGGTTGGCGGCTACCGCGCAAGACGCCGTACACCATCGCCGACCAGGCGACGCTGCGCGCTCAGCTCACCCAGATCCGTTCGCAGGGCTGGGCCGAGAACGTCAACGAGTCCGAGATCGGCACGGCGTCGATCGCCGCGCCGATCCGTGACTCGCGCGGCGTGGTGGTCGCTGCCCTGTCCATCGCCGGACCTGTCCAGCGCCTCGACGGAGCCAACCTACGTCGGTTCACCCGGCCCGCTGTGGAGGCCGCCGCAGCGATCAGCCGACGTCTCGGCTGGAACGACAACACCGCTCGCAAGGAAGGAACCCGATGACACTCTCCGCCGAGCGCGCCGACGAGCTTGCGGCCGCTCTCTACCAGGCCCGGCTGACCGGTGTCGCGATCCCGCCGCTCACCGAGGCCGATCCCGACCTGACGATGACCGACGGCTACCTCGTGCAGCAGGGCGTCGTACGTCGCTACCTCTCCGACGGCGACCGCATCGTCGGCTACAAGCTCGGCCTCACGAGCAAGCCGATGCAGCAGATGCTCGGCGTCGACTCCCCCGACTTCGCACCGGTGATGGCCTCGCACGTGCACCAGGACGGGGCTGCGATGGCCGCTTCGGACTACATCGCACCCAAGCTCGAGGCCGAGATCGCCCTCGTCCTCGGGGCAGGCCTCTCCGGACCGGACTGCACGGCGCTCGACGTGCTCCGCGCGACCGAGGGTGTGGTCGCGGCGCTCGAGCTGGTCGACAGCCGGGTCGCCGACTGGAGGATCAAGCTCCCGGACACCGTCGCCGACATGGCGAGCAGCGGTGCGATCGTCATCAGCGGCCGCAGCGTGCCCATCGACGAGGTCGACCTGCGCCTGCTCGGGATGGTCTTCACGCGCGACGGCGAGGTCATCGCGACCGGTGCCGGTGCGGCTGCCCTCGGCAACCCTGCGGCTGCGGTCGCCTGGCTCGTCCGCACCCTGCACCCGCACGGTGACTCGCTGCCGGCCGGATCGATCGTGATGACCGGGGCGCTGCACGCCGCCGTGCCGGTCGTCGCTGGACAGACCTACCGCGCCGAGTTCGACCGGCTCGGTCCCGTCACCGCCCGGATCGTCTGAGAGGCCTGCCCCGTGGGACTTCCTGTCGCCATCATCGGTTCCGGCAACATCGGGACCGACCTCATGTACAAGCTCGAGCGGTCCGAGGTGCTCGACCTCGTCGCGCTCATCGGCATCGACCCGGAGAGCGAAGGCCTCAAGCGGGCACGCGACCGCGGCTTCGAGGCTCCGGCCAACGGCATCGACTGGGTCAAGGACAATCCCGACGCCGTGCAGATCGTGTTCGACGCGACGAGCGCCTACGTCCACGTCCGGCACGCCAAGGTGCTCGCCGAGCTCGGCATCACCGCGGTCGACCTGACGCCGGCCGCACGCGGCCCCAAGGTGATCGCCGCGGTCAACCTGCTCGAGCACCTCGACGCGCCCAACGTCAACATGGTCACGTGCGGCGGCCAGGCCACGACCCCCATGGTCGCCGCGGTCAGTCGGGTCGCCCGGGTGCCCTACGCGGAGATGGTCTCTGCCGTGTCGTCGAAGTCGGCCGGGCCGGGGACCCGCCAGAACATCGACGAGTTCACGCGGACCACGGCGCGCGCCCTGGAGGAGATCGGAGGTGCCGAGATCGGCAAGGCGATCATCATCCTCAATCCCGCGGAGCCCCCGATCAACATGCGCAACACGGTGTTCTGCGCCCTCCCCGAGGGCACCGACCATGCTGCGGTGATCGCGTCCATCGAGGCGATGGTCGCCGACGTCGCGGCCTACGTGCCGGGCTACCGGCTCAAGCAGCCACCCCTCATCGAGGAGGGCCCGTTCAGCACACCGGGTGGGGTCGTGCCCTTCCGCTCCGTGACTCTCCTCGAGGTCGAGGGCGCCGGTGACTACCTGCCGACGTATGCCGGCAACCTCGACATCATGACCGCCGCCGCCGTGCGCGTCGGCGAGGCGATGGCCGCCCACCGCGCGTCGGGAACCCCGACCGCCGACCAGCAGGAGGTCACCGCATGACCACCGTCACGACGTCCACCGACACCGGCGCAGCCACCCCGGCACCCGTCGCACGAGACTTCCGCCTGATCGACTCGACCCTGCGCGACGGCTCTCACGCGATCTCCCACCAGTACACCGTCGAGCAGGTGGTCGCGATCGTGAAGGGCCTCGATGCCGCCGGCGTCCAGGTCATCGAGTGCGCGCACGGTGACGGGCTCGGCGGGTCGTCGTTCAACTACGGCTTCAGCAAGGTCGACGAGCTCCTGCTCGTCGAGGCCGCGGTGCAGGCGACGACCGATGCCCAGATCGCGTGCCTGCTCGTCCCTGGCATCGGCACGGTCGACGACCTCAAGCGGGTGCGCGACCTCGGCGTGGATGTCGCGCGCATCGCGGTGCACTGCACCGAGGCCGACATCACCGAGCAGCACATCAAGGCGGCCAAGGAACTCGGCATGGAGGCGGTCGGCTTCCTCATGATGTCGCACATGAACACCCCGGCCGGGCTCCTGGCGCAGGCCAAGCTCCTGCAGGGCTTCGGTGCCGACACCGTCTACATCGCCGACTCTGCCGGTGCCATGACGACCAACGAGGTGCGAGCCCGGGTGGCGGAGATCGTCGGCGGGATCGATGTGCCCCTCGGGGTCCACGCGCACCAGAACCTCTCGCTCGCCGTGGCCAACTCCATCGCGGCCTACGAGGAGGGAGCACGCAACCTCGACGGAACGAGCGCCGGGCTCGGTGCCGGTGCGGGCAACTGCCCGACTGAGATCCTCGCTGCGGTGTGCGAGAAGAACGGAATCGTCTCCGGCGTCGACGTGCTCAAGCTCATGGACGTCGCTGAGGAAGTGACCCGACCGCTGATGGACCGCCAACAGGTGGTCGACCGTGCGGGGCTGCTCCTGGGTTACGCCGGTGTGTATGGCTCGTTCCTGCTGCACGCCCAACGGGCGGCCGAGCGCTATGGGGTCTCGCAGGCCGACATCCTGCTCGAGCTCGGTCGCCGCAAGGTCGTCGGCGGCCAGGAGGACATGATCATCGATGTCGCCGTCGAGCTGGCCCGCAAGCACGCTGCGCTGGAGGTCACCCCATGAGCGCCGGCACCGCACCGTTCGTCGAGCGGCTCCTCGACGCCGTCCGGACCCGCACAGGGACCGCTCCGCTGACCGACACGATGGAGCTCGACGAGGACACCGCACTGCTCGTGCAGGAGGCCGTGGTGCACGCGCGCGTCAACGCCGGGCACGCCATCGTCGGTGCCAAGCTCGGGCTGACGAGCGTCGCCAAGCAGCGCCAGATGAACGTCGACCGGCCGCTCTACGGCTGGCTCACCTCCGACATGGCGATCGACACCGGCGCGGCGCTGCACTGCGACTCCTACATCCAGCCCCGGGTCGAGCCCGAGATCGCGTTCCTGCTCGGTCGCGACCTCGAAGGTCCCGACGTGTCGGCCGCGCAGGTGCTCGCCGCGACCGAGGCGTGCTTCGGCGCGATCGACGTCCTCGACTCGCGCTATGCCGGCTACAAGTTCACCTTCAACGACGTCACGGCCGACAACGCGTCGTCGGCAGGCTTCGTGCTCGGCGGGACCGCGATGGATCCCTACGGCGTCGATCTGCGCCTGACCGGGTGCGTGCTCGAGAAGAACGGCGAGCTCGTCGCCACCGCGGCCGGAGCGTCGGTCATGGGCCACCCGGCATCCGCCGTCGCCTGGCTCGTGCGCGCCTTGGCCAAGCGCGGGCAGGGTCTCGAAGCCGGGCACATCGTGATGGCGGGCGGCATGACGGAGGCCGTCGCCGTGGCACCTGGTGACACAGTCGTGGCCCAGTTCGACCGACTTGGCTCCGTCGAGATCGCCTGTCGCTGATGACATGTCGTGGACGCCTGATGCTGAAAGGAACTGACCGATGCCACTGATCCAGGTCACGATGGTCGAGGGTCGCACGGTCGAGCAGAAGCACGACCTGATCGCCCGGCTCACCGACGCCATGGTCGAGGCGGTGGGCACTCCGCGCGACCGGGTGCGCGTCGCGATCTATGAGATCTCCGGCGACGACTGGGGAATCGGCGGTCAGGCGTTCAGCGCCGTACGCACTGCTCCCGGAGCCGTCGACGCACCCGCTGCTCCCACCACGGATGAAGGACCACGATGACCGACGAGATCCTGCAGGTACGCCACTTCATCGGCGGTGAGTTCGTCGACTCGCTCGACGGCGCGACGTTCGACTCGATCTCGCCGATCGACAACGCCGTGGTCGCCCACGTCGCGGAGGGATCGGCGGCGGATGCCGACCGCGCCGTCGAGGCCGCACGCCGAGCGTTCGACGACGGGCCGTGGCCCCGGATGAGCCCTGCTGCGCGGAGGAAGATCATCCACCGCGCCGCCGACCTCATCGAGTCGCGCCTCGAGGAGCTCGCGTCGTGGGAGACCCGCGACATGGGCAAGCCGATCAGCGAGTGCCGCACCAAGGACGTGCCGCGCACCGCACACAACTTCCGCTTCTTCGCCGACTTCGCCGAGATGCAGCACACCGAGGCGTTCCCCAAGCCGTGGGACAACGTGCTGACCTACACCCTGCGCGAGCCGGTCGGTGTGTCCGCCTGCATCTCGCCGTGGAACTTCCCGATGATGCTGGAGTCGTGGAAGGTCGCGCCGGCGCTCGCCTTCGGCAACACCGTGGTGCTCAAACCCGCGGAGCAGTCGCCGATCTCGGCGTCGATCATCGCCGAGTGCTTCCTCGATGCCGGCCTGCCCGAGGGCGTGTTCAACGTCGTGCACGGCTTCGGCCCGGACGCGGCCGGTGAGCGCCTCACCACGCACCCCGGTGTCGATCTCGTGACCTTCACCGGCGAGAGCGCGACCGGGCGGGTCATCATGGCCAACGCGGCACAGACCCTCAAGCGGGTGTCCTTCGAGCTCGGCGGAAAGAGCGCCAGCATCGTCATGGCCGACGCCGACATCGATCTCGCCATCAAGGGCACGATCGACGGCATCTTCCGCAACCAGGGCGAGGTCTGCCTGGCCGGCTCGCGGCTGCTCGTGCAGCGCGAGATCTACGAGGAGTTCCTCGAGCGCTACGTCGCGGCCGCCGAGGCGCTCGTCGTCGGCGACCCGCGGGACGCCGCGACGCAGATCGGGCCGCTCGTCTCCACCGAGCACCTCGAGAAGGTGCTGAGCTATATCGAGCTCGGCCAGGCCGAAGGCGGCAAGCTCATGACGGGGGGCCACCGGGTGACCGAAGGTGCTCTCGCGCTCGGCAACTACGTTGCCCCCACCGTCTTCGCCGACGTCGACAACTCCTGGCGCATCGCACAGGAGGAGATCTTCGGACCGGTCCAGGTGGTGGTGCCCTTCGACACCCTGGAAGAGGCCATCGCCATCGCCAACGACAACCGCTACGGCCTCGCCGGCATGGTGTGGACCAGCAACCTCAACACCGCGCACCGGGTGGCCCGTGAGGTACGTACGGGCACGATGTGGGTCAACTGCTTCTTCGTCCGCGACCTGCGCGCACCCTTCGGCGGGATGAAGGACTCCGGGATCGGCCGCGAGGGCGGCGCCTACTCGGAGGAGTTCTTCACCGAGTCCAAGGCCGTCGTCATCCAGTTCCCCTCATGACGAGACCCGCCACGACGCACCGCAGCGAGGTGCCGGCGTGACGACCACGCACACAGTCAGCGTCGCCGAGCTCCGCGAGCAGGGCCACGCACGTGTCGCAACCGACACCTGCGCCGCGCTCGTGACCTGGGTAGACGGAGCCGCCTACGCCGTCGCCGACTCCTGCCTGCACCGGGGCACGTCGCTGGCCGGCGGCCTCAACCGTGACGGCGTCGTCACCTGCCCTGCGCACCTCTGGCAGTACGACGTACGCACCGGCGCCCGCCACGACACGACCGGCGAGCCCCTCGCGACCTACCCCGTGACGATCGCCGCGGACACCGTCGAGATCACCCTCCCGACGGCAGTCCCGACCCCGTCCCTGCGCCAGATCCTCCAGTCCCACGCCCGGGAACGTCGTGACCTCTCAGGCCAGATAGTGCCCTTGACGGGCACTTCCTGACCGCAAGTCGTGATCTTGGAACGCCGTACTCGAGCTGGGAGGCTGTCGTGAGCGACATCGACGTGGTGCTGTGGGACATCGGCCAGGTCCTCTACCAGAGTCCGTTCGAACGCTTCAGCGAGCTCGAGGCGCACACCGGGATGCCCGAGGGCACCCTGCCGCGCGGTCCCTTCTCGCCACAGGGCGATCCGACCTACGACGAGGTCGACTCGGGCGCCCGTGACGAGCCGGACTACTGGCGCGACATCGAGGCGCTGGCGCAGGAGACGGTTCCGGGGCTGCACATCTACGACGCCCTGCGCGAGCTCGGGTGGGAGGGCCGCGGCCGCCCGGTCGTCGTCACGCTGCTGGCCGACATCCCGAGCCGCTATCGCCAGGCAGTGCTCACCAACGACGCCACCAAGTTCCTCGGTGCGGACTGGCGCACCACCTGGGAGTACGCCGGATTCTTCGAGCGCAGCATCGACTCCCTCGACATCGGCGTGCGCAAGCCGGACAAGGCGGCGTTCACGGCAGCGGTCGATCTGCTCGGAGCGGACGCGTCACGAGTGCTGTTCGTCGACGACCTCACCGTCAACGTCAACGGTGCCCGCGACTCCGGCCTCCAGGCGTTCCGCTTCGACACCACCGATCCTGCTGCGTCGGTCGTGGAGCTGCGCGGACTGCTCGGCCTCGCCTAGCGGCACTCCCGCGACCGCGTCGCGCTCGAGGGCCGCACCGGCGTAGGGCAGCACCCGACTGGTGACGGACCTAGCGACCGACCGCGGGGCAGTTCGACGTCAGCACACAGCTGGATCCGGTGCCACGGCTCCACCCCGCTCAGCACCCAGAGCAGGATGACCGACGCGACGGCCGTGACCAGCCCGGTGACCCCGGCGCTGAGCCTGCCGAGACCGCGGTTGTCCTTCGCCGTCGTGGCGAGCTCGAGCTCGCGCGACGCACGCTGCTCCGCCGGTCGGTCCTCGCCGGTCCGCGGTGCTTGCACACCCCACGGGACCGCCCGGTGCGGCATGCCGTATCCGGTCCCGACATAGGCATTGCTGTTGTCCAGCGGACCGCGCCGCTCGCCCACGATTCCCCCTTGCTACGGGAGGTGGTCACCTACCGGATCCATGACGCTGCTCGCGCGCAAGTCGCCGTGGGCGGAGATCGACCGCGGCGCACCGCGGCTCTGCTCCGCGGGATGGAACGGCGATGTCCACGCGTTGTGGGAGCACGACCAGTCGACGACCCAGGAGATCGCATGAACGACGTGCTCGAGCTCGGCCTCGACACCTTCGGTGATGTCACCCTCGCCGATGACTGCAGCACGGTGCCGCAGCCGCAGGTGATCCGCGACGTGGTGGAGCAGGGTGTGCTGGCCGACTCGGTCGGGGTCGACTTCTTCGGGGTCGGTGAGCACCACCGTGCCGACTTCGCCGTGTCGACCCCCGATGTCGTGCTCGCTGCCATCGCGGCGCGCACCCAGCGCATCCGGCTCGGATCTGCCGTCACCGTGCTCTCCAGCGACGACCCGATCCGGGTCTTCCAGCGATTCGCCACCCTGGATGCCGTGTCCCACGGTCGCGCCGAGGTGATCCTCGGCCGTGGGTCGTTCGTCGAGTCGTTCCCGCTCTTCGGGCACGACCTCGCCGACTACGAGGAGCTCTTCACCGACAAGCTCGACCTGTTCACGGCGCTGCTCCCCGAGCAGCCGGTCACCTGGTCGGGTCGCACGCGCGAGCCGCTCACCGACCAGCGGGTCTTCCCGACCACCGAGTCCGGGCTCCGGGCCTGGATCGGCGTGGGTGGTAGTCCCGAGTCAGTCGTACGCGCAGCCCGCTACGACCTGCCGCTGGTGATCGCGATCATCGGCGGCCCGGCGGACCGCTTCGCGGCCCACACCGATCTTTTCCGTCGTGCGCTCGGCGAGCTCGGTCACGCGGAGCTGCCGATCGCCGTGCACTCGCCCGGTTTCGTCGCCGACAGCGACGAGGCGGCGCGCGAGCTCGCCTGGCCGCACTATGAGCGGCTGCACAACACCATCGGCGCCGAGCGGGGCTGGGGACCGACCAGCCGCGCGGCGTTCGAGGCGCAGATCGGACCGCAGGGCGCGATGTACGTCGGCACCCCCGAGACCGTCGCACGCAAGATCGCGACCACCGCGCGCCTGCTGGGGCTGTCCCGCTTCGATCTGAAGTACTCCATGGGGCGGCTGCCGCACCCGCTCCTCATGGGCAGCATCGAGCTCTACGGCGACAGGGTGATCCCGCTGGTGCGCGACATGCTCGCCTGACCCGGCGGACCCGCTACGAGCCGCGCTTGGTCCACCGGAGACGTCGTGCCGCACCGCTCGCGACCCGGTAGGACGTCGAACGCTCGACCGCGGCGAGGCGCTTCTCCGCGGGCTCGAGGCGCGCGACCTTCGCCCGCAGGTCGGCGAGCTCTCGGTCGCGGTGGATGACGGCCTCGCGGGTGCCGACGTTCTCGCGCTTGAGGTCCCACAGGGCGGTCTCGTAGTCGGCGACGACGGTGCGTACGTCCATCGGTCGGCGCTGCAGCACGACCGCCCAGTGGCTCAGGAACGACGCGTCGATGTCGAACCGTCGATGAAAACCCTGCGAGGCGAAGAGCGCGGCCCAGTAGGACGGCGGCCGCACGTTGATGTGGGTGCCCTCGTTGAAGTCGTCGGGCGTCGTCGACAGCAGGACCGTGTCGGTGGCCGAGCAGATGTTGGCGATGACGACATCCATCTGGCTGGCGGGCAGGTGCTCGAGCACCTCGATCGCCGAGATGAGGTCCCAGCGACCCACGAGGGGCTCGGTGATGTCGCCGACCCGGAGGTGGCCTTCGGCCCGAGGGTCGGCCTTGGAGATGGCGTAGTCCGAGTGGTCGACGCCTTCGGCGTCCACGCCGAGCTCGCGCAGGTTGCCGACGAAGATGCCCATCGCGCAGCCGACGTCGAGGGACGTGGCGGGATGGAGGATGTCGACGACCCGCTGCGCGACCCGGCCGAAGAACTGCTGCCAGTGCGGCTCTGCCGGGTCGTAGGCCGGCCCGTTGTAGTGCGAGTAGTAGGCGTCGCCGTAGTCATCCGGTCCGATGCTGGTGCCGTCCACGGGTGTGGTTCCTTCCTGGGGGCGTATGTGCACCGGGGGCGGGGTGCCCCACGGTCCGGTCAGATGCTCCGACCTCGGCGCGGCCGCGGCCCACTCGCGCGCGGGATTGCGCCCGCGCCCAGCAGCGGCGAACGTCCGGCTGATCCGCTCGAGATAGTCGCGCACGCCGTCGAACTCGCGCGGGAACGCCTCTTCGAGCTCCTGGAGCATCGTGTCGTAGGGGTCGAGCAGGTAGGGATCATCGCGCAGCGTCTCGAGCTTCACGAACGGCAGCTGACCGTCGAAGGCTCGGTCCCAGAGGGCGTTCATCGGGTTGTAGCTCGTGCCCGCGACCAGATACGGCGCGGCCCCCCGCTGCGCCCGGAGCCGGGTCGTGGCATAGGGCACTGGAGGCTCCTCCGACGGCACGGGAGGTGCCGAAGGGTCCGGGATGGGCGTCATGCGCCGCAGGTATTCCACGCGTGCCCGACGCTGGCGGGCCAGCCGGTCGTCGGCGGGCGACGGCGCGAAGAAGGGCCGCCCCTCGAGCCCCGCGGCCGACAGCGACTCGGACAGCCCGATCTCTCCCTGGAGCACAGCATCGAGCCGGTCCTCGAACAGCGCCAGGCCGTCCCAGAAGTCCGCGAACGCGGGATGCTCGAGTGCGGGACGCTCGAAGCCGAGGAGGTAGGACTGCAGGTGGGTGGCCCGCTCACGGCTCGCCGTGATGCCCCACCACGGCGCACCGCCCTCGACCACGCCCGACACGATCGTGGAGTAGGGCACGAGCGGGCCGACGACGCTGTCGTTGGCGATGATCACCCGCTCGGCCTCGCGCCAGGACTCGAGATGGCGCAGACCGGCCTGCCACGAGGCGAAGTCATAGCCCTCGTTGGGGCGCACGACGAGCTCGGCGCGCGACGTGATCGCATCACGTGCCTCGTCGACGAGCTCGGCGCTGCTCACGACGATGACGCGTGCCGCGACCTCCGCGAGGGCATCGACGTGGCGTAGCACGTGCGGCGCCACCAACCCGTCGGGGTCGAAGTGCGCGAGGATCGCGAGGGTGTTCATGCGTGGCGTCAGACGTCGATGCGGGTGCGGTCGAGGGAGGCAGCGCCGTCGACGATGAACTCCTTGCGGGGAGCCACGTCGGTGCCCATGAGGAGGTCGAAGACCTCGGCTGCGGCGTCGACCTCGGTCATGGTGATCCGCCGCAGGGTACGGCTCGCCGGGTCCATCGTGGTCTCGCGCAGCTGCCCGGCATCCATCTCACCGAGACCCTTGTAACGCTGAGGTGTCTTGTATGACCGACCCTTGGCGCTGAGGTCGGCGAGGACCTTGCGGTATTCGCCCTCGGAGTAGGTGTAGACGATGTCGTTCTTCTTGCTGCCGGGGTTGGTGATCTCGAAGCGGTGCAGCGGCGGCACCGCGGCGTAGACCCGGCCCTCCTCGAGCAGCGGCCGCATGTAGCGGTGCACGAGGGTGAGCAGCAGGGTGCGGATGTGGGCCCCGTCGACATCGGCGTCGGACATCACGATGATCTTTCCGTAGCGCGCCTGCTCGAGGTCGAACGTGCGCCCCGAGCCGGCCCCGATCACCTGGATGATCGCGGCGCACTCGGTGTTCTTGAGCATGTCGGCGACGGACGCCTTCTGGGTGTTGAGGATCTTGCCGCGGATGGGCAGCAGCGCCTGGTGCTCAGCGTTGCGGGCCAGCTTGGCGGTGCCCAGAGCACTGTCGCCCTCGACGATGAACAGTTCGCTGCGCTCGACGTCGTCGGTGCGGCAGTCGGCCAGCTTGGCCGGCAGTGCCGAGGACTCGAGGGCGTTCTTGCGGCGCTGGACGTCGCGATGGGTACGTGCCGCGATGCGCGTGCGTGCCGCGCCCGCGATCTTCTCGAGGACGTTCTTGACGACCTGCTTGTCACCGCGCGGCGGGTTGGCCAGCCACGCCGCGAGCTCCTTCGACACGACGTTGGACACGATCGCGGTGGCCGCGGGAGTGCCGAGGACCTCCTTGGTCTGGCCCTCGAACTGCGGCTCGGACAGGCGCACCGTGACGATGGCGGTGAGGCCCTCGACTATGTCGTCCTTGACGACGTTGTCCTCGCTGGTCCGGAGCGCCTTCTGGGCACGCAGCGCGGCGTTCACCGTCTTCACGAGCGCTCGCTCGAAACCGGAGACGTGCGTGCCGCCCTTCGGGGTGGCGATGATGTTGACGTAGCTGCGCAGGTCGCTGTCGTAGCCCGTGCCCCAGCGCAGTGCGACGTCGACCCCGAGCTCGCGCTCGACCTCCTGGGAGGTCATGTGCCCCTTGCCGTCGAGGACCGGGACCGTCTCCTTGAAGTGTCCGGACCCCTTGAGCCGCAGCACGCCGCTGACCGGGTCGTCCTTGCTCAGGAACTCGACGTACTCCGCGATCCCGCCCTTGAAGCAGTAGGTCTCCACGGTCGGCTCGTCACCGCGCTCGTCACGGATCTCGATGATGAGACCGGGCACGAGGAAGGCAGTCTGACGCGCGCGGGCGCGCAGCGCCTCGACGTCGAACTCCGCGTCCTTGACGAAGATCTGCCGGTCGGCCCAGTAGCGGGTGCGCGTGCCGGTGAGGCCCTTCTTGGCGCGGCCGGAGACCACGAGGCCGGACTTCTTGGTGAACTCGGCGTCGGGCCCGTCGCCGTCGAAGAGACCGGGCACGCCGCGCTGGAACGACATCGCGTGGGTCTTGCCGTCGCGGTCGACCTCGACGTCCATCCGCTCGGAGAGCGCGTTGACGACCGAGGCGCCGACACCGTGCAGGCCGCCGGACGCGGTGTAGGAGCCACCGCCGAACTTGCCGCCGGCGTGCAGCTTGGTCATCACGACCTCGACCCCGGTGAGCCGGGTCTTGGGCTCGACGTCGACGGGGATGCCGCGGCCGTCGTCGCGCACCTCGACCGAGCCGTCGGCGTGGAGCACGACGTCGATGCGGTGACCGTGCCCGGCCAAGGCCTCGTCGACGGAGTTGTCGATGATCTCCCAGAGGCAGTGCATGAGGCCGCGGCCGTCGGTCGACCCGATGTACATGCCGGGGCGCTTGCGTACCGCGTCGAGCCCTTCGAGCACCGAGAGGTGCTTGGCCGAGTACCCGCCCGAAGCCTTCGTGGCGCGTGGGGCGACGGGCTGGGCTGTCATGGTGCGGCACGCTCCGAGGGACAGGACTGGCGGTGGGCAGACGGCAGTGCTCGGGCGCGGGAACAACGCCCGGCCCTGTGGCCTTGAGGGTAGTGGGAGGGCACCACTGAGCCCTGCCGGGCGCGCCGTACCCTCCGATCCCCCGATCGAGATGTGTCCGGGGCGTGACACGGGAAGGACGTTCTGCGACCAGGCTGCTCCGTCCGAGCAGGAAACCGGCGCCGACAGAGGGTGATCGTCGCGACACGCCGCGAGATGGGTTTGGCGCGAGCGGGTGATCCGGGTCACGATCGGCTTACGCCCGAGGCGAACCGGGGATGCCCTGGGCGGTGCTCGTCGTTGGACCGTGCGAGACTGAAGACCGACCAGGAGGTAGAGGATGACCGCCACATTGAGCCCGACCACCCCGCTCACAGCGCTAGACCGCTGTGACCGCTGTGGCGCCCAGGCGTACGTCCGAGTCACGCTGGCCGCCGGCGGAGACCTGCTCTTCTGCGGTCACCACTTCCGCGAGCACGAGGCCCGCCTCCGCCCGCTCGCGCTCGGCGTGCAGGACGAGACCAACAAGCTCGAGCCGACCCAGACCCCGATCACCCTCTGTCGGCACCGGTTTCCTGCTCGGACGGAGCAGCCTGGTCGCAGAACGTCATTCCCGTGTCACG
>JANXWJ010000091.1 GCA_025351185.1 Candidatus Nanopelagicales bacterium
CGCAGGGCGGCGGTGATCCCGGCGACGACGTCGCCGTGGTCGTGGTGGCGGTGCAGGAGAAGCACCTCGACCAGCGCCCGGGTGCCACCGGCCTCGCCGTGGGCTTTGCGGGCTGCGGCCCAGAACGCCTCATGGGCGGCGGTGAACGTGCCGGCGGCGCGGGCCTGAACCAGTGCGGTCGCGCCGCGCATCGCGCCGGGCTTGCGGACCAGGACCTCGAGGTAGTGGTCCAGGACCAAGGTCGCGCTGCCGCGCACCGATGAGCGTTCGTGGCAGGCGACCTGGGTGCGGCCGTCGAACACGACCAGCTCCGAGGCGCGCAGCAGCACCCGGACCCGGTGACCGATCAACCGCGCGGGGACCGAGTAGTGACACTGCCGCACGATGATCCGGGCGTAGCGGTCCACCCGTGGAGTCAACGTCAGACCGGTCTCGAACACCTCATCGGGCAGGGCCCGCAGCAGGGGCGCCTCGAAGGCGAAGTGGTCCCCGACACTGCGGGTGCGGTTACCGATGCGGCGGGCGTCATCGGCGAGGTCGTAGGTCTTGAGCAGCTCGTTGAGCTCGGCCGTCGACTCGACCTTCGGGACCGGGACCAGGTGGTTGCGGCGGAACCGGCCGCCCTCGCCTTCCACCCCGCCCTTCTCGTGAGCGCCCTCGAGGCCGGGATGGCAGTAGAACGCGTCGAAGCCGTAGTGGGAACGGAACGCGACCCAGCGCGCCGACTCGGTGCGGGACCGACCGAACAGCACCCGCGACACCGCGCTCTTGAGGTTGTCGTAGCGGATGTGGAACACCGGGACCCCGCCGAGGACATCGAAGGCCGCCTCGTGGCCTTCCAGGAACGCCTCCTGCCCCGCGGTGGAGTAGGCCCGGTGCACCGACTTGCCGGAGAACGAGAGGCGCAACGTGAACAGGAAGCACTTCGTCCGCACCCCGGCCAGGTCGATCCACAGGTCCGCGAAATCGACCTCGGCCTCCGCGCCGGGCTCGTGGGTCTGGGGCACGAACGCCTCATCGACCGCCTTGCCCGCCGCGGCCCAGATCTCCGGGCGGCGTTTCGCGACGTAGTCGCGCACCGCGGAATACGTCAGGTCGGACAGGTCATGCTCGTCGACGAGACGAGCCAGGATCCGCCGCGCGGTGTGACGCTGCTTGCGCGGCGCGCTCACGTCGCTCAACAGCATCTCGTCGATCAGGTCCTTCGCCGGGGCCAGCTTCGGAGCCGCCCGCGTCGGGGTCTTCCGCGCCGGTGGGACCGCGCTGCCCAGCGCTTGGCGAACCGTCCGCCGGTGCACCCCGTGCTTGTCAGCCAACGCCCGGATCGACAAGTCCTCGCGCCGATGATCCCGACGAATCGCCTCGAACAACTCCACCCTCGACCTCGCCACTTCCGCCCCTCCCGATCGCCGCCAACAACACGACGAGCCTTCGGGGTGGGGCCAGATCAGACCGTCACAACACGGCCCCGGCGTGTCGGAGGTGGAGCCAGATCAGACCGTCACAGTGGGGCCAAATCAGACTGACACGGCCAATCCACGACGCCAGCGGGGGTCCGACCTTCACGGCGACGACTCGCTGACAGGCACGAGCCTTCGTCAGGCTGACGGCCCAGCCCTTCTCGGCGCACCGCGCAAGTTGGCTCATCGTCATGGACTGGTCCGACGGCCGCACAGTCCCAGCGGTCACGCCGTTCTCGAGACCGAACTCGTCGGCGCGGGCCACCTCGCCGTTGCGGCGACCCGTGAGAGCGTTGTCGCCCGCTACGTACTGCGACCCGACCTCACCCCCACACCGGATGAACTCTCCGCCGCCGAGGGTGCCTAGCCCACGAGAGCTGGAAAGCATCGCGATCGCCTGCGAGGCGAACCGCGCGCCCGACTCCCGCATGCTGCGCTGACTGGAAAGAACCGCTGAAGCCTGCGGCGGCCTACTCGAGCGCTGCGACGCCGGCCCCCTCGTCGTCAACCTCAACGCACATCCGCTGCCCTCGCCGTCCGTACTCGACGACGAGCTCGATGATCGCGGAGATGCTGACGTCAGTGGGGAGCGTCGCGTAGCGGTAGATGAAGTTGGGGTTGAACCGCTGCCAGCCCGGACCGTTCGGGAGCTCGGCGCCAGCGATCTCGTGCGCCGCGGCGAAGTCGAACCACGAAAGGTTGCTCTCGGCGTACTCGATTCGCTGGGCGAGATGCTCGGGACCGGTACCGGCCAGGCCCGGAAGGATCATCGCGAGACGGAACTGCCGGCCCTGGATCTGCCAGCCGATCAGGTTGCCGTCCAGCGTCTGCCAGAACGCCTCGAGCAACGGCTGACTGCGGGTGAACCCCGACTCAAGCCGCGCCGGTGCCAGTCCCTCGCTGTCGTAGACCTCCCGGATCGCGTGGCGCGCCTGCAGCCCCCGCAGCTTCCCCACCGCGTCGAGCAGACCCACCTGTCGCAGCGGCTGCCGCAGCTCCTCGGGCGGCGCCAACGGCTCGAACCAGTCGCCAACCCCGGTGGCCATGACCAGCCGGTCTAGCGTCACCATGAACTGTCCCTCGTGGGCCAGCACCGCCTCGGCGAAGCTGGCCCCTTCCTCGACGTGCTCGATGATGCGATGCCCGAGCTCGCCATAAGAGACCCACCGCCACACCTGCCCACCCAGTCGCGTGTACCCGTCGGGCCACGCCGGATCGGCCAGCGACAGGAGCAGACACACCGCTGTACCACCTAGCTTGGGTACCAGGTCGATCCCATAGCGGGTCAGCTGATCCTCGTCGGGCAGCGAGAAGGTCTTGTTCTCGATGAGCACCGGACGCCGACTCGGCAACTGCAGGACCAGGTCGGCGTGCTGCCACTCTCGACGCACTGAAGACTCGACCGCGCCCGTCTCGGTCACCAGCCATGGCTCGAGCACTCGCAGCGCAACCTCGGGGAACTGCTCGCACATCCACCCGATCAGGTTGCTATGGAAGAGCTCCTTGGACCCCAGACTGGCCGCCAGCAACGGCTCCCCAGCCAGCGCATCGCAGATCCGGGTCACTTCAGTCAGTCGCAGTTCCATCGCGCCGGCAGGCGACGCCTCGAACGTGATCCCGCGATCCCCGGGAAGAGGCTTGCGATGATCGAGGTCGCCCGTCATCACGGGCCAGGGGATGCGCTCTGGCCACGCCGCACAGGTGTACAACCCGGTGCGGTGCACGCACAGATGGCAGCTTCCTATGGTGTGGACCGAGTACGACGTCTCAAGCTCCTGGCCCGAAAGCAGTGGCCTCTCCGAACCTTCACGTGACCCCATGCGCCAGTTGTACTCCGGTCTCGACAAGCCGAGGCGGTCCCGAGCGACTGCCGTGCCCAGGAAGTGATCAAGTTGGAGCTTCTCCCTGGTCGGAAGGACCTCCTGCCCACCGATCTGCGAGTAGTCCTCGATGCCCTGCTGGTACAGGCGGTCGAAGTAAGTCGTGACCCCAGCCCTTGTGTCGGTCCTCTAGCTCGGCCGGGTCATCCAGCCGGGACTCGTTGAAGTCCCCGCCTGCCAGTAGCGGCAAGTGGCGGCTGATGCTGATCAACGACGCGGCCACGAGGTCTGAGTCCCACATCCTGTCCGCGGGCCAGCGAGGATCTCCACCACCGTGCCGCGCCTCTGGCACCTCACCGACCCACCCGTATTTGACCGGGTCGGCGTACTGGGGGCTGGCGTGCACGCTCGCCAAGGCGATCGGACCGCCTGGAGCGTTGGCCCACACGCCGGCCGCCACGTAGGAGCCGTGATACGCAGCGTTCGGGAAGACTCCATCGGGCAGCGGAAGGGAT
>JANXWJ010000126.1 GCA_025351185.1 Candidatus Nanopelagicales bacterium
TCACCGGTCAGCGGGTCGTGACCGATCGCATGCTCGAGCTCGACCTGGGCCTTGACGGCATCGCCGATGTCACGCAGCGCGAGCACCCGGAAGTCACCGTCGACCACGTGCACCTGGTGCTCGGTGACCGCCATCCACTGGACGTCGCCGTCGGCGCGCATCAGGCGCAGCCGTGCGCTCGTCGACCCACCGACCAGGTCCTCGGCCAGACCAGCGATGGCGGTCGAGCGGTCGTCGGGATGAACGAGGTCGGTGGCAACGCGACGGGCTGATGGAGACGCGCCGCGCCAGGCACAGCCCCCATCACGCCTTCATAGGCCGACGTCACGGTCTTACGGTCGGGACGCGCACTTCGCAATGCGCGTTCAGCGGTGTCGTCCGCGCGACTCTGCCCGACTCGACATCGACCCGCTCGTGGGTCAATTCCTCCTGGTTGACGAAGACGTGAGGGAGTCCCAGTCAGATCCCGTCCTGACTGCACTGACGGCTGAGCCACTCCCGGCTGGACACGGTCACGTCGAGGGTTTCGCAAGATCCCCCATGCGCCGAGTATCACCGCCGCGTCAGCGACCGCCCCCCAGACATCCCGGTTGGAGTAGTCCAAAGCGATCGCGATCGGCACATCGGCGGCGTCAGGGCACCTGCCCGATTGCTGCCAGGACCGAGTCTTCGAGCCCGCGATAGCAGGTGAGGCAGTCATCAATGGTCTCGAAGCCGACAGACTCATAGAGGGGCCTCCCGGCTGGCGTGGCCAGGAGAAGCGCTTCCGATGTTGCAGTGGACCACGTCGCGGCGAGGGCAGTTGTAAGGACCGCTCTGCCTGCGCCTCGCCCCTGATGCCGTTTCGGAGTCATCATCTCCATCACTCCGATGCCGGATCCGGAGCGACAGATCCAGACGGTGCTTACCGGCTGTTCACCCTCATGGGCCAGCCACACTTGGGCCGCACCGAGACGGGCCGCCTGGCCGATGCTGGCGTCGAGCAAGTCGAGATCGACTGTGTGCGCCTCAGAGGTCAGGCGCAGCGCGCCCTTGAGATCCCGGTCGGTCTCGCAGCGCGACACCTTGAACTTCGACGGCACGACCTCGGGTGGGTAACCGCACCTCATCAAGGGTTCGGAGATCTCGCCAGTAATGAATCCGGCGTCAGTGAGGACGCGTCGCGATGCAGGGAGCAGATGCTCGGATGTGAAGACGATCCCCGGTTGATCGGTGCCGAGGACTTGTGCCAGATCTGAAGCGGAGTTGTTGGATGCCCTCGGGGAGAGACCGCAGACGTTGAGTTCGGCGCTGCTCATCCGAGATAGCGCAGCGAACCAGCCATCCGACAGAACTCGCTCCGCCTCGTCCCCGGCGGCGTAGAAATCGAGGCAGAGAGACGCGAACGACTCCCACGACTTCTGAAGGGCTGGATCCATACGAGCGATAGTGCCGGATATTGCGCGGCCCGAATAGGGACGCGCGTCCCATGGTCCTGCACCGCATCGACCGCGGGACGGGCACTTCGAGCCGGACCGCGCATCAGCGGGGTGCCGCCGATGCGTCGCGGACTCGGGCGACGAGCTCTTGCGGGTCGACGTCATCGTCGAAGACGGCGACGACGACGCGACGCGGTCCATGCCCGCGCTGCACGAGGCCGACCGACCGGTCGAACCACGCAGTGGCCTCCTCGAGCTCCCCGAGGGCGTCGCCACCCCCGCCGCGCTTGAGCCACTGCCGGAGCACGTGGTTGTGCACCGCGACGAGTCCCGCTGCCACGACATCGGCGGCCATCGGACCCTGTGGGACGTCGGCGTACCGCACGTCGAGGTAGCGCGAGAACACGAGCTGATAGCGCTGGACCCAAGCGATCTCGCGCTCTCGCAGTTCCGCCGTGCTGCGGGTCAGCCGGTACCGCCGAAGGGCGAGGTCGGGGTCGGCGAGATAGCTGGTGAGGACGATGCGCAGGGCACCGGCGAGGGCGTCGACCGGCTCGCCGCTGGAGTCGGTGAGGTGCGCGGTGACCCGCGCGACCAGAGCCTCGTGGTCCGGGAAGACCACGGCGTCCTTCGACGCGAAGTGGTGGAAGAAGGTCCGCCGCGCGACCCCGGCCTGCTCTGCGATGGCATCGACCGTGGTGGCGGCATACCCCTGACGCTCGAAGAGGTCCATCGCCGCCTCGGTGATCCGCACCCGGGCGTCGCTGCGCCGCGTCGCGGGGACGGTGCCGCCCGGGGGCTCGGCGGCGGGGTCGGCGGCGGTCGTCACCCACGCATGCTACGGGAATGCGTGACAGATGATTGCACTCAGTGTTATGTTTCCTGCACTTAGTGCAGGAGGTCTCCCGTGCCCGTTCCCGTGGTCCGCCCGCGCGAGGTCGTCATCGCTGAGGAGCAGGACTACCTCTTCCACTCCGAGGCTGACGATCTCCAGGCGCCCGAGTGGTCCGATGCCGCATGTCGCGACGCCGAGCCCGACGTCTTCTTCCCCCTGAGTGCCCATGACATCGCCTCGCGACGTGAAGCCCTGTCGTGGTGCGCCGTCTGCGCTATCGCCGTGCAGTGCCGGGAGATCGCACTGCGCGACTCCTCGATCGTGGGCATCTGGGGTGGCACCGACGAGGTCGAGCGGGCCCGCCTGCGCGGCCGGCGCCTCGTCTCCGTCGCCTGACGCCCCCCACGGGACTTCGTGACATCTAAGGACAGAATGTGCTCGTGAGGGGCGCATTCTGACCGCAAGGAGCGATGTCGGAAGCGTGCGCCGGGATCATCAGCTTGGGTTCCCCGAAGTGGCTATTGACCATAGCCAAAACGCTATGTACCTTAGCCACATGACCACGAACTCCGGGGACGCAAACCCCGCCACCCGCTACCTCGCGCGCGCCGAAGGGCGCATCGCCTACGACGTGTCCGGCGACGGACCGCTCGTCGTCCTCGTCCCCGGCATGGGCGACCTCCGCTCGACCTACCGCCACCTCGCCCCCGCAGTGCGGGCCGCCGGCTACCGCGTGGCGGCCACCGACCTGCGCGGGCACGGCGACAGCGACACCGGCTTCACGGCCTACGGGGATGCCGAGACCGCCGCCGACGTCCTCGCCCTCATCGAGGCGCTCGGCGGACCGGCCGTCATCATCGGCAACTCGATGGGCGCCGGCGCGGCTGCGTACGCCGCCGCGGAGCGGGGCGACCTCGTCTCCGGCCTCGTCCTGGTCGGACCGTTCGTCCGCGACACCTCGGGAGCCGTGCAGACGATGCTCATGCGCCTCGCGATGCTCCGCCCGTGGGCCGGTCTGGTCTGGAAGTCTTACCTCCCGAAGCTCTACGCCGGGCAGCAGCCGACCGACCAGCAGGACTACCTCGCCTCAGTTGCCGTTGCCATGTCGCGCCCTGGCCATACCCAGGCGTTCGCAAAGCTCGTCGCTCACCTCGACCACTCGGTGGTCGAGGCTCGGCTCGGCGACGTGACGGCGAAGGCACTCGTGGTCATGGGTGAGCTCGACCCGGACTTCCCCGACCCTCGCGTCGAGGCGGACTGGATCGCCGCGCACCTCGACGCCCGCGTCGTCATGGTGGCGGAGGCGGCCCACTATCCGCAGTCGCAGAGACCCGACCTCGTCGTCCCTGCGGTGGTGGCGTTCCTGGCAGAGGTGTCGCCCTGTGCCTAGGGTCGGGTTGACTGAGGACCGCGTGGTGCTCGAGGCGGAGCGCATCGCCGACATCGTCGGGCTCTCCAAGCTCACGCTCGCCGCCCTGGCCGAGAGTCTCGGCGTACGACAGCCCTCGCTCTACAAGCACATCGACGGCATGGACGCTTTGCAGCGAAGCATCGCGGTGCGCGCCAAGGTCGAGCTCGCTGGCGTGCTTGCTCGTGCGGCGGTCGGGAAGTCACGCGGCTCCGCCTTGCGCTCCGTGTGCCTCGCGTATCGCGCCTGGGCTCTGGAGCACCCCGGGCGATACACAGCCACCGTCCGCGCCCCGGCGCCGGGTGATGCCGACGATCTGGCAGCGAGCACGGCCGCTGTCGAGGTGGTCTTCGGTGTGCTGTCGGGCTATGACCTCGATGGCGAGGTCGCGATCGATGCGACCCGTGCGATGCGCGCGTCGTTGCACGGGTTCGTGACGCTCGAGACCACCGGTGGCTTCGGCCTGCCCCAAGCCGTCGACCGCAGCTTCGACCGCCTCGTTGACGGGCTGGTCGCAGCGCTGGAGTCCAACAGCTATCGCGGTGACTCGTGAGCAGCGCTGCGCCGGAAGCTCGAGGTCGCTCGGACTCTGTGTCGCCGGAAGCGGGCATCGCCGTTGCGGCCCTGGTGCGCTGGTTGCGGCTGGAAGGGTTGGCGCTGCTGGGTTCTGCCGTCATCGGCTTCGGCGTCACCGGCCAGCCGTGGTGGCTCTTCGTCGCGCTGCTGCTGGCCCCGGACCTCGGTGCGATCGGCTATCTCGTCAGCCGCCGCGCCGGCGCGGTTGCCCATAACGTCGCGCACACCACCGTGATGCCGCTCGCCCTGCTGTGCGCGGGATACGTCCAGCACTCGACGGTCGTGCTCGCGATCGCGCTCGTCTGGCTCGCCCACATCGGCATGGACCGGACCATGGCGTACGGCTTGAGATACCCCGACGACTTCGGTCGCACCCGCCTGGGTCTCCACGGCCATCAGCACTGACGCAGCGGCACGCCGTTAGGGTGCCGCCATGACCTCAACGGTGAGTCGTGACGACGTCGTTCCGGTCCGTCGGGGTGCGCGCACGGGACCACGAGTCGCGGTGCTGGGGTCGCTCAACATCCCCGGCCAGAACGAGCATGTCGCAGAACTCGTCCGGCGATTCACGCGCACCGTGCTGCAGGAGATCGAGGACGCGGGAGGCGACTGGACTCTCGTCGACACCTCGGCGCCCCTCCCCGTCGTCGACCATGTGCTCGCGGCGGAGGCGGTCGTGATCCTGGGAGGTGGTGACGTCGACTCGGAGTGCTACGGAGTGGCCGGGCCGGCGCCGCACGAGTGGGGCGTCGACGCCGACGCCGATGAGTTCTGCATGGACGTCATCCGGCGTGCGGTCGCGACCGAGGTCCCGGTGCTCGGGATCTGTCGCGGAGCGCAGCTGCTCAATGTCGCGTTCGGCGGCACTCTCGTCCCCGACATCGCCGTGTGGGCGTTGCATCACGGCCCGCACGACACGGGTCTCATGATCGACGAGCGGGTCAACGTCGTCCCCGCCACCCGCCTTGCGGAGATCCTGGAGACCTCCTCGCTCACGGTGCGCTCCGGTCACCACCAGGCCGTCGCCGAGGTCGCGCCAGAGCTTCGTCTCGCAGCGTTTGCTGACGACGGTGTCGTCGAAGGGGTCGAGCACCCGGTCGCGTGGGCGGTCGGGGTGCAGTGGCACCCCGAGGACGACGACGGCCACGGCGACGACCGCCGCGCCCTCATCGCCGCCCTGCTCTCCCAAGCCGCCCCCACACCGCACTGACCCCTCTCGCCCATGGCGCGAGGCAGAGGTCGGCGTGGTCGCGTCAGACGTTGCGGCGGTATTGGCCGCCTACCTCGAAGAAGGCTTGGGAGATCTGGCCGAGGCTGCACACGCGTACAGCGGACATGAGCGCCTCGAACACGTTGCCGTTGGTGACCGTCGCCTCGCGCAGGGTCGCCAGCGCTGCCGGCACCTCGTTGCGGTGACGTTCGTGAAAATCGGCCAGGCGACGCAGCTGTGACTGCTTCTCCTCCTCGGTGCCGCGTGCGAGCTCGAGGCCCGCCTCGGCAGAGGTGTCGGGGTTGTCCGACAGGAACGTGTTGACGCCGATGAGGGGCAGCGTGCCGTCGTGCTTGCGGTGCTCGTAGAGCATCGACTCGTCCTGGATCCGGCCGCGCTGGTAGCCGGTCTCCATCGCGCCGAGCACGCCGCCGCGGTCGGAGATGCGCTCGAACTCGGTGAGCACCGCCTCCTCGACGAGGTCGGTGAGCTGGTCGACGAGATACGAGCCCTGCAGCGGGTTCTCGTTGGCGGAGAGCCCCCACTCCTGGTCGATGATCATCTGGATCGCCAGTGCCCGGCGCACTGACTGGGCCGACGGGGTCGTGACGGCCTCGTCATAGGCGTTGGTGTGCAACGAGTTGGCGTTGTCGTAGAGGGCGCAGAGCGCCTGCAGCGTCGTGCGGATGTCGTTGAACTCCATCTCCTGCGCGTGCAGCGACCGACCGCTCGTCTGCACGTGGTACTTCAGCTTCTGCGCTCGCTCGCTGGCGCCGTAGTGCTCCTTCATCGCGACCGCCCAGATGCGGCGAGCGACGCGCCCGAGCACGGTGTACTCCGCGTCCATGCCGTTGGAGAAGAAGAACGACAGGTTGGGGGCGAAGTCGTCGATGTCCATGCCGCGGGCGAGGTAGGACTCGACGTAGGTGAAGCCGTTGGCCAGCGTGAAAGCCAGCTGGCTCAGGGGGTTGGCGCCCGCCTCGGCGATGTGGTAGCCGCTGATCGAGACGGAATAGAAGTTGCGTACGTCGTGCTCGATGAACCACTGCTGGATGTCGGCCATGCAGCGCAGCGAGAACTCCGTGGAGAAGATGCAGGTGTTCTGGCCCTGGTCCTCCTTGAGGATGTCGGCCTGCACCGTGCCACGTACGGTCGACACCGTGCGTGCCGAGATCGCTCGTCGCTCAGCGTCATCCGGCTCTCGGCCCTCTGCGCTGCGGAACGAGTCGACCTGCTGGTCGATGGCGGCATTGAGGTACATCGCGAGGATCGTCGGTGCCGGGCCGTTGATCGTCATCGACACCGACGTGCTCGGCGAGCACAGGTCGAAGCCGGCATAGAGGTCACGGATGTCCTCGACGGTGGCGACAGAGACGCCTGAGGTGCCGACCTTGCCGAAGATGTCGGGCTGCGATGCGGGATCGCGGCCGTAGAGGGTGACGGAGTCGAACGCGGTCGAGAGGCGCGTCGCCGGCTGCCCCTGCGAGAGCAGGTGGAACCGGCGATTGGTGCGCGCCGGATCGCCTTCGCCGGCGAACATGCGCGCCGGTGCCTCGCCCAAGCGCTTGAACGGAAAAACCCCTGCAGTGAAGGGGAACTCGCCGGGGAGGTTCTCGTTGCGCAGGAAGCGGACGAGGTCACCCGAGTCGGTCGTGCGGGGGAGCGCGACGCGCGGCACCCTGGAGCCCGACAGTGTCGTGCGCGTGAGCTCGGTGTGGAACTCCTTGCCGCGCACGCGATAGACCAGTGCGTCAGCGGAGTACTCCGCGACCTTGGCCGGCCACGCGTCGAGCAAAGCCGCGACATCGGCAGAGATGGCAGCGCTCGCTGAGTCGACGAGTGGAGTCACCGACTCGGCGGCGTCGAGGCCGCCCGACTGGGCCAGAGCATCGTGAGCGGTGCGCAGGTGCTGCACCAGGCGCGCGGCCGCGGCCTGGGCCTCGGTCTCGCGGTGGTAGCCGCGCACAGTGCTGGCGATCTCGGCCAGATAGCGCTCGCGCTCCGCGGGCAGCAGCGTGTCGAGTCGCGTCGAGGTCTTGGTGGCCGGCCGCGGGATCGTGCCCTCGCTCAGCCCGAGTCCGAGCGGTGACAGCAACGAGGCCAGGTGGTCGTAGAGTGCCGTGACGCCGTCGTCGTCGAAGCGCGCGGCGCTCGTTCCGTAGACCGGCATGTCCTCCCACGGCACTCCGAAAGCGCTGCGGTTGCGCACGATCTGCCGTGACACGTCGCGTAGTGCATCGAGAGCACCGCGGCGTTCGAACTTGTTGATCGCCACGACGTCGGCGAAGTCGAGCATCTCGATCTTCTCGAGCTGGCTCGGTGCGCCGAACTCCGGCGTCATGACGTAGAGCGCGACGTCCACGAGATCGACGATGGCGCCGTCGCCCTGCCCGATGCCGGGCGTCTCGACGATGACGAGGTCGAATCCGGCGGCACGGCATGCATCGACCATGGTGGGGAGGTACGCCGGGACCTCGCGCTCGGCGCCGCGGGTCGCGACGGAGCGGAAGAACACCGGACCGTCGGTCGAGGTTCCGAGTGAGTTCATCCGGATGCGGTCACCGAGCAGGGCGCCACCGCTCTTGCGTCGCGTGGGATCGACGGCGAGGACCGCGATGCGCAGCTTGTCCTCCTGGTCGACGCGGAACCGGCGTACGAGCTCGTCGGTGAGCGACGACTTCCCCGATCCACCGGTGCCGGTGACTCCGAGCACCGGCACCTGGCGCGACCGCGCGGCGTTGGAGATCTGGGCGATCAGGTCGACGGATGCTCTGCCGGTCTCGATCTCGGTCAGCGTGCGGGCCAACGCCGGCTCGTGCCCTGCGACAAGCGCGTCGAAGGGCGCCGGCTGTGCTGCGAGGTCGACGTCACAGTCGCGTACGAGCTCGTTGATCATGCGCTCGAGGCCGAGTCGCTGGCCGTCCTCGGGGGAGAAGATGCGTACGCCGCGCTCACGCAGCAGCGCGATCTCCTCGGCGACGATGACGCCGCCGCCACCGCCGAAGACCTGCACGTGCGATGCGCCGCGCTCAGCGAGGCGCTCGACGAGGTAGCTGAAGTATTCGACGTGGCCGCCCTGGTAGGACGAGATGGCGACACCCTGCGCGTCCTCCTGGAGGGCGGCGGTCACGACCTCCTCGACGCTGCGGTCGTGGCCGAGGTGGATCACCTCGACGCCCTGTGCCTGCAGGATCCGGCGCATGATGTTGATCGCGGCGTCGTGGCCGTCGAACAGGCTCGCGGCGGTCACGAAGCGCACCGGGTTGACCGGTCGGTGCAGCGGTGTCGGATCAGTCATCGCGAAGCCTCACGTCGGGTCGAGGCGCCAGGTACGAGGCAGCCCCAAGAGCGTGAGAGAAATACTAGGACGTCCAACTAATTCCGTCCACACCCCTCCCAGCCCCACCCGCGTGATCTTGGTCCAGTGGTCGCTTCCGGGGTCGGGTAACAGTCACTGGACCAAGATCACGCAAGGCGAGCTACCAGGCGTAGGCCTCGGGAGCGGTGCCGCCGGGGCCGGGGAAGATCTCATCGATCCGGGCGAGCGCAGCCTCGTCGAGGGTGATGTCGAGCGCGCGCAGACCGCCCTCGAGCTGGTTCATCGTTCGCGGCCCGACGATGGGGGCGGTGACGGCGGGCTGGTGCAGGAGCCACGCGAGCGCGACGTCGCCGGGGTTCTCGCCCCGCTCGGCGCAGAACGCCTCCCAGGCCTCGATCGCCGGGCGGTGCTCCTCGATCGCCTCGGCTGCCCGGCCGGTGGTGCTCCGACCGGTGGTGCCGTCTTCCAGCTTGCGCAGGACGCCGCCGAGGAGGCCGCCGTGCAGCGGCGACCACGGGATCACGCCGAGGCCGTAGTGCTGCGCCGCCGGAAGCACCTCGAGCTCGACGGTGCGCTCGACCAGGTTGTAGATCGACTGCTCGCTGACGAGTCCGAGAGTGCCCCGTCGACGCGCGGCCTCCTGACCCTGCGCGATGTGCCAGCCGGCGAAGTTGGACGAGCCGACGTACAGGATCTTGCCCTGCTGGCGCAGGACGTCCATCGCCTCCCAGATCTCGTCCCAGGGCGTCGCCCGGTCGACGTGGTGCATCTGGTAAAGGTCGATGTAGTCGGTCTGCAGCCGCTGCAACGAGGCGTCGCAGGCGCGGCGGATGTTCAGCGCCGACAGCTTGCCGTCGTTGGGCCACTCGCCCATGTCGCCGTACAGCTTGGTCGCGAGCACGGTGCGCTCGCGCCGACCGCCGCCGGTGGCGAACCAGCTGCCGATGATGCGTTCGGTCAGGCCCTTGTTCTCGCCCCAGCCGTAGACGTTGGCGGTGTCGAAGAAGTTGATCCCCTGCCCGTGGGCATGGTCCATGATCGCGTGAGCGTCCGGCTCCGTCGTGACGGGGCCGAAGTTCATGGTGCCCAGGCACAGGCGGCTGACGGAAAGGCCGGTACGGCCGAGGTGGGTGTACTCCATGCCGCTATTCGACGCCTTGCCGTGCCGATGGGCAAGTGCGCCGCTAGACGTCGACGTCGTACGTCAGGTCGGTGAGCTCGTCGCCGGGCAGGCCCCGGATGCCCCAGTCGTGCCGAGGGGTCTCGACGACGATGATCTCGAGGTCGACCGGGTCGATCCCGAGGTCGCGCTCGAACCGCTCGTACAGGTCGCGGTAGAGCGCCTTCTTGGTCTGCGTCGTCCGTCCCGCGAACATCAGGATCTCGACGATCGTGTAGTCGTCGGTTCGCCCCGCGGGGGCCCGGAAGTCCTCGGCGTCGAGCAGGAAGAACCGGTGCGCGCGCTTGTCCGCCGGCA
>JANXWJ010000277.1 GCA_025351185.1 Candidatus Nanopelagicales bacterium
CGTCCCCGACACCGCCTACGTGACCGCACGCGACGAGCTCCTCCGCGCCGAGGAGCAGCTCCTCCTCCGCGTGACCGCGGCTGAGCGCGACGTCACCGTCACCCGCCTCCCCGCAGCACCCATCGCACGTGCACTCCTCGACGAGTGGGACACCACCCCGCTCCCGGAACGCCGCGAGATCCTCAAGACACTCATCACCCGAGTGGCCGTTGTACGCCCACCTGACAGGGGTACCGTGACTGTCACGATCACTCCCCGCTGACCGGACATATGGCTTGACCGCTTCGTCACTCGACGAGGCACCGGAGTTCGACGGCAGCGCACTCGACGCGCTGCGTCAGCCCCTCGAGTCCGGCGAGATGGTGGTGACACGGTCCGTCTTCTCGGTGACCTTCCCCGCGAGATTCCACCTGGTGCTCGCGATGAACCCGTGCCCGTGCGGTCGAGGTGGCGACGTCGGTCGCCAGTCGGCTGCGCCCCTGTGCGTCTGCACGCCGCAGCAGCGCCGTCGCTACCTGTCGCGGATCAGTGGACCGTTGCTCGACCGCGTCGACCTGCGGGTGACGCTCGTCCGGCCCACCCTCGCCGACCTGGAGTTCGGCGCATCCGACGCCGAGCCCACATCGGTCGTTGCCCTGCGGGTGCGCGAGGCCCGCGACCGTGCTGCGCGCCGGTATGCCGGCACGCCGTGGCGCGTCAACGCCGATGTGCCAGGTCCCGTCGTACGACGGCAGTTCGGGCTCGACCGCGATTCTGCCGAGCCGTTGGACGCGGCCCTGCTGAGCGGCCTGGTCTCGGCGCGCGGAGCCGATCGGATCGTGCGCGTCGCCTGGACCGTCGCCGACCTCGCCGGACGTGACCGACCGACGCGCTTCGACGTCGCCTCCGCCCTCCAGCATCGCGACAGCGGCACGGCGTGGGCGGCATGACCAGCGACACCGAGCGGTGTGCTCGGGCGCTCCTCACCCGCGCGGTCGAGCCGGGCGACAAGCGTGTCGCCCAGCTGGTCGCGTCGATCGGCGCCGAGGCCACGGCTGAGCGGCTGCGCATCGGTGATCCCCGCGTGGAGCAGGTCGAGCGCTATCGCGATCGCATCGAGCGAGCTGACGCACACGCGGATCTCGCTCGGGTCGAATCCGTCGGTGGTCGCCTCGTCGTGCCGGGTGACCTCGAGTGGCCGACCCAGCTCGACGACCTCGGGCTGATGGCTCCGCTCGCACTCTGGGTGAGAGGGGTGGCCGACCTTCGGCTGACCGCGCTGCGCTCGGTGTCGGTCGTCGGCGCTCGAGCAGCGACTCCCTACGGCGAGCGGATCGCATCGATCTTCGCCAGCGATCTCGCCGCGGCGGGCTGGGCCGTGGTGTCAGGGGGCGCCTTCGGGATAGACGCGCAGGCGCACCTCGGTGCATTGGCGGCGCGAGGCATGACGATCGCGGTGCTCGCCTGCGGCGTCGATGTGGCCTATCCGCCGCGTCACGACAGCCTGTTCGCCAGGATCGCCGCCGACGGGCTGCTGGTCTCCGAGGTGCCTCCGGGCTCTGCCCCGCACCGCACCCGATTCCTCGTGCGCAACCGGGTCATCGCTGCCCTGACGCGCGGGACCGTCGTCGTGGAGGCCGCGATCCGATCCGGCTCGCTGTCGACGGCGCACGACGCGGAGAAGCTGGGTCGTCCGGTGCTCGTGGTGCCCGGGCCGGTGGACTCGATGATGTCCGCGGGCGTCCATCGCGAGCTGCGACGTGGGGCGCTGGCGGTCACGTCGGCCGCGGAGATCATCGAGGCGGTCGGTGGCCTCGGCGTCGACCTCGCACCGATGCCGTCCGCACCGGTGCTCCCGCGCGACGGGCTCGATCTGCTGTCGGCCCGGGTGCTCGACTCTCTGCCTGTCCGCGGCGCCGTCACGGTCGAGTCGGTCGCGCGCGACGCAGGGCTCAGCCCGGCCGAGACCGCCGCTGCACTCGGCCTCCTGGAGCTCGGCGGCTTCGCCAGGTCCGGGCCGGAGGGCTGGAGACTGGTGCGTCAGCGCGGCGTGCCGCGTTGACTCGCACCCGTCGGGCACCGACGGTGGGACCGTGCCCCCCGCCACGGCGCCCGCGCCGGCCGAGCTCGACGACCTTCCCGAGGACTTCCTCGATGTCGTCGAGGCCTTCCGCGTGCACCTCCGCTCCGAGCTGGGTCGCTCCGAGCACACCGTCCGGGCCTACAGCGGCGACGTCACGCGGTTGCTCCGCTACGCCCGGTCCCAGGGCGCCACGGAGATGTCTGACCTTGGGCTCACCGACCTGCGGGGCTGGTTGGCGCAGGAGGGAGCCGCGGGTCATGCCCGCGCGACTCTCGCCCGTCGGGCCGCCGCGGCCCGGGTCTTCGCGACCTGGGCGCACAAGCGCGGGCACCTCGACCACGACGCGGGCGACCGGCTCGCGACCCCGGCGCGCCACCACACGTTGCCGGGGGTCCTCAAGCAGTCCGAGGCCGCCACCCTGCTCGACGTCGCGACCGTGGCCGCCGACGACGGTGACCCGCTGCACCGCCGAGACCTGCTGATCCTCGAGCTGCTCTATGCCACCGGGATGCGCGTGGGCGAGCTCGTCGGGCTCGACATTCACGACGTCGACGGCTCCCGGCGCACCGTTCGGGTGCTCGGCAAGGGGGCCAAGGAGCGCACGGTTCCCTATGGACCACCGGCGCAGCGCGCCCTCGACTCGTGGCTCACCGAGGGACGCCCCCAGCTGCTCACGGACGCATCAGGGCCGGCCCTGCTGCTCGGCGCCCGAGGTGGTCGCCTCGACCAGCGGGCCGCCCGCTCGGTGGTGCACCGGATGCTGCGACATGTTCCCGGCGCGCCGGACCTCGGTCCGCATGGCCTTCGGCACTCGGCCGCGACACACTTGGTGGAGGGCGGTGCCGACCTGCGGTCGATCCAGGAGATCCTGGGGCACGCTACGCTCGCGACAACACAGGTCTATACCCATGTCAGCGTCGAACGGTTGAGGGCAACGTATGAACAGGCGCACCCGCGAGCGTGAGGACGTCGACGACGCCCTCGAGCCCGAGGTCGGCCTCGACGACGACGTCGACGACGACCTGGACGATGACGCCGACGACGAGGTCGTCGAGGAGATCGAGATCGACCTGACGCCGACCGAGGACGAGAAGGCCGCGGTGGCCGAGCAGAACAGCGCCGCCCTGCGTCACCTCTGGGAAGACTTCAAAGCGACCGGCGAAGGCCACCTGCGCGAGCGCCTGATCCTGCACTACTCACCGCTGGTCAAATACGTCGCAGGCCGTGTGGGAGTAGGGCTTCCGCCGAACATCGAACAGGCCGACCTGGTGTCCTACGGCATTTTCGGTCTCATCGACGCGATCGAGAAGTTCGACCTCGAGCGGGCGATCAAGTTCGAGACCTACGCCATCAACCGGATCCGCGGCGCGATCATCGACGAGCTGCGCTCGATCGACTGGATCCCGCGGTCGGTGCGCTTCAAGGCGCGTGAGGTCGAGAAGGCCTACCAGGCGCTCGAGGCCAAGCTCCAGCGCACCCCGACGGAGTCCGAGGTTGCGTCCCAGATGGGCGTGAAGCTCGAGGATCTCCACTCGATCTTCAGCCAGGTCTCCTTCGTCAACGTCGTGGCTCTCGATGAACTACTCCATGCGGGTGGTGATCGCGGAGACAAGATGACCCTTGGTGACACCCTCGAGGACCCCAAGGCGCCGGACCCGATCAACTTGTTCGAGGGCGAAGAGACCAAGTTCATCCTCGCGAAGGCGATCAACACGCTGCCCGAGCGGGAGAAGATCGTCGTCACTCTCTACTACTACGAGGGACTCACCCTGGCCGAGATCGGCCAAGTGCTCGGCGTCACCGAGTCGCGCATCTGCCAGATGCACACCAAGGCCGTGCTGCAGCTGCGCGCGAAGCTGTCCGAGTCGCACGACGACGACTGACCGCGGCGGCCTCAGCAGCGCCGCACGTCAGCATGTCCGCACCCAGCCGGTCCGTATCCGCGCGCGTCCGTATCCGCGCGCGTCCGTACCCCAGCTTCGCCGTACGTCAGCATCCCTCCTCCCCGCTGTCACCGTCTGCGAGCAGCCCGCCCCGAGCGCCTGGCCCCTTCCGGGTCCGGCGCTCGTCGGCCTCTCGGACCCGGCTTCGGAGGCTTCACGGGGGCAGCAGGAGCGGGTGCCCCGGATGCAGCAGTCGCAGGGGGTCGAGATAGTCGAGCCCGCGACGCAGCCCCCAGTGCAGGCACGACGGGATGCCTCCGCAGTGGGTGCCGCCGGTCGCGAGCACGCCGATCGCGGAGCCGGTGGCGACCTCCGCACCCACGGACACCGTCGCCGTCACGGGCTCGTAGGTCGTGCGCCGCCCGTCGGGCTGCAGGACGACGACGACCCCGCGCCCGGCGATGTCGGACGCGAAGGTCACCGTGCCCGCTCCGGCTGCGCGGATCGTGTCGCCGGGGCTGGCCGAGAGGTCGACCCCGCGATGCCCGGGGAGCCAGGGCTTCGCTGGCGGGTCGAAGGCATGCAGCACCCGCACCTCGCCGTCGACAGGCGCGATCCAGGACGGGGCCGCCGCGATCCAGGACGGGACTCCCGCGATCCAGGACGGGACTCCCGCGATCCAGGAGGGTGGCGCCACGATCGAGGAGGGGGCCACGAGGTCGCTAGCCGCCGCTCCATCCGACCTACCGGCTGGGAACGCCGATGGGGGCAGCGCGAGGCTGAGGCTGACGGCGACGAGGGGAGCTGCCAGGACGGGTCCGAGAAGGGCGATCACGACGTCAGACTGCGTCCTCGCCGGCTGAGGTGCTGGCGGTGTGCCGCGCGCCTGGGGACGACACGCCGCCTGGGGACGGCGAACCATCGCGACGAGGCAGTCGTGGGGCCGGCCCGGTGTGCGCCGAGGCCCGGGCGCCCCGGTCCGCTGCTGGGCGCCTCGATTTCGGCAGGGGCGAGCGTGGCCGTACACTCCGGACTGCGGCTCGCTCCGGCGGGTCGACATCGCACGCCCGCATCCCGGTCTCCTCGCGAGACCCGGCGGCGCACCCTCGGTCCGGTCACTCCGGAAAGGCGCGTCCGGCGGGAGTCAGGCACCCGGCCGACCGGCGCGGGTGGACGAAACCGAGTGGCGCTGCCGCGTCGCGGGCTCGCGCCTGCGCGCCTCGGAGCCGAGATCAAGGAGCGACCGCCATGGCCGTCGTCACGATGAAGCAGCTGCTCGAGAGCGGCGTGCACTTCGGACACCAGACCCGCCGTTGGAACCCGAAGATGAAGCGATTCATCTTCAACGAGCGCAACGGCATCTACATCATCGACCTGCAGCAGTCGCTGACCTACATCGACCGTGCCTACGAGTTCATCCGCGAGACCGTCGCGCACGGCGGTTCGGTGATGTTCATCGGCACCAAGCGCCAGGCGCAGGAGCCCGTCGCCCAGCAGGCGACCCGCGTGGGCATGCCCTACGTCAACCAGCGCTGGCTCGGCGGAATGCTCACGAACTTCTCCACCGTCTTCAAGCGCCTCCAGCGACTCAAGGAGCTCGAGCTCCTCGACTACGACGACGTCGCAGGCTCCGGAATGACCAAGAAGGAGCTGCTCGTCCTCAAGCGCGAGAAGGACAAGCTCACCAAGACCTTGGGTGGCATCCGGAACATGACCAAGGTGCCCAGCGCGGTGTGGATCATCGACACCAACAAGGAGCACATCGCGGTCGCCGAGGCCCGTAAGCTCCACATCCCGGTCGTCGCGATCCTCGACAGCAACTGCGACCCCGACATCGTCGACTTCCCGATCCCGGGCAACGACGACGCGATCCGCGCCGTCGCCCTGCTCACCCGGGTGATCGCCGACGCCGTGGCTGACGGCCTCATGGCCCGCGCCGGTCGCGGTAACGCCGCCGCCGCAGCCGAGGGCGTCGTCGCCACCGACGAGCCCCTCGCCGCGTGGGAGGCCGAACTGCTCGCCGGCACCGACACCCCCGTCGAGGTGCCCACCAGCGCCGCCGCCGAGGTCGCGATCGAGGTCGCTGCCGAGGCTCCCGTCGAGGGCTCCGCCGAGGCAACTGCCGAGGCTGCTGCTGCCGCCGCCGTCGCCGAGACGCCCGACGAGGCCGCCGCTGAGGCTGCCGCCGAGGCCGTCGTCGTCGAGCCGACCGAGGCTGCCGCTGAGGCTGTCGTCGTCGAGCCGACGGAGGCTGCCGCTGAGGCTGTCGTCGTCGAGCCGACGGAGGCTGCCGCTGAGGCCGTCGTCGTCGAGCCGACCGAGGC
>JANXWJ010000293.1 GCA_025351185.1 Candidatus Nanopelagicales bacterium
CATGCCCTCGTTGTAGCGACGGCCGGCAAGGATGCGCCCCGTGTGCTCGTCGACGATGAGGACCTCGCCGTTCATGACGACGTAGTCCTTGTCGCGCTTGAAGAGCTCCTTCGCGCGCAGGGCGTTGTTGAGATAGCCGACGAGCGGGGTGTTGACCGATTCGTAGAGGTTGTCGATGCCGAGCCAGTCCTCGACCTTCTCGACGCCGCTCTCGAGGATGCCGACGGTGCGCTTCTTCTCGTCGACCTCGTAGTCGCCGTCGATGCCCTTCTCCTCGTCGCCCCGCTTGAGACGCGGGACGAGGCGGGCGAACTCCGAATACCACTTGGTCGCAGCATCTGCGGGGCCGCTGATGATGAGCGGCGTGCGGGCCTCATCGATGAGGATCGAGTCGGTCTCGTCGACCACGGCGAAGTGGTGACCGCGCTGAACGCGCTCGTCGATCGACCACGCCATGTTGTCGCGGAGGTAGTCGAAGCCGAACTCGTTGTTGGTGCCGTAGGTGATGTCGCAGTCGTAGGCGACCTTGCGCTGCGCCGGGGTCATGTTGGCGAGGATCACGCCGACCGACAGCCCCAGGAAGCGGTGCACACGACCCATCCACTCCGAGTCGCGCTCGGCGAGATAGTCGTTGACCGTGACCACGTGAACACCCTCGCCGGTCAGGGCGTTGAGGTAGGCCGGCAGGGTCGAGACCAGGGTCTTGCCCTCGCCGGTCTTCATCTCGGAGATGTTGCCGAGGTGCAGCGACGCACCACCCATGACCTGGACGTCGTAGTGCCGCTGGCCGAGCGTGCGCCGAGCCGCCTCGCGGACGGTCGCGTAGGCCTCGGGCAGGAGCGAGTCGAGCGACTCGGCCTCGGCGAACCGCTGCTTGTACTCGTCGGTCTTCTCGCGCAGCTCGGCGTCGCTGAGGGCGACGAAGTCGTCCTCGAGCGCGTTCACCTGGACAGCGATCGACTCCAGCTTCTTGAGCAGGCGTCCTTCACCGGCGCGAAGGATCTTGTCGAGGAGCGACACCAGAAACGTCCTTGTCTGCATCTGCAGCGGCCCGGGTGCGGGCGCGACGGGGTGGACGGGAGTCCCCGCCACCGCGATCATGGTAACCATTCGGTCACGGTCATCGACATTCCGACGCCCGAAGTCCGGCGCGAGGCTTCCGGGGCGCGGGCGCCGGGTGGAAACGCCGCGCGGTCGGGTGCCGTGGTGCGATGGGATGACCCCCATGACGACGATCGCCGACACGCCTGCGTTCCCGCCCCGTCGCGACCTCACCGACGGCGTCGTGCTGCTGCGCGAGCCCGGTCCCGGTGACGCGGCGGCGATCATCGCCGGAGCCACGACCCCCGACGTCGTGCGCTACACCCGGGTGCCCTCGCCGTACGGCGCGGAGGACCTCGAGGCGATCCTGCGGATCTCTCGCGAGGGGTGGACCGCGAGCACCGACGCCGTCTTCGCGGTGTGCGATGCCGCCGAGCCCGGAGAGCTGCTGGGACTGGTCGGTCTGCACGGGGCCGACCTGACCGGCGAGCCGGGCGGCACCGCCGAGGTCGGCTACTGGCTGCGGACCGAAGGTCGTGGTCGCGGGCTCATGACCCGCGCCGTGCGGCTCGTCTCCGGCTGGGCCTTCGACGACCTCGGGCTCGCCGTCATCACGTGGTACGCCGTGGCCGGCAACGACGCGTCGCGTCGGGTCGCCGTGGCCGCCGGATATCAGGTGGAGGGCACACTGCGTCGCTGGGCCGAGAATCGCGGGGTGCGCGAGGACTCCTGGGTCGCGACCCTGCTGCCCGAGGACCTCCTGCGATGACCGGGCCGCCGACTGCCGGCGTCGAGCTGACCGAGCTCGTCGCAGGCTCGTGGCAGCTGCGCCCCTGGCCGGTGGCCCATGCCGACCTCGACGACCTGCTGGCCGAGCGCTATCCGCCCGGGCAGGTCGACGCGGAGCGCACGGCGCGACTCGAGGGATGGCGCCGCGGCGACCTGCTCGGGTTCGCGGTGCGCGAGATCACCAGCGGTGCGAGCGTCGCGGAGGCGCTCGTCGTGGTGACGCCGCAGCGGCATGCCGCCGTCGTCGTACGGCCCCGCCCGGGCCATCTCGGCAGTGGGCTGGAGGGACCGGTGGACGACGTCGTGCGTCGATGGGCCGCCGGCGCGCTCGGGCTCACGCTGGCGTAGCTGAGCTGCGCCCCGACCCGGTGCGGGCTATCGCCGCTCGCAGATCGCCTTGAGCCCGTTGGCCTCCATCTGGAGGTAGGTCTCGGTGAGCTTGCCTCCCAGGAGGCCTGCCACGACCGAGCCGGGTCCGGAGAACCGCACGGCGAGATGCACGATGACCCCGCCCTGACGACCTTCGAGCAGGTGCGAGGCCGTCGTGGTGATGCCGGGGCCGTGCGAGACCCAGGTGAACGACTCCCCCGCGATCACCTCGGTGACAGTCCATGTCGTCTCCGACAGCTTGGGCTGCAGGATCCGCGCCTGCGAGCCGATCGCGAGCGCACCCTGCGGCTCGAGCGACACCGACACCATCGACGCCGTCCACGACGGCATCTCCTCGACGTCGGTCAGCACCGACCAGACCTTCGAGGCGCGCGCGGCGATGTCGACCGACACCTCATGTCTGCGCGCCACCCGAAACCTCCCGGGACGTTGGTCCATCGATCGTAGAGGCAGCGGCTCCGACCACCGTGCCGAGGCGGTCGATCACCGCGTGGTGAGGGCCGCGGCCAGCGCCGGACGAGCCGAGTCGGGGACGACGCGATCCACCTGCACGT
>JANXWJ010000004.1 GCA_025351185.1 Candidatus Nanopelagicales bacterium
GGGGCGCAAGGTGATGCGCGAGGCGCCTCACGCTTCTCGGCGCTTGTGGTTGCGCCGCTTTCGTCCGTCCGGGACCTAGGGAGCGGCCTCGTCGCTCGGCGCCTCCTGTTGAGCGTTCGCCACCTTGGCGCGATATACGGCTTCCCGCTTCAGGAGGTCGCCGAGTTCGTCCTTGGAGTTTCCGGGGGTCCGAACCCTCTGCCACCACGGGAGCCGCTCGACGGCCAACTCGTGCCTAACCTGGGCCGTCAGAGAATCGAGTCCGGCGCTGACGTGAACGCGGACTAGCGTCGGAGCACTCCATGGCACGAAGACCTGACCGCCCTCGTGCTGGAGTGCATTCCATCGGCGGAGAACCTCCGCACTCGCGAACGCCGCAGCCCGCGCGCCGAGCCGACGTCGCTCAGCCGACGACATTCGGTCGTCAGTCCCGGCGCGGTCCAACTGGACCCCCGCCTCCTGCTCGGTCGCGCGGTGGAGCACCCAATCGTGCTCGGCGGACTCGGCGACGAGGAGGTCGATGTACAACTCAGCCCGTCGCTCGCGGGTCCAGCGCCTCTCGTCCTGCCGAATCGAGTAGCGGAACCCGAGCCATGCGACCACGACCGCCGTCACGAACGCCGCCGCAGCGATCCAGCCCTCCACACTCGGAGTCTGGCGCGCGAGGCGCGCGCGATACTCGCGCCACGCCGCCGGTAGGCGCGCTACTCCGGCGCGAACGGGACCTCGGAGACCGAGACGACCGCGTCTCCATAGCCCGTCGCTCGCAGGTAGCGCGAAAGGTTGGCGCGCCGACGCTCAGGGTCTCCGCCTGGACCGATGACGACCTCCACGACCGCCGTGCGCTCGAAAGCGAACTCTCGGTATGGGATGAACATCCCCTTCGACGTCCTGAAGCGCGGCGGAGACTCGCTGAATCCTCCGTTGCTTGCCTGGACCATTCGTGTTTCGAGTTCCGCCTCGAAGGCCGCGTTCTTCATCGTCAGGAGCGCCGGGAGTAAGTTGCCGCCGAGATCGATCCAGATCGTCTTGGGTAGATACGGACCGAAGGTTAGTCCGAGGATGTTCGTGATCGTCTGCTCGGCGAAATCCAGTGATGCTTGGTCGCCGTATCGAATGTCAACGACCGCTCCTCGGTCTCCCCAGCGCGAGCCGATGTGCCCCCATCCCGGCTCACCGTCGGAGAACGACGCCACGGAGGCTTCCAGCGCCTCCCTGCTGAACCCAATGGCGAAACCACTCGGTCCGGCATACCCGCGCCAGAGACTCAACTCGTCACGTTGCCGGGCGAAGGACACGCAATAGGCGTCCCAAGACAGCCGCTGCTCGCTCCCAACCAGAAACGTCCGCATCTGCTCCGCCATGCCGTGGAGCCACGCGGTGCGGTAGTCCTCATCGTCCGGAGCGGGCCCTTCACCGGGGAAGTTCGGGTGGACTCTCAGGTCACCGACATCTCGGTCGCCGGTCCGCGCCTCGAACTCCGCCTCCAGCCGCGCGATGAGCGGCATTGCGGCGTGAAGGCCCTCTTGGACATCGTTCAGATACGCCCAGTGAGACGCGCGAATCGCCGCGTCGTCGAGGATTCCGCGAAGTCCGTCAGCGTTCGTGTAGTGGTAGACGGTGGTCACGGCCTGACCCTCCCACGCGATCGGCCGACGGTGCGCTAAACGGGGGTCTCTACGTCGCTTCCCGTGGCTTGCATGGCAAACTGCGTGCGGTAGAGGTCGGCATAGAGACCGCCTTGCGCGAGGAGCTCGTCGTGACGGCCCTGCTGCGCGATGCGGCCGCCGTCGATGACGAGGATCGTGTCGGCCTCGCGGATGGTCGAGAGGCGGTGCGCGATGACGAGGGAGGTACGCCCCTGCAGCGCCGTGGCGAGCGCCTTCTGCACCGCTGCCTCCGACTCGCTGTCGAGGTGCGCCGTGGCTTCGTCGAGCACGACGACGTCCGGGGCCTTGAGCAGGAGTCGCGCGATCGCCATGCGCTGCTTCTCACCACCCGAGAGGCGATAGCCGCGATCGCCGACGACCGTGTCAAGACCCTCCGCAAGATCGGTGACCAGTGTGAGCACCTGGGCGTCGCGCAGCGCCGAGAGCAGCTCGTCGTCGGTCGCGTCCGGGCGGGCATAGAGCAGGTTGGCGCGGATGGTGTCGTGGAACATGTGGGCGTCCTGGGTCACCACACCCACGAGCGCGTGGAGCGACTCCTGGGTCACGTCGCGGACGTCCTGGCCGTTGATCCGCACCGAGCCCCCGGTGACGTCATAGAGGCGGGACACGAGCCCGGTGATGGTGGTCTTGCCAGCACCGGACGGGCCGACGAGGGCGACCATCTCCCCCGGATGAGCAGTGAACGTGATGCCGCGTAGCACCTCGTCGCGCACGGGCGCGGAGTCTGGCCGCGCGACCGACTCGAGCGATGCGAGCGAGACTTCCTCTGCACTGGGATAGCGGAAGCGGACATCGTCGAACTCGATGGTCGTCGGGCCGCCGTGCAGGTCCTCGGCTCCCTCCTTGTCGGCCACCATCGGCTCGAGGTCGAGCACCTCGAAGACGCGCTCGAAGCTGACGAGCGCGGTCATCACGTCGACGCGCACGTTGGACAGCGAGGTGAGCGGGCCGTAGAGCCGACCGAGCAGGGACGCGAGCGCGAGCAGCGTGCCGACGGTGATCGCACCGGTGATGGCGAGATTGCCGCCGACGCCGTAGACGAGTGCCGTGGCGAGCGCGGCGACGAGCGTGAGCGCGGTGAAGAAGATGCGGTTGGCCATCGCGATGCGCACGCCGATGTCGCGCACGCGGCCCGAGCGTCCGGCGAAGTCCGACGCTTCCTCGTCGGGGCGACCGAAGAGCTTGACGAGCAGGGCGCCGGCGACGTTGAAGCGCTCGGTCATCTGCGTCGACATCTCGGCATTGAGCTGCATCTGCTCGCGCGTCATCGACTGCAGGGTGCGACCGAACCACCGGGCCGGGATGAGGAACAGCGGAAGCATGAGCAGCGATGCGACCGTGATGGGCCACGACAGCGCGAGCATCGCGATCACCACCGCCACCAGGCTGATCGCGTTGCCGACGACACCGGACAGGGTCGAGGTGAAGGCCTGCTGCGCACCGATGACGTCGTTGTTGAGACGAGAGACCAGGGCACCGGTCTGGGCTCGGGTGAAGAACGCGACGGGCATGCGCTGGACGTGGTCGTAGACCTGGGTGCGCAGGTCGTAGATGAGACCCTCGCCGATCCGGCTTGAATACCACCGACCCACCAGCGTCAGCAGGCTGTCGACCACAGCAATGAGCGCGATGATGATCGCCGTGTTGGTGACGACGCTCGTGTCGCCCGGCGTCACGCCGTTGTCGATGATTCGGCGGAACAGCAGCGGCTGAGCCACGACCAGCCCGGCGTCGAGGACCAGCGTGACCAGGAACCCGATGACCAGGACCTTGTACGGCGTCGCATAGCCGAGGATGCGCCGGACCGTGCCCTCGGCGAGCTTCCGGTCGGTGATCGACTCGTCACGGCGGAAGGACCGCATGACCTGGTGGGGGTTCATCGACGACACGCGCAGGGGCCTCCAGACGGCGGAATGCGGCCCGCATCACCCGCGGACCATCGACACCACAAGCAATCAGGCGTTCGCTTTGTTCCCGTCGACAGCGCCCGAGACGGTGCTGGACCCGAGCCTACGTGCGGCCGGCCAGACTGCGAATCAGCGCCGTCTGCGTCTCCCGCTCGAAGCGTCGCTGGTCCGCCACGGTCGCATCGATCGCGTGCCGCAGCACGGCCTTGGTGTCGCGAACCGCCCGCTGAGGGGCGCCCAGGATGCCCGCCACGGTCGCCTGCACGGTGGTATCAAGGCCGTCGGTCGCCGAGACGGCGGTGACGATCCCGAGCGCGAGAGCCTCCTGCGCGCCGATCCAACGGCCCGTCACGCAGATGTCCAGGGCGCGCGCGAAGCCGACGGTGGCGACCAGCGGATGGGTGCCCGTGAGGTCGGGGACGAGACCCAACGTGGTCTCGCGCATCGAGAACCGTGCGTCAAGAGCGGCGATGCGCAGGTCGCACGACAGCGTGAGCTGAAATCCGGCGCCGACGGCAGGCCCCTGCACCGCTGCGATCGTGACGACGTCGTCACGGTCGTGCCACCAGGTGAACCCCTCCTGGAAGGTTGCGATGAGCTCCGCACCGGCCTCGGGGTCGGAGCTGCTGATGGCGGCGAACGGCGTCTCCCCGTCGAGACCCTCGGGGCGGAACAACCGCACGTCGATGCCGGCCGAGAATGACGGCCCTTCGCCGCGCAGGACGACCACGCGGGTCCCTGCGGGCAGACCGGCACCGATTGCGGCGAACGCGGCCCAGGTTGCGGGGGTCTGCGCGTTGCGGCGCTCAGGGCGGCACATCGTGACCGTGACGACGGGTGCTCCGTCGTCGCCGGTCCAGTCGACGCGCAGTCCACCGGCCTCGAGGATCTCGGGTGCGACTGGTGACGGGCTCAGGATGCGGCCTTGCCGCGGGTGGCTCCACCTCGACCGCGCAGGGTCGCGCCGGACTCGCTGAGCACCCGGTGGACGAAGCCGTACGAGCGACCCGTCGACGCTGCCAGCTCTCTGATGCTGGCACCCGCTGTGTACTTCTTCTTGAGGTCCGCGGCCAGCTTGTCGCGCTCGCCGCCCGACACCCGACGACCCTTACCGAGCTCCGCCACAACAGCCTCCTCGCATGCCGTCGACGGCGACTGCGCCGTCGTCCGACCTGTGCACGTTACCCCGCTCACCATGAGCCGCAAGCGACTCAGGGAATCTCTGACGATCTTCGTCAGTCGCGGGCTCCCCGCGCGCGGCAAAGTCGATCCGCACGAGCGGATCAGGCGAGGGCCACCAGGTCCGCGTAGTCCGGGTTCCAGAGATCCTCGACGCCGTCGGGGAGGAGCAGGATGCGCTCGGGGTTGAGTGCCTCGACGGCACCTTCGTCGTGCGTCACCAGCACGATCGCGCCCTCGTAGGACCGCAGGGCAGCGAGGACCTCCTCGCGGCTGGCCGGGTCGAGGTTGTTGGTTGGTTCGTCGAGCAGCAGGACGTTGGCCGCGGAGACGACGAGCGTCGCGAGCGCGAGCCGGGTCTTCTCACCACCCGACAGCGTGCCCGCCGGCTGGTTGACGGTGTCACCGGAGAACAGGAACGAGCCGAGCACCTTGCGGGTCTCGGTCTCCATCAGGTCCGGCGCAGCCGACTTCATGTTCTCGAGCACGGTGCGCTGCGGGTCGAGGGTCTCGTGCTCCTGCGCGTAGTAGCCCAGGCGCAGGCCGTGACCGGGGAGGATCTCGCCGGTGTCGGCCTTGTCGATGCCGCCGAGGATGCGCAGCAGGGTGGTCTTGCCGGCGCCGTTCAGGCCCAGGATGACCACGCGGCTGCCCTTGTCGATCGCGAGGTCGACATCGGTGAAGATCTCGAGCGAGCCGTAGGACTTCGACAGCTCCTGCGCACGCAGCGGAGTCTTGCCGCACGCGGCAGGGGTCGGGAAGCGCAGCTTGGCCACCTTGTCGTGCTGGCGGGTCGCTTCCAGCCCACTGAGGAGGCGGTCGGCGCGTCGCGCCATGTTCTGCGCGGCCTTCGCCTTCGTGGCCGTGGCGCGCATCTTGTCGGCCTGAGTCTGGAGCTGGTGGGCCTGCTTCTCGGCGTTGGCCCGCTCGCGCTTGCGCCGGCGCTCGTCGGTCTCGCGCTGGGTGAGATAGCTCTTCCAGCCGACGTTGTAGACGTCGATCTCGCATCTGTTGGCGTCGAGGTGGAACACCCGGTTGACGGTGGTCTCGAGCAGGTCGACGTCGTGGCTGATGACGATGAGCCCGCCCTTGTGCGCCTTGAGGAAGTCGCGCAGCCACACGATGGAGTCGGCATCGAGGTGGTTGGTGGGCTCGTCGAGCAGCAGGGTGTCGGCGCCGGAGAACAGGATGCGCGCGAGCTCCACGCGTCGGCGCTGACCACCGGACAGCGTGCCGAGCGGCTGCTCGAGGACACGATCGGGGAGGCCGAGGCTCGAGGCGATCGCTGCGGCCTCGGACTCGGCTGCATAGCCGCCCTGGGCCAGGAAGTCCGCTTCGGCGTTGGAATAGCGGCGCATCGCCTTGTCGCGCGTGGCGTCGTCGGCCGAGGCCATGCGCTGCTCGGCGGCGCGCATCCGGCGTACGGCTTCGTCGAGGCCGCGTGCCGCAAGGATGCGGTCGAGCGCGAGCTCGTCGAGATCGACGTCGCGAGGGTCCTGCGGGAGATAGCCGAGGCCACCGCCGCGGGCAACCGTGCCGGCGGCCGGCTCGCCCTCACCGGCGAGCACGCGGGTCAGGGTGGTCTTCCCGGCGCCGTTGCGGCCCACGAGGCCGACCTTGTCGCCGGGCCCGATCCGGAAGGTCGCTCCCGAGAGAAGCAGGCGCGCGCCAGCGCGCAGCTCGATACCGCTAGCAGAGAGGGTCACAAGACCGAGATTCTACCGGCGATCCGAGCAGCCCCCGACCGCCGTCTCACCTGCCCCCGGGCAACGCGTACGCCGAGATAGGTAGTCACACCACCCTTCAGCGTGGCGTCACTACACATCTCAGTGGCTGGCGGCGCAGATGTGTCGTGACGCACGGCTCAGGCGTGGTGTGACGACACACCTCGGCGGCCACGATCGGGCGGCTAGAGGTTGAAGCCGAGGGCTCGGAGCATCTCGCGACCGTCGTCGGTGATCTTGTCCGGGCCCCACGGCGGCATCCAGACCCAGTTGATCCGGTAGTCCTTGACGACACCGTCGAGTGCAGCGCGGGTCTGGTCCTCGATGACGTCGGTGAGCGGGCACGCCGCAGACGTCAGCGTGAGGTCGATCGTCGCGATGTTGAAGTCGTCGACCTGGACGCCGTAGACCAGGCCGAGGTCGACCACGTTGATCCCCAGCTCGGGATCGACGACGTCCTTGAGCGCCTCGATGACGTCGTCGTCAGGGGAAAAACTCATTTAAACCTCTCAAACCGCGACGACCGATGATAATCAAATCGGCATTC
>JANXWJ010000024.1 GCA_025351185.1 Candidatus Nanopelagicales bacterium
CGCAGCCAACGACGCCAACCGCGCGGACAGCGCGGTGAGCTCCGCCAGCGCCGCCACCAGATCGGTGGCCTACGGGGTCGGGTTCGACGTCATGCCAGGAACACTAGTGACCACCTCCGACAGTCGACTCCGCCTGAGACCCCATGGGCCACAACTACTTTCAGCAATGTCCCGCGACCGTCCGAGGCCATCGTCGTCGTGCTGGCGGGATGGCCCACGTCTGTGGACGACGCGCCGACGGCGCGTCGCTGTGGACCGAGGTCGAGCCTGGACGTCGCCCTCGTCCTGCGGCGTCGACCCTCGCGCGACGGCCCGTGCAGGTGCCCGCAGATGGCGAGGCGACGTCGGCGATGAGGCACGGCAGTGATGAATCGCAGGGGGTGATGAGGCACGGTCGGTGATGAGGCACAGTGGGGGCGTGGGACTCTTCGACTCGATCCTCGGGCGCAGCAAGCCGGCGAAGCCGGACCTCGACCAGCTCTTCGGGCTGCCGGCCGCAGCGATCACTCTTGATGTGTCACTCGGCTTCCGCCCGACAGGCATCGGTTCCGTGGCGTTCCGCGCTCCCGAGGGGCGTGCGTTCGCCGACGTCCAGGCTGACGTGCAGGCCCTGCTCGACGCCGATGGTGGGCCGAAGGTCGAGGCAGAGATCGACGCCTACGGCTACACCTGGCTCGTCGTACGTACCGATCCGCCAGATGTCGCAAGCCTGGTGACCGACCTGCACGCGGTCAACTCCACTCTCGCCGACTCCGGGTTCGGACCCACCCTGCTCTGCTCGCTCATCGCCTTCAGCGACGGCGCCCGCGCCCTCGGCATGGTCTACCTGTTCAAGCGCGGCACGTTCTATCCCTTTGCCCCCCAGACCGACACCGGCACCACGATCGACGGGACTGCGGCCCGACGCCGCGACAACCTCCTGGAGGTCCAGGTGCGAGACCTCCTCACCGGCGAGCTACGCCTCGAGCAGGCGACGTCGCGGTGGTTCGCCGTCTGGGGAGCCCCCGGGTTGTAGCGCGCGGACGCAGCTAGCGTGCGACGTCGAAGGTGATGAAGGTGAACGTGTCGCTGCCGTCCGGTGAGGGGCGGCGCGTGAGCGCCCAAGCGTCACCCACAGCGCTCGTCGCGACACTCGGCCAGAACTGCTGTGCCTCGGTGTTGTCGTCGAGGTAGGCGATCGACCAGGGCCCGGGGTGGAGCGCCAGCAGCTGGGTCGCCGCGCGGCCCCCGACTCCCGTGCGCCGCAGCCCACGCAGGACGAAGAAGGCATGGAGGAACGTCGAGCCGTCGTCGTACGGTCGCGTGAGGCAGAAGCCGGCAATCCGGCCACCGTCGTGAATGAGGTAGGCGCGGTGCTCAGGCTCCGCGCCAAAGCGTTCGAGCCTCGGGAAGGTGAAGCGCCCCAGGGAATCTGGGCGTTCGCCTCTGATGTCGGAGAGATCGTGGAGGTAGAGCTGACCGAGGTTCTCGAGCACCGGGCGCGTCGCCGGCTCGACCGGCACCAGCATCGTGCCGGCGCTCATCGCGAATCCCATTGCGCAAGCAGCGAGGCGAACTCGTCGGTGAACTGCAGGGTCTGCACCCACCGGGCCGGGATCGCTGCGGCGCCGTCACGCGCGCCGAGCAGCCCTCTCGCGATCGCGCCGTTGGTGTCGGCGTCGTGCCCGAGCGCGACGACGTCGACGAGCACGTCCTCGAGGTCGCGCCTGTCGAGCAACGCGGCGACGGCGAGGCACAGCGACTCCAGGACGTAGCCACCGCCCTCACCGGGCAGATGGGTGATGCCGGTGGATGCCATGGTGCGCAGCCGCCTCGCCGCGCCGTGATCGATCGCGTCGCTCAGCTGAGACGACCCGTGGCTCTGGGCCACCGCGCGTCCGGCGCCGACGGCATCGTGGGCGTCAGCGCCTGCGATGAGCGACGCGGCGATCTCCACGTAGGCAGCGCACGACACGGTGCAGCGTGCGTCGTCATGAGTGATCGCAGAGATCGCGATGGCATCGTCGATGCGCTGCTGTCGGTCCGCCACGAACACCGCGGCGGGGATGGCCCGCATGAGTGATCCGTTGCCGGCCTGGCCCGGGCCGGCTCCGCTGCGTCGCGGGTCCGGCGACAGCGAGTAGGTCGACATCGCCGTCTCGGTGGCTCCGCCTACGTCGCGCGGTCGGCTTCCTTCGGTGCGGTCGGGCCAGCGCCCGTCGTACCAGTCGAGCATCCGGTCGGCGACCGCGTGCGGGAGGTCGGGGCGCGGGTCGGCGTAGCCGAGGAGCACCGCGCGGGTGAGGTCCGTGTCGTCGCTGGCGTGACCAGCAGGCCAGCCGAACTGCCCGCCGCCGACGATGTCGTGCAACCCGTCCGGATACTCCGACACCGCCCGCGACCACGACAGGAGCTCGAGCGTCGCGCCCAGGCTGTCGCCCGAGTGCACACCCAGCAGGGCATCGAGCCGCCGGTCAGCCATCTCCTGGCCAGCATGCCGTACCCCCGCTGCGACCCCAGTGACCGCGCGGTCAGTGACCGCCGAGAGGGGAAGATCGCGTGCGCCTAACGCACGCTGGGGCACATTCATCTGGAACGGGGGGTGGTGGGGTCAGCGGGTTCCTAGTTGGGTGGCGATCTGGGCCAGCTGTTCTAGGCGCTTCTCCAGGGGCGGGTGGGTGCTGAAGAGGGTGGAGATCGAGGCCTTGGTGGTGAGGGCGGGGGCGAAGGCGAAGGCTGAGACCGACTCCATCGAGCGCAGGTCGGCGTCGGGGATGCCGGAGATGTCTCCGCTGACCTTCTGCAGGGCCGACGCGAGCGCCGACGGGTTGCCGGTCAGCAGGGCACCGGAGCGATCCGCGGAGAGCTCGCGATAGCGCGACAGGGTGCGCGTGAGCACGAAGGAGACGATGTAGACGAGCACGCTCACCAGCAGCACGAGCATCATGACGAGGGCGGCGTTCTGGTCACGGTTGTCGCGGCGTCCCATGCCGCCCCAGAGCCACATGCGAGTGAGCAGACCGGCGAGCACTCCCGCGAACGACGCAACGGTCATCACGGTCACGTCGCGGTGCGCGACGTGGGAGAGCTCATGGGAGAGAACGCCTTCGAGCTCGTCGGTCTCCAGCCGGCGCAGGATCCCGGTGGTCACGACGACGACGGCACGTTTCGGAGAGCGTCCGGTGGCGAAGGCGTTGGGCACCTCGGTGTCGGCGACGGCGACGCGCGGCTTCTCCATGTCGGCGAGGGCGCAGAGGCGGTCGATCATCGCGTGCAGCTCGGGTGCCTGCTCGGCGGTCACCTCGACGGCACGCATCGAGCGCAGGGCCATCGTGTCGCTGAAGTACCACTGGAAGAAGAGTCCGCCGCCGGCGATGAGCAGGACGAACCACGTCTGCACGCCGATCGCGATGAGCACTGCGGCGAGCACGACGTAGAGGAGCCCGAGCCCGAACAAGGTGGCGACCATGCGCCTCACAAGTCCCTTGTCGGCGGCGTACCGCGTCTTGGCCACGACTGACCTCTCCGTCACGGGACGGCGCTGGCGCCGGCTCCTCACGAGGCTCGGCAGGCGCCGACCCTCTCCCCCGTCAACGACGGTGGGCCAGGAGATCGTTCCGCCCGGCCCACCGTCCTACGTTCACTCAGTGCGAACACAGGTTCGCCTCAGCAGGCGTCAGCCCGGGATCAGGCCGTCGTCGTTGAGCATGTCGCGGATGTCGTCCTCGCTCGCGTCGGCGAACGGCAGGATCACCGTCGACTCCTCGAGGAGGTCGGCGGGAGGTCGCACTCCGACCGATCGGACCTTGTCGAGCAGGGCGTCGAGCGCCTGACGAAAGTTGTCCTCCGGCGTGCGCAGCGCTGCCTCGAGCTCGGCGTCGAGGCGGTTGATCGCGTCGAGCTCCGTGTCGGGGACGACGAACTGTCCCTCGCCGAGGATCCGGATCAGCATGTCGCCATCCCCTAGGCCTGCTTCTCATCAGCCACCGGAGCGGCTGCCGGAGCTTCGATGGCCGGTGCTGCGGGAGCGCCGGACACCTCCGCCTTGAGGGCGGCGAGCTGGCTCTCGACGTCGCTGCCGCTCGCCATCCGCTCGAGCTCGAGGGTGATGTTGTCCTTCGAGGTCCCGGTGGAGTCCTCGAGCGCACCCGAGGCGAGCAGCTCGTCGATCGCCTGGCCGCGTGCCTGCATCTGCGCGGTCTTGTCCTCGGCGCGCTGCATGGCCATGCCGACGTCGCCGAGCTCCTCGGAGATGCCGGAGAAGGCCTCGTTGATCTTGGTCTGGGCCTCCGCCGCGGAGTAGGTCGCCTTGATGGTCTCCTTCTTGGTCCTGAAGGCCTCCACCTTGGCCTGGAGGCGCTGGCTGGCGGCGACCAGCTTCTCCTCCTGGTCGGCGAGCTGGGCGTGCTGCGTCTGGAGGTCGGCGATCTGGGTCGCGAGACCCGAGCGGCGGGTGAGCGCTTCGCGTGCGAGGTCCTCGCGGCCACCGGCCAGCGCCGCCTTCGCCTGCCCCTCGAGCTTGTCGCTCTGCTGCTGCAGCGCGGTGAGCTGGAGCTCGAGGCGCTTGCGACTGGTGGCGACATCAGCGACGCCCCGGCGGACCTTCTGCAGCAGCTCGAGCTGCTTCTCGTAGGAGTAGTCCAGCGTCTCGCGCGGGTCCTCGGCCTTGTCCAGCGCCTTGTTGGCCTTGGACTTGAAGATGAGCGTGAAGCGTTGCCAGAGACCCATCGCGGGCTCCCCTTCGATCGTGGAGTCAGGTGATACGGCGACGTCGCACGCCGCACCTGCCCAACCTAGCCGCCGTCTCCGCACCTGTCGCCCGGCTCCACCACGACGCGGCTGTGCGTTCGCTGAGGGCTGCACCGAGACTGCGACGCGGTGGCAGGGCCGTAGGCTGGCACTGTGTTCCGCCGTAAGCCCTCCGAGGCCTCCCCCACCGACATTCCCGAGTCCGTCAACCCGGGAAAGGGCCGGCCGACGCCCACCCGCAAGGAGGCCGAGGCGGCACGCAAGGCGGTGCTCACGGGGACGGCAGACCCCAAGGCAGCCAAGCGCGCCTCGCGCGACGCCGACCGCAAGGCCCGGATGGACGCTCAGTCGGCACTGCGCGCCGGTGACGAGAAGCGCCTCCCGGCTCGCGACCGCGGACCGATCAAGGCGTTCGTACGCGACGCCGTCGACGGCCGCATCAGCCTCGGGGAGCTCTTCATCCCCGTTGCCGTCCTCGTGCTGGTGCTCGGCTTCGTCCGGGTCGAGATCGTGCAGGTGATCCTGCTGTGGGTCTGGCTGTTCATGCTCATCGGTGTCGTCATCGACTCCCTGTTCATCACCTGGCGGCTCCGCTCGACGTTGCCGACAGCGTTCCCCGGCGCCGACCCGAAGATCAGCATCGGTCGCGACGAGCGCGGTCAGGACGTCTACGGCACCAAGGGCGCGATGCTCTACGGCGTCATCCGCAGCCTGCAGATCCGCAAGCTGCGGCTCCCCCCGCCCAAGGTGCGGTGGAACGGCAAGCCGAAGGCCCCGAAGGCTGCCAAGGTCTGACGGCTCCACCGGCGTGCGTCGGCTCCGGCGCATAGGCTCGGCGCATGAAGCATCGACTCCTCGGCCGCAGCGGCCTCAAGGTCAGCGAGATCTCCTACGGCAACTGGGTGACCCACGGGTCCCAAGTCGAGGAGGACGCCGCGATCGCGTGCATCAACGCCGCGCTCGACGTCGGCATCACGACCTTCGACACCGCCGACGTCTATGCCGAGACCCGCGCCGAGGCCATCCTCGGCCGTGGCCTCAAGGGCCAGCGGCGTGAGGGCCTCGAGATCTTCACCAAG
>JANXWJ010000036.1 GCA_025351185.1 Candidatus Nanopelagicales bacterium
CCTCAGTCGACAACCTGCAGGTCAACCTGCGCAACCTGCTCGTGCTCGCCATCATCTCTGCGGCCGTACCCATGATCGTCGGGCTGCTGCGACTCAAGGTCGCAGAAGTCGTGCTGCTGCTGGGTTGTGGCATCCTCGCCGGCCCGTCAGGTCTCGACCTCATCACCTACAACGCGACGATGGAGACCTTCAACGAGGTCGGTCTCGGCCTGCTGTTCTTCCTCGCCGGCTACGAGCTGGAGCAGAGAGCGATCCGCGGCCAGTCCGGAAGGCTCGCGGGGATCGGCTGGCTGTCCTCGTTCGCGATCTCGCTCCTCGTGGTCTACGTGCTGTGGGAGCTCGAGTTCGTCTCGGACTTCATGGGCGTGACCATCGCGCTCACCAGCACCGCGCTCGGCACGCTGCTGCCCGTCATCCGCGACCGTGGGCTGCTCGAGACACAGTTCGGCACGCTGTTCATGGGTGCGGGGGCCGCCGGAGAGCTCGGCCCGATCCTGGCGATCGCCGTGCTGCTCGGCACCAAGTCGCTCGGTCTCAGCCTGCTCATCCTGGTCGCGTTCGCGGCCATCGTGGCCCTCGCCTACTACGCACCGATGCGATTCGCGACGGACCGGGTCCGTGACCTGCTGCACCGCGGTCACATGACGAGCTCACAGATCGCCGTGCGCTGGACCGTGGTGCTCCTGCTCGGGCTCCTGGTCGTCGCCTCGCGGTTCGGACTCGACGCCGTGCTCGGTGCGTTCCTCGCCGGAGTGATCCTGCACCGCTACGCCCCACCAGATGAGGGAAACCAGCTCATCCCGAAGATCGAGGGGCTCGGCTTCGGCTTCTTCATCCCGCTGTTCTTCATCATCAGCGGCGTCAACCTCGACGTGGCATCGATCGCCGAGAAGCCCTTGCGCATGGTCGTGTTCTTCGTGCTGCTGCTGGCTGTCCGCGGCCTGCCGCAGTACGTCCTCTACCGCCGGGCGCTGCCCGAGACCCGCGAGCGCTGGCAGTTCGTCCTCTATGTCGCGACCGGGCTCCCCATCCTCGTAGCCATCACGAACCTCGAGATGGACGCCGGAATGATGCGCCCCGAGAACGCGGCGGCGCTCGTCGGAGCAGGCGCCCTCTCGGTGCTGGTCTTCCCGCTCCTCGGCGACCGGATCAACCGCGTGGCCACCGCCCGAGCCGCCGCCGAGCCCCTCGCCGCGCACGAACCCGACTGACCCCCCACCTGCAGGGCCGCGAGTTACTGCCCGGAATCCCCAGTTGTGGCAAGCGAAAACAAGGATTCCGGCAGTAGCTGGGGGGTCTCGATCGGGGGGCGGGTCAGGTGGTGCGGCGGGCGTGGCTGACGGCGTAGAGGGTGACACCGGCGGCGACGCCGGCGTTGAGCGACTCCGTGTCGTGCGTCATCGGGATTCCGATGCGTACGTCGCAGTTCTCCGACACCAGGCGCGAGAGGCCCTCGCCCTCGCTGCCCACGACGACCACGACCGGGCCGGCGGAGAGTTCGGGATCGAGGTCGTCGAGGGAGGTGCCGTCGGCGGCGAGGCCGATGATCATGCAACCCGCGTCGGCGTAGGCCTTGAGCGTGCGCACCAGGTTGGTCGCGCGCGCGACGGGCAGGCGTGCGGCCGCACCCGCGGACGACTTCCAGGCAGACGCGGTCATGCCGGCCGATCGACGTTCCGTGATGAGCACTCCATGGGCACCGAACGCCGCGGCCGAGCGCACGATGGCGCCAAGGTTGCGCGGGTCGGTGATGCTGTCGAGCGCGACGATCAGGGGCTTCTCACCGGCTGCGACAGCCAGGTCGATGAGGTCCATCGGGTCGGCGTACTCATAGGGCGGCACGGAGAGCGCGAGTCCTTGGTGGATCGCACCGTCGGTGAGCCGGTCGAGCTCGACCCGCGAGGTCTCGAGCATCGGGAGCCCCTGCTCCGCGGCGAGGGAGTAGGTCTCCTTCACCCGGTCGTCGGACTCGAGGTAGAGCTGGACGTAGAGCGCCTTGCCCGGCACCCGTGCCCGCAGCGCCTCGACGACGGCGTTGCGACCGACGACGAGCTCCGTCCCGTCCTTGCGGGTGCGCACCGACGTGCCACCGCGAGCACCCGAGCCGGACGCCGGTGCCTTCTTGGCCACGGCTTCCTGCTGCTTCGCGGTGCGGGCAGCCTGCTTGGCCTTGGGGTGCTTGGTGCGCTCGATCGCGGGGGGTGTCGGTCCCTTGGGCTCGAGGCCGCGACGGCGCTGACCACCGGAGCCGGCGGTCGAGCCCTTCTTGGTCCCGGGCTTGCGCATCGCGCCCTTGCGCTGGGAGTTGCCGGCCATCAGACGTCCTTCGTGGTGTCGAGTGACCAGCGCGAGCCGCCCGCGGTGTCGTCAACGACGATCCCGGCGATCTTGAGCTGGTCGCGGATCGCGTCGGCCGAGGCCCAGTCCTTCGCCTCGCGTGCCTCGGCACGCGCGACGAGAAGACCCTGCACCAGGGCGTCGACTGCGACGCGCAGCCGGTCGTCGTCGTTCGACGACGAAGTCCAGGTGTCGGAGTAGGGGTTGACCCCGAGCACGTCGAGCATCGCGACGACGGCGTCGCGATGGGTGCGTACGGCGACGACATCGCCGGCGGTGAGCGCAGCGTTACCCTCGCGCACGGTGTCGTGCACGACTGCGAGCGCCTGCGGCACCCCGAGGTCGTCGTTCATCGCATCGTCAAAAGCGCTGGGGCGCAGGGGATCTGTAAGCTCGCTCGCACCGACGACAGCTGCAGCCCGCTCGAGGAAGCCCTCGACCCGACGGAAGCTGACGGCGTTCTCCTCGAGCGCCTCGAACGACCACTCGATCATGGAGCGGTAGTGCGCCGAGACGAGGTAGTAGCGCAGCTCGATGGGCCGGACCCGTGTCACGACCTCCTTGACGAGGAGGGAGTTGCCGAGCGACTTGCTCATCTTCTCCCCGCTGGTGGTGACCCACGCGTTGTGCAACCAGTAGGAGGCGAACGCGCGCCCTGCCGCCTTGCTCTGAGCGATCTCGTTCTCGTGGTGCGGGAAGATCAGGTCGAGCCCGCCGCCATGGATGTCGAAGGCCGGGCCGAGGTATTTGCCCGCCATCGCGGAGCACTCGAGGTGCCAGCCGGGCCGACCGGCGCCCCACGGTGTGGGCCACGAGGGCTCGCCAGGCTTGGCCGACTTCCACAGGGCGAAGTCGCGCGGGTCGCGCTTGCGCTGATCGCCGGCGGAGTCGCCGGCCGGCAGCATGTCGTCGGGGCGCTGGCCGGAGAGCGCGCCGTAGGCCGGGAAGGAACGTACGTCGAAGTAGACGTCACCGTCGACGGCATAGGCGTGGCCGCCGTCGATCAGCTCCGCCATGAATTCGACCATCTCGGTGATGTGACCGGTCGCCCGAGGCTCGACGGTCGGGCGGGTGCAGCCCAGGACGTCGTAGGCCCAAGCGAACTCGCGCTCGAACTCGGTCGCGACCGCCCACCAGGGGCGGTCCTCAGCCTCGCCCTTGGCGATGATCTTGTCGTCGATGTCGGTGACGTTGCGGCAGAAGGTGACCTCGTAGCTCGAGGCAGCCAACCAACGACCCAGGACGTCGAAGTTGACGCCCGACCGGATGTGACCCACGTGCGGAGCGGCCTGGACGGTGGCGCCACAGAGGTAGAGCGACGCACGTCCCGGCTCGAGGGGGACGAAGACGCGTACCGCACGGGTGGCGGTGTCGTGCAGGCGCAGGCTCACACCCTGAAGAGTAACGGCGAACGAGCCCGCTCCCTCACGCGTGATGGGCGGGGGGTGGGGGGGCTGGGTTAGCCGCCTACGACCTTGTCGGGGGTGATGCGGACCACTACTCGTACGGCGTCGGGGGCGTCCCAGGGGTAAACGTCGAGGCCTCGGTACTTCGTGGCGAACTCGTCGATGAGCTCGCGGCCGCCCTCCTCGGTCATCGTGGCCGTGCCGCGGACCTCGATGTAGGAGTACGGGTCGTCCATGTCGAACACGCTCACGGTCACGCGGTGCTCGCGTGAGATGTTCGTGTGCTTGCGGCGTCCCGCGACGGTGGAGATGAGCACGTCGTCGCCATCGTGCTTGACCCACACCGGTGACAGCTGCGGCTGCCCGTCGGGCTCGATCGTGGCCACGGTCGCGAAGTTCTTCGCCTCGAGGATGGCCCTGGCCTTGTCGCTGAGGGTTGCGGTCATGCCTTCAGTGTCACCGCCGGCAGGCTGATGCGCGAGCGTCGTCCCGGACGAATCGCCCTCGCGACGGCGTGATCCGTCGTCAACGACGTAGGACGAGGGCCGTCGCGATGGCTGCGAGGCCTTCGCCTCGGCCGGTCAGTCCAAGGCCGTCGGTGGTGGTCGCCGAGATCGAGACAGGTGCGCCGAGCACGTCGCTCATCGCGGTCTGGGCCGCCGAACGGCGCGGTCCGACCTGGGGCCGGTTGCCGATCACCTGCACGCTGACGTTGCCGATCACCCAGCCGTCAGCCTCGAGCAGACGGCGTACCTCTCCCAGCAAGGCCGCTCCCGAGGCGCCGTGCCACTCCGGAAGGTCGGTGCCGAACACCGAGCCGAGGTCGCCCAGGCCGGCGGCAGAGAGCAGCGCATCGCAGGTGGCGTGGGCCACGACGTCGCCGTCGCTGTGCCCGGAGACCCCGGTCTCCCCCGGCCACTCCAGGCCGGCCAGCCACAGCACCCGCCCCTCGGCGAAGGGGTGGACGTCGACCCCGACACCGATACGCGGCAGGGGGAACGCCGGCTCGGCCGCCTCAGGCGACGACACCGGCGGCCCTTCGTCGAGCCAGCACGGCCTCGGCGAGCACAAGATCGAGCGGTCGGGTCACCTTGAACGCCTCCTCGTCGCCGGGCACGACGACGACCTTGCCACCGAGTCGCTCCACGAGGTCGGCATCGTCGGTGGCGGGCGCGTCCGGGTCGGCTGCAGCGTGCGCCTCCGCGAGCGTGGCGCGTCGAAACCCCTGAGGCGTCTGGATCGCCCGGAGCGCACCGCGGTCAAGAGTTGCCGAGACGACGTCGGCAGCGTCGACCGACTTGATGGTGTCGGCCACCGGGAGCCCGGGCACGACGGCGTCGGCGCCGCCGCGCACAGCGGCAGCGACCGCGTCGACGAGCGAGACCGGCACGAGGGGTCGAGCGGCATCGTGCACCAGCACGACGTCGACGTCGGCAGGGAGCGAGTTCAGCGCTCGCGCCACCGACTCCTGGCGGGTGTCGCCGCCGGCGACCACGAGCGCACCGGCGCGGCCAGGTGCTGAGTCGACCAGTCCGTGCTCGGCGAGCAGGGCAGTCACGTCGTCGACGCCGTCCTCGGGGGCCGCGACGACCACGAGGTCGACGGCCCGCGCCGAAGCCAGGGCGCGCACCGCGTGCACGAGCATGGGAACCCCGCCGAGCGAGCGCATGGCCTTGGGCGCGCCAGGCCCCAGACGCTCACCACGCCCTGCTGCGGGGACGATCACGGCCGTACGACTCACCGGGCGGCCACCGGGTGCCCCAGGGGCTTGGCGAAGACGAGGCGGCCGTTGGCGGTGGTGAGCACGCTGGTCACGATCACCCGGCAGTCGGTGCCGACCCTGTCGCGCGCGTGCTCGGTGACGACCATCGTGCCGTCGTCGAGATAGCCGACGGCCTGTCCGGCCTCCTTGCCAGCCTTGAGCAGATGCAGGTCGACCTCGTCGCCCACGACGACGAGCGGTCGCAGCGCGAGGGCGAGCCCGTGCAGGTTGAGGACCTTGACCCCGGCGATCGAGGCTGCCTTGGCGAGGTTGGTGTCGAAGGTCAGGAGGGCACAGTTGCGGTCGATCGACATGCGCACGAGCTTGGCGTCGACGTTGGGGACACCCATCGCCTCGTCGGGCACGGTCAGCAGCTCCACCCCGTGCTCGCGGCGCAGCGACTCGAGGACGTCGAGCCCGCGGCGGCCCTTGGCACGGCGCAGGTCGTCGGAGGAGTCAGCCATGTTCTGCAGCTCGTCGATGACCGGCTGCGGAACGAGGAAGCGCCCGTGCAGGAACCCAGAACGCACCACGTCGAGCACCCGGCCGTCGATGGCCACGGAGGTGTCGACTAGGCGGGGCAGCGACGACGGCGAGGGCGTACGCGGCGCCAGGCCCGCCCGACCGCCCACGGCGCCGAGCACGGCGTCCCGGCGGGAGCGGCCGACGCGGAAGCCGAACTGCGCGGCCACGATCACGAGGAACAGGAAGATCGGCACCATGAACAGCGGCTGGCCGACGAGGAAAAGCGGCCATGCGAGCACCGAGGCGAAGACGGAGGCGATCACGGCGCCGAAACTGCCGGCGATGACCTGCTCGGCCGAGAGACCGTCCAGAGCCCGCTCACCACGGTCGAGCGTGCGCATGGTGAGGCGGGCCAGGATGCCGCCGAGGACATAGCCCACGAGCGCACCGACGATCGCTCCGACCCAGAGGCCGGAGAATGCACCGAGGACCTGGCCTCGATCGCCGACGTAGACCGCGATCTGATAGCCGATACCGGCCCCGAACACGACGAACAGCAGGCGCAGCGCCTCGACGGCGATGCTGGGCACACGGCTCAGGTGCAGGGACATGCTCGTTCCTCCGTACGAGGACCGGTGGCCGGGCCGTCCGCCAGCGACAGTGCTAACCGATCAGGAGGCGAGAACCTCGTCGAGGATCGCCTCTGCCTTGTCCTCGTTGGTGTTCTCGGCAAGTGCGAGCTCCGACACGAGGATCTGACGGGCCTTGGCCAGCATTCTCTTCTCGCCGGCCGAGAGTCCACGCTCACGCTCACGTCGCCAGAGGTCACGGACGACCTCGGCCACCTTGATGACATCGCCGCTGGCGAGCTTCTCGAGGTTGGCCTTGTAGCGGCGCGACCAGTTGGTCGGCTCCTCGGTGTAGGGCTGGCGCAGCACGTCGAAGACGCGGTCCAGTCCCTCCTGGTTGACGACGTCGCGCACGCCGACGAGATCGACGTTCTCCGAAGGAACTCGGACGGTCAGATCACCCTGTGCGACGCGCAGGACGAGGTAGTCCCTCTCGACGCCCTTGATGGTCCGCTTTTCGATGGCTTCGATCGTGGCCGCACCGTGATGCGGGTAGACAACCGTGTCGCCGACCGTGAACGTCATAGGTGGGGTACCCCTTTCCAGGTGAGCCGAGTCTACCACCTAGTACGAGCCTGCCCGACGCCGTTCTCGCAGGTCAGAGGCCATGAAGGGGGCTTGACAGGACGCGATGGAGCGGTTCTACCCGCTCGTCGCCGAGCTCCGCCGGGCGGTGACCTGCGGCTTCACCCGCCGGGCCGCACCCGGCGGCGTACGACCTGCGAGGGACGCTCGCACCTGCTACGCCCTCGGCGTACCTCGACCCTTGAGGCCCGAGCCTGTGGACAGCGGTCCGCGGCGGCATCGGCTTCGGCTGCTCGGGCCGACCGGCCTGCGGGCGAGCGATGCCCTAGGCTGACCGCGCCCGATCCACCCGGTCTTTCAGGAGCGAATCCGTGCACCGCACCGCACGTCCTGCCACGTTCCGCATCGCCGCCGCGGCCGCAGCTCTCGCCCTCGTCCCGGCACTGGCCGCCTGCGGTTCGGGGGTCACCGCCGGCACCTCGCTGCAGGGTCCGTCCGGCAACGGCGCGAACGTCACCGTCGGCCCTATCGCGCTGCGCGCCATCACGGTCGTCCAGGCAAAGACCGGCACGGCCGCCACCATCATCGGCACCATCGTCAACACCGGTGATGCCGACACCCTGCTCGGTGCCACGATCACCTCGCCCAGCGGCGCGACCGTGACTCTCGCGGGCACAGCAGTCCAGGGTGGCCGACTCGCCCTCCCCGCACAGTCGAGCACGAGAGTCGGCTTCAACAGCGAGGAGCACCTCGACGTCACGGGGCTCACCATCGCGCCGACGTTCTTCGCCACGATCGAGTTCTCGTTCAAAAACGTCGGCCGCGTCACGGCTCCCGTCATGGTCGTCCCCCCGACCGGCATCTATGAGGGCCTAGCCCCGCTCACCACCTCGTAGCCAGGACCACCCACCCCCGACCCTGGACCGCGCGTGATCTTGGTCGGGTGCTCGTCTCCGGTGCCCGGAAGCAGTCATACGACCAAGATCACGCGAGTTCGTTGGGGTGATGCTGGCGTGGGGTTGACCTGGTCAGGCCTCGAACTTGTAGCCGAGGCCGCGGACGGTGACGAGATGTACGGGCGCTGCCGGGTCGGCCTCGATCTTGGCGCGCAGGCGCTTGACGTGGACGTCGAGGGTTTTGCCGTCACCGACGTAGTCCGAGCCCCAGACCCGATCGATGAGCATGCCGCGCGTGAGAACCCGACCGGAGTTGCGCAACAGGAGCTCGAGCAGCTCGAACTCCTTGAGGGGCAAGGACACCTGGGCGCCGGACACCGAGACGACGTGGCGCTCGACATCCATCCGCACCGGGCCGGCCTCGAGCACCGCGGGCAGCAGCTCCTCGGGCTCACCGGTGCGACGCAGCACCGCACGGATGCGGGCGACGAGCTCACGGGAGGAGAACGGCTTGGTGACGTAGTCGTCGGCGCCGAGCTCGAGGCCCACGACCTTGTCGACCTCGCTGTCCTTCGCCGTCACCATGATGATCGGGACCGTCGAGCGCTGCCGGAGCGTGCGGCAGACCTCGGTGCCGGACATGCCCGGCAGCATCAGGTCGAGCAGGACGACGTCGGCGCCGTGCTGGTCGAACAGCGTCACCGCGTCCGGACCGGTCGATGCGATCCCGACCTCAAAGCCTTCCTTGCGCAGCATGAACGACAGGGCGTCCGAGAAGGACTCCTCGTCCTCGACGACGAGTACACGGGTCACGGAACCAGTTCTCCCTCAGTACGACGGGCGACGGGCGCGAGCGGGAGGCGCAGGGTGAAGGTGGAACCTTCGCCCTGGACCGACCACACCGTGCACTCGCCGCCATGGTTGGCGCAGACGTGCTTGACGATGGCGAGCCCGAGGCCCGTCCCCCCGGTGACGCGCGACCGAGCGGGGTCGACGCGGTAGAAGCGCTCGAAGATGCGGGACTGCTCGTCCTCGGGGATCCCGATGCCCTGGTCGGTCACGCTGATCTCGACGAGCGTGCCGTCGGTGCGTGAGGCGATCGCGACCCGGGTGTGCGGCGGTGAGTAGGCAACCGCGTTGGTGAGCAGGTTGCGCAGGGCCATCACGAGCTGGCCCTCGTCGCCGAGCACGGCCACGTGCGTCGGGTCGCCCACGACGACATCGATCTCGCGTGCCGTGGCGATGAGCTTCGTCGCATCCACCGCCTCGGCGACGAGCCGGTCGATCTCCACGATCTCGGAGTGCTTGAGCGGGTCGTTGCTCTGCAGCCTGGAGAGGTCCACGAGGTCGGAGATGAGATTGGAGAGCCGCTGGGACTCGACCTGCATGCGTGCTGAGAAGCGGTGTACGGCCTCGGGATCATCACTCGCGCTCTGCACGGCCTCGGCGAGCAGCGACAACGCACCCACGGGCGTCTTGAGCTCGTGCGACACGTTGGCGACGAAGTCACGGCGCACCGCGTCGATCCGCAGCGATTCGGACAGGTCCTCGACCAGCACGAGCGCCGCCGTCGGCGAGAGCGGGGCGACGCGTACCCGGGCCTGCAGCACGCCCTTGCCGAGCGGCGGACGCCGCAGCTCGAGGTCTTCCTCGCGTATCACGCCGTCACGGCGCACTGCGGTGACGAGCGCCATGACTTCGGGGATCTCGAGCCGACCGCCCTGCACGACGCCGAGGGTGGCGGCCAGCGAGGACGCCCGCAGGATGCTGTTGTCGGCACCGACCACGAACGCCGCGCCGGGCAGCACGGCGAGCAGTCGACCGAGACCCTCGGGAACGTTCGGTGACGGGACGCCGTCGGTGTCGGGAGTCTCCTCTACGGCCGTGCCGGAGCCACGGCGGGCGACGATCCAGCCGAGAGCACCGCCCACGGCGACACCCGCCAGACCGGTCAGTGCGAGCCCTGCGGAGACGTCCACGGCACCAGGGTACGGGCGCGGAGAAGTGCGAACAGCCGTCGAACGGTGGGCGACAACAGACTTCGCCTGGTGTTCACCCTCGGCCCCGGATGTTCACCTGCGCGTAGGGGATAGTTCACCCAGAGGCGGCCGCACGCTGCCGGACGGGCTTAGATTGACGTCGTACGACGGGGACCCGGCCGTTTCGAGTGCCCGTCCCGACTCTTACGACCACGAGGACTCACCCCATGCGCGAGGTCTACCACGAGCAGCTCGACCGCGTCAGCGACGACCTCGTCGAGATGACACGGCTGGTCGCGTCGGCCATGAACAGGGCCACCCAGTCGCTCCTCGACGCCGACCTTCAGCTGGCCGAGAGCGTGATCGCCGGCGACGACGCCATCGACGCGATCGCGTCCAAGGTCGAGGCGGACTGCTTCCAGGTCTCGGCCCGTCAGCAGCCCGTCGCCACAGACCTGCGCATCGTCGTGGCTGCGTTGCGGATCTCCGCGTCCCTCGAGCGCATGGGCGATCTCGCCGCGCACATCGCCAAGTCGGCCCGCATGCGCTATCCCGCGTCCGCGGTCCCTGCGCAGCTGCGCCCGACGTTCCAGGCGATGGGAGCCGTCGCTCAGAACGTCGTCAGCAAGACTGGCTCGGTTATCGCGACGAAGGACGTCTCGATGGCAGCCGACGTCGCCCGCATGGACGAGGAGATGGATCGCCTCCACCGCGAGATGTTCCAGACCGTGCTGTCTCCGACCTGGGAGTTCGGGGTCGAGTCAGCGGTCGACGTCACGCTGCTCTCGCGCTTCTACGAGCGCTTCGCCGACCATGCCGTCACCATCGCCAAGCGCGTCGTCTACGTCGCCACCGGTGAGCCGTACGCCACCGTCGACCCCGAAGCCATGCTCGACAACCTCTGACTCCCCCGGCAACCTCAAGCTCTGCCGCCACCTCACGCCCCCGACCGCCCTCGACCGCCCCCGCCGTCGCGACCGCTGAGGGGGCCCTTGTTGACGACCTCTCGGGTCACGAAGTGCCTGTCAAGGGCACGGTGTGTGAAGGCAAGTCGTGATCTTGGTCGGAGTCGAGGGGTTGCCGGCTCAGGCTCGGCGGTCTCCTGTCGCCCGGCCGGGTGGAATGCGCCAGACTCGGGGGTCGTTGACCCGACGGCGGTCCAGGTGGACCGTCCGGATCGGCAGCGACCGGCAGCTGCCGGCGACTCGACGAGGAGGTGCGGCCCGTGGCGATCCTGCCTCTGGAGGCCGACACCCGTCGCCGCCGATCGGGACTGACGGCCGTACGCCCCGACTCGCGACCCACGCCGCGCCGCGCGGCACTCCTGTCGGTGCACACCTCACCGCTGGACCAGCCGGGCACCGGTGACGCCGGCGGCATGAACGTCTACGTCACCGAGGTGGCGCGCCGCCTCGCCGACCGAGGGGTCGAGGTCGACATCTTCACCCGCGCCACGTCCGGTGACCTCCCGCCGACGGTCGCGATGGCTCCCGGTGTCACGGTGCGCCACGTGACCGCCGGACCCTTCCAGGGCCTGTCCAAGGAGGACCTCCCGGGGCAGCTGTGCGCCGTGACGTCCGGCGTGCTCCGTGCGGAGGCGATGCGCCCGGAGGGGTGGTACGACGTCGTCAACTCCCACTACTGGCTCTCGGGTCAGGTCGGGTGGCTCGCGGCTGAGCGCTGGAACGTCCCGCTCGTGCACGTCATGCACACCATGGCCAAGGTCAAGAACCTCTCCCTCGCCGACAGCGATGTCCCCGAGCCGGAGGGCCGCGTGATCGGCGAGCAGCAGGTCGTCCATGCCGCCGACCGCCTCGTCGCCAACACCGCCGCCGAGGCCGCCCAGCTCGTGGATCTGTACGCCGCCGACCCCGACCACGTCGCGGTCGTACACCCGGGCGTCGACCTCGATGTCTTCCGTCCCGGTGGCCCCGATGCCCAGGCCCAGGCTCGAGCAGCGCTCGGGGTGCCCGCCGACAAGATCGTGCTGCTCTTCGTCGGGCGGATCCAGCCGCTCAAGGCCCCCGACGTCCTCGTGCGTGCGTTCGCGGCGATGATCGAGCGCACCCCGTCGCTGCGCGACCGCCTCCTCCTCGTGGTCGCAGGTGGCCCTTCAGGAACCGGCCTCGCCCGGCCGCACGCGTTGGAAGAACTCACCGTCCAGGTCGGCGTGGCCGACCTTGTCCGCTTCGTGCCGCCGGTCGGACGTGCGCTGCTCGCCGACTGGTATCGCGCTGCCGACGTGTGCGTGGTTCCGTCGTACTCCGAGTCGTTCGGGCTCGTCGCTGTCGAGGCGCAGGCGTGCGGCACTCCGGTGGTCGCAGCACGCGTCGGTGGCCTGCCGACCGCGGTGGCCGACGGCGTGAGCGGGCTCCTGGTCGACGGGCACGACCCGCAGGACTGGGCCGCGGCGCTCTGCTCCGTCGTGGGCGATCCCGAGCGCCTGCGGGTGTGGTCGCGCAACGCTGTCGAGCACGCTTCGCATTTCGGGTGGGACGCCACAGCCGACGCCACCCTCGAGGTCTTCCGCGACGCGATGGCCGACCGCGCCGGCCTCGCCGTCGCCCGCTCGTGAGCACCGTGAGCGACGCGCTCGACGTCCTGCGCTCGGTCGTCGAGGAACACGGGCTCGACTACGACGAGCCCCAGCCGGGCCACCTCGTCGTGGTGCTGCCCGGCGAGAAGAAGCAGCGCACCACCTGCTCCCTGGTCGTCGGCGAGCACGCGCTCACCGTGCAGGCGTTCGTCGCCCGCCACGTCGACGAGAACGCCGAGGCGGTCTACCGCTGGCTCCTCGAGCGCAACCTGCGGACCTACGCCGTCGCCTTCTCCGTCGACCACCTCGGCGACATCTACCTCACCGGCCGGCTGCCACTCGTTGCCGTGACCCCCGACGAGGTCGACCGCATCCTCGGCTCGGTCCTGGAGTACGCCGACGGCTCCTTCAATACCATCCTCGAGATGGGCTTCGCCAGCTCCATCAGGCGCGAGTGGGCCTGGCGCACCAGCCGAGGCGAGAGCACCGCCAACCTCGACGCCTTCCAGCACCTGCAGGGACCGGAGTAACAGGTCGAATGGTCGCTCACGGGGCACCGTCAGCGACCATTCGACCTGTTACTCCGGGGGCTCCTGGCAGGATGTGGGGCATGAGTGATGCGCCGTACACCTTGGTCTTGCTTCGGCACGGGGAGAGCACGTGGAACGCTCTCAACCAGTTCACCGGGTGGGTCGACGTCGACCTGTCGGAGAAGGGCGAGACCGAGGCGGTCCGCGGGGGTGAGCTGCTCGCCGAGTCGGGGGTGCTCCCCGACGTCGTGCACACCTCGCTGCTGCGCCGGGCGATCCGTACGTCGCAGATCGCGCTCGACGCGTGCGACCGGCACTGGATCCCCGTGACGCGCAACTGGCGGCTCAACGAGCGCCACTACGGCGCGCTCCAGGGCAAGAACAAGAAGCAGACCCTCGACGTCTACGGCGAGGAGCAGTTCATGCTCTGGCGCCGTTCCTACGACACCCCGCCGCCCGCGATCGAACCCGACGACGAGTTCTCGCAGTCGCACGACCCGCGCTACTCCTGGCTGCCTCCCGAGGCCAACCCGCTGACCGAGTGCCTCAAGGACGTCGTCGTCCGCCTCCTCCCGTACTGGGAGGACGTCATCGTGCCCGACCTCCGCGCGGGCAAGACGGTGCTCGTGGCGGCGCATGGAAACTCGTTGCGCGCGTTGGTGAAACACCTGGACGGCATCAGCGACGACGACATCGCGTCACTCAACATCCCCACCGGGATCCCGTTGGTCTACCGGCTCGACGCCGATCTGCACCCGACGGTGCGCGGCGGGGAGTACCTCGACCCGACTGCCGCTGCCACGGCCGCAGCAGCGGTCGCCAACCAGGGCAAGGGCTGACCACGACCCGTTCGCTCACGCCCGTGAGGGGTGGTCGCTGGCGCCGACACGTCACCGCACCACGAGTCGATAGGCCCGCAGCGCCCAGTGACCCGGCGACACGACGCGTGAGGTGGTGTCGAGGACCTGCACGGTGAACCGGTAGATCCCGGCACGCACGGGTCGTCCCTTCAGCAGGCCCGTCGTCGTCAGGGTCAGCCCGCGCGGCAGCGCGCCCCGCCACACCCGCCAATAGCTGCGACCGGTCCCAACGCTGGCAACAAGCCGGATCCGGTACGCCACTCCCCGCCTGGCAACAGCCACGTCGGCAGTGACCACGCGTACGGGTGCGCGGACCGTCAGTCGCACCGACCGAGTGACCCAACGACCGTGCGCGTCGATGACCGTGACCGGCACCGTGACGACCCGCGCGACGCTCGGACGGCCGGTGACGGCACCCGTCACCGACGTCAGGACGAGTCCTCGCGGCAGCGATCCCACCGGCACCGACCAGGTCGTCGCACCCAGCGCGCCGGAGGCCGCGAGACGCGCGGCGTAGGGCTGCCCCGTGGTCGCGTCGGCCATCGCAGCAGTCACGACGACCAGGGGTGCCGCGGTCGAGCCAGAGACGGTGATCGCATACCGACCGACGCTGCCGTAGGACGACCAGCCCTGGGCTGTCGCCACCCCCTGGCCTTCTCCCGTCACGCGCACGTAGTAGGTGCCGTACTCCAGGAAGCTCGTGCGATACGCGGCGTCGAGCCCGGTTGCCGTCTCGGCGTCACCCGCAGGATCGGGGACGATGGGTGCGGCGGTCGCGACGACCGTGCCGTCCGCGGCGAGCACCTCGAGCCCGGTGTCGAGGTCGGCGCCGACGGCGGCCGGAGCCACGACGACGGACACGCCACCACCGAGGGCCGTGAAGGAGAACCAGTCTTCGTCCCGAGCCGAGGAGATGACACCGGACGTGGCGACGCCCGGGCTGAGAGGGGTTGCCGTTGCTGCTGATCCGCCGTGGTCATCAGCCACGACCGTGGCGTGGAGCGCGATGATCGCGAGGTCGTCCTGGCGGTTGCTGGCGCCGGCGTACTCGCCCTTGCTCCACTGCGTCACCGGCCGGTAGTAGCCCACTCCCATGATGGGTGCCCACGCGCCGCCACCTTCGTAGTAGACGTTGCCTCCGCTGCCGTCGTGCCCCAGCCCGAAGACGTGTCCGACCTCGTGCGCGGCGGCCTCGCCGACTGCCTTCGCCCACCCGTGGAGCAGGTTTGTGGTCATGACGAGTGCCGGCTGGTAGTAGTCGTGCTCGTCGCCGGTCAGGCCGATCGTCGAGGGATAGGCGATTCCCCCACAGCTGCAATTCTTTGCAGCCGTCGCACTGCTGGTGATCACGACCCGGGTCCCATAGACCTGGTCGTTGCCGTCGGTGCGCGCGATGGCGTCCGGGCCGGGATCCTGCGTCGTGACGTTGACGTCGAACGGCGCATAGTCCTCTGCCACGCGGAGCCACACCTCACGCACGGAGTCCAGCTCGGCAGCGGAGAACGCCGCCGGGCTGCCGTCGGTGTCGTAGGCGGTGAGCACGTAGCCGGACGCAAGCCCGAGCTCGGTGTTCCACGCGGAGCCGGTGAGCGCGTAGCCGGTGAAATCGAGGTAGATCGTGCGCCGCGAGCCAGGTCGCGAGCTCAGCGAGAAGGCGTTCCCGCGCGCGTCCAGCAGGCCAGTCGAAGTCGGGCGCCGAGCAGGCGCAGGTGCTTCCGGGGCCACCGGTCCGTCCGGCGCCGGCTGATCGACGTAGAGCAGCTGACCGCACGAGTCCAGGCGTGCCGTCGCGTCGCTGCGGAGCACTGTGGCGAGAGCCGCGGCGGGCATCGCGTTGAGCCGGGCGGCAAGGGCCAACCGCACGCTGGCGTCGGTCACGGTGGCGAAGGCACGGCGGGCGCCGAGGGCGGGAGCGAGGGGGTCGCAGGCGCTGCGCGTCGTGGGTGCGGCGACGCTCGCGGTGCCAGTCACCGGGGCTGCGACAGCGGGTACGACGAGGGCGACAGTGGCGATCACCGTGGCGATCGCGGCCGTGCTGCGAGCCATGAGCACGAGGCACCTCCGGGCGCGTCGACCCGGGTTCCCCACCGAGCGACGCTCCCTACATCGGCGGCCACGCACGTCGGTCCGGAGCGTGGACACCCACACGGCCCAACAGATCACAGCGGCCGCACTCACAGATTCCGTACGAGTTCCTCGACGGTCACGCCACGAGGGACTCGTCGTCGAGCTCGACTATCGGGGAGCGACCGCGACCCAGGGCACGGTGAGCTCGCCGAGGTGCCAGCGGCTGATGCCGTCGAGGACCTCGACACCGGAGTCGCGCGCTGCGCTCACGGTCGCGATCCAGCGCTGCCGCACCCCGAACGCTCCGAACGGTGCGGCCCCCGCCCTGCAGCGGTCGAGCGTGCGCAGCAGCGCGTGGATACGTTCACTCTCGACGTTGCGGTGGATCAGCGCCTTGGGCAGTCGCTCGGCGAGGTCGCTCGGCATCTCAAGGTCGGCGAGGCGCGTCGACAGGGTCAGCGACCTCGGCACTCGCTGCCCGTGTCCATCGCGACCCACCACGCATGGCGCCCGAGCTCGTCGCAGGTGCCCTCGACGAGCACGCCGCCGGGAGCAAGCCGTGACGTCATCGTGCGCCACGCCGCACCGACCTCAGACTCGTCGTACTGCCGGAGCACGTTGAACGCGCGGATCACCACTGGCGCACGAAAATCCAGCGGGACCTCGAACCCTCCTCGACGAAACGACAACGTCTCGTCGGCATAGTCCATCGCTGCGCTCACCCGCTCGGGGTCGATCTCGATGCCCACTACCGACACGTCAGGTCTGACCACAGCCAACCGGTCACGCAGGTCGCGCGGGGTCCAGGCTGCAGCGCCGTAGCCGTGGTCGACGACCACGGGATCCGAGGACGACCGGAGGGCCGACGCGCACGTGTGCGCGATCCAGCGATCGACACGTCGAAGCCGGTTGGGGTGCGTGGTCCCGCGGGTGATGGTGCCGACCCGGCGGAACGCGCGCGTCACCAGCGAGGTCCGCGCGTGACCTCGATCAGGCGCTTGCGCACGTCGACGAGGTAGACGATCGCCGCGACGATCCCCGCGATACCGAGGATCGACAGGATGCTGCCGCCGAGGGCCGGGAACACCACCTGCGCCGCGAGTCCGCCGCCGAGCAGCAGCAGCCAGAACTGCTTGGTCCGCCGGTCCGCAGCCGGGTAGGCGTCGGTGCGCCGGGTCGCAGCATCAACGAGGGCCACGAGGCCCAGGACGATGCACGCCCAGTAGACGGTGATGTAGACGGCGTAGGGAACGGCAATCACCTGCCGAGCATACGGAGGATCCGGCCGGGCAGCCGCCCGATGGTGTAGTCGTTGTTCCTTCAACTGAGTTGTGCCACTCTCAGGGACGTCAGGATCGAGGTACGGAGAGGTGATCGTCATGGCACGTGCAGCAGCAGCGGCATTCGACGCGTTCGAACCAGGAGCCCTGGCCGCGAGCGCCGAGCAGGCCGTCTGGGCACATGGTGACGCTCCGCTCCCGGCGATCTACATCAGCCACGGTGCACCGCCGCTCTTCGACGACGCCGGCTGGATGGACGAGCTCTTCGCATGGTCGACCTCGATGCCCAAGCCCACCGGCATCGTCATCGTGAGCGCCCACTGGGAGACAGCGCCGATCACCATCACCGCACCCACCCCGAAGACCGGGCTGGTCTATGACTTCGGTGGCTTCGACCCCCGCTACTACTCGATGCAGTACTCCACCCCGGGCTTCAGTTCATGACGCAGGCCATGGTCGAGGGCAAGGTGCCGGGTTGGTCCCGCGACTTCGACGCATGGGCCTGGGATGCGATCGCCGCTGGCGACGTCGACACGCTCGCGTCCTTCCGCCAGAAGGCACCCGGGATGCCGTACTCCCACCCGACGGTCGAGCACTTCACGCCGCTCTTCGTCACCTTCGGCGCGTCACAGGATCTCGCCTCGGCGCGCAGCGTCATCAGCGGCTCGATGTGGGGCCTGAGCCGCCGCAGCCTCGAGCTCACCTGACGAGCCCGAACCCCCGCTGCTGACCTGGTTGCGGTGGGGGTCACCCGACTCCGGAAGCCCCCACAAGACCCAGGTCGTCGGTGGGTGTGGACGTACGCGAGGCCCCGCTGCTCGATCAGAGCGGCGGGGCCTCGCGCGTTCGTGGGGCGAGCGGTCAGATGCCGGCGACCTTGCGGAGGCGGGCGACGACCTCGTCGGCGCGCACGCGCAGCTCGGTGGCGACCGGCGTCATCGAGTCGACGGCGAACGCGGCGCGGGCATCGGCGCGGGCACGCATGTCGACGACGACGTTCTCGGCAGCCTCAGCGGCCTCAGACACCTGGTTGAGCATGGTGGCGACGTAGGGCTTCACGGTGTCCTGCGCCACCTTGCGGCCCACGAGGGTCTTCTCGATGACGGTGGTGACGACCGGTGTCACGGCGTCCTCGACCACCTTGCGGCCGGGCGCGGTGCGCTCGACGAGCGTCGCGACGTACGGCGCGAAAGCGGTGTCAGCGGCCTTGCGGCGCTCTGCGGTCTTCTCCGCCATCTGGTGCAGCAGCGGCGCAACGACATCCTCGACTGCCTTGGTGGCGACGAGGAGCTGGCCCTCGACCCGACTACGTACCTCGGTCGGCTCGGGCAGCTCGGAGAGCAGCGAACGGACGCGGGTCACGGGGACCTCGAGCAGCTTCGCCGACTCCGACTTCACCGACGTCGATTTCGACGCGGCGGTCTTGGCCTTCGCGGTGCTGGTCGTGGCAGCGGCCTTCTTGGGGGCTGCGGTGGCGGTCTTCTTGGCGGCAGCGGTGGTCTTCGTGGCCGTCGACTTCGTCGCGGCAGCGGTCTTCTTCGCCGTCGACTTCGTGGTCTTCTTCGCCGTCGTGGCGGTCTTCTTGGCGGTCGACGTCGTGGCCTTGGCGGCCTTCTCGACCGTCTCGGTCACAGGGGTGAGGTCGGGCGTGGGGATCGTGTTGTCATTCATGACTTGTCCTTCTTCGGTGAGCGGTTTCCCGCGGCCGTCGTGCCCGCGCGGGTGGGGACTGGGGTGACGGGGGCGGCAGTGCCCTCGTCGGTCGTGGTGCCGGCGGCCGCCGCGAGTGCGGAGTTCTCGGACTGGAACGCGCCGTAGATCTCGAGCAGCACCTGACGCTGACGCTCGGAGAGCGTCTCGTCGACACCGATCGCCGCGGTGACCGCTGCGTCGCCGGCGCGGGGCTCGAGGAGCCCGGCACGCACGTACAACGTCTCCGCGGAGATGCGCAGCGCCGAGGCGATCTGCCCGAGGATCTCTGCGCTCGGCTTCTTCAACCCACGCTCGACCTGCGAGAGATAGGGGTTGGAGACACCGGCGGTCTTGGCCAGCTGCCGCAACGACACCTCGGCTGACTGCCGCTGCTCGCGGATGAACTCCCCGAGGGTGTGTACGTCGATGCTGGCCATGACTCCAGTGTGCACCCGAGTGCTTGCTAGAGCAAGCGGGGAGCAAGCATCTCGAGGGTGACGCGTCCCACCCGCACGCTGGTGACCACGTTCGGGACACCGCAGGGACCGTCGGCCGTCAGCCCGATCGCCCTGCAGGACAAGCAGTCTGCCCGCTGTGCTGCTCACCTTTCCCGCTCAGCAGGAAGAGCGGGTGCTGCGCCTCAACCGGCTGTTCATGCAGGTCACGCCGGTCCGACTACCGGATCCGGCGATCGCGCCAGGCGGCGGCGGAGCCACAGGCTGACGTAGACGAGAGCAACCAGCGCAGGCACCTCGATGAGCGGGCCGATCACGCCCGCGAGCGCCTGACCAGACGTCACGCCCCACACGCCGATGGACACGGCGATCGCCAGCTCGAAGTTGTTGCCTGCTGCAGTGAAGGCGAGCGTGGCCGTCTTCGGATAGCCCAGGTGCGCCCGCACGCCGAGCACGAACGAGACGCTCCACATCACCGCGAAGTAGATCAGGAGCGGTAGGGCGACGCTCACCACCGATACCGGGTCGGAGGTGATCGCATCTCCCTGGAGCGCGAACATGACGACGACGGTGAACAACAGGCCGTAGAGCGCCAGCGGCCCGATTCGCGGGAGGAACGTCTGCTCGTACCACTTGATCCCCCTGCGCCGCAGACCGATCCGACGGGTGAGGAATCCTGCGAGGAGTGGGATGCCGAGAAAGATGAGGACGGCCTTCGTGATGTCCCAGGTGGAGAACGCGACGTCCTGGGTGTCGAGGCCGAGCCAGCCTGGCAGTACACGGAGGTAGAACGTGCCGAGCAGCGCATAGGCCAGGATCTGGAACACCGAGTTGAGTGCGACAAGGAGTGCGGCTGCCTCGCGGTCACCGCACGCCAGGTCGTTCCAGATGAGCACCATGGCGATGCACCGGGCGAGCCCGATGACGATGAGCCCGGTGCGGAACTCAGGCTGATCCGCCAGGAACGCCCACGCGAGGGTGAACATCAGCGCCGGACCGACGATCCAGTTGAGCAGCAGCGACAGCCACAGCAGCCGGCGGTCCCCCGTGACGTGACCCATCTGTTCGTAGCGGACCTTCGCGAGCACCGGATACATCATCAGCAGCAGGCCGAGGGCGATCGGCAGGGACGTCTGCCCGATCTTCACGGAGTCGAGCGCGCCCTGGACGCCGGGTACGAGGCGTCCGAGCACGAGGCCGGACGCCATGGCCACCAGGATCCACACCGGGAGGAACCGGTCGAGGACCGACAATCGGGCCAGCACGGCGTCGCTACCCGGGAGGGAGGACGACCGCGTGGTGCTGTCGCTCATCTTGCCTCCTCCCATCGCTCTCGTCGCAGCACCAGTCTGCTCCCCGTTGCCACCGGTCAGATCGGATCCCGACGGCCTCGCGTCAGGCGAGAGCACTCAGCGCGACTCCTCGTGGACGTCGAGGGCGACGGCGGTGGTGGTGGAAGGCGTCGGCCACAGGACGATCGCGACGATGGTGGCGACGATCCCTCCGACGGTCTGGGCGGCCACGAAGCCGGGGACACTGGTCGGCGCGATGCCTGCGAAGGTGTCCGACAGGGTGCGCCCGATGGTGACGGCAGGGTTGGCGAACGACGTCGAGGCCGTGAACCAGTAGGCGCCCACGATGTAGGCGGCAACCGCCGCCGCCACGTAGGTCGACCGACCGCGACGCACGAGACCGAGGATCACGAGCAGCAATCCGAACGTCGCGACGACCTCCGAGAGCAGCACCCCGGAACCACCGCGCACGTGCTGAGAGACGGTCACGGCACCGAACCCGAACATCAGGTTGGCGAGCATCGCTCCGGCACAGGCACCGAGCACCTGGACCACGACGTACGGCGCGACGTCCCTGCGATCGAGTCCGCCGAGCCAGGCGTCGACGCCCGTGACCACCGGATTGAAGTGCGCACCCGACACCGGGCCGAGGAGCAGGATCAGGACGTAGAGCACGGCGCCGGTCGCGATCGCGTTCTCCAGCAGGGCGAGCCCGGTGTCGTGCGGCGAGAGCGTCTGCGCAGCGATGCCGGATCCGACGACGGCGGCGACGAGCAGCGCCGTGCCGAGTCCCTCGGCGAGCAGCCGGCGGCCGAGCGAGACCTCCGCGGGTGAGTCCGGGCTCATGCCACCGGAGCGATCTCGGCGATGAGCTCCTCGATCCGGCGGCGGATCTCGTCGCGGATCGGACGGACGGCCTCGACCCCCTGCCCGGCTGGGTCCTCGAGGACCCAGTCCTCATAGCGCTTGCCGGGGAAGACCGGGCAGACGTCGCCGCAGCCCATCGTGATGACGACGTCGGAGATCTCGACGGCCTCGGTCGTGAGCACCTTGGGCGTCTCGGCCGAGATGTCGATGCCTTCTTCGAGCATGGCCTCGACCACGGCCGGGTTGACCGAGCCAGCCGGTGCGGAGCCTGCGGACAGCACCTCGACGCGACCTCCGGAGAGGTGAGCGAGATAGGCGGCGGCCATCTGGGAGCGGCCGGCGTTGTGGACGCAGACGAAGAGGACGGACGGCTTGTCGGACACGCGGATCTCCCGGATCGAGGTTGGGGCTGGCGATCAGTGGCGAGAACGTGAGTCGGGTCCTCAGCCGCGGCTGAGGACCC
>JANXWJ010000053.1 GCA_025351185.1 Candidatus Nanopelagicales bacterium
CGCACGACGAAGCCCCCGACCGGTGACGGTGCGGGGGCTTCGTCGTGCGTGCGGCGCTAGATCCCGCTGGGGATCGAGGTGCCGATGCGGTGCACGCGCAGGCCGTTGGTGGTGCCGGGCACGCCCGGCGGCACACCGGCGATCACGATGATGAGCTCGCCGACGCTGGCCCGCCCGATCTCCTGCAGCGCCGCGTCGACGAGACGGACCATCTCGTCGGTGCTCGCCACCTTGGGGACCAGGAACGTCTCGACGCCCCAGCACAGCGCCAGCTGGCTGCGGACGCGGGCGTTGGGGGTGAAGGCGAGCAGCGAGAGGTCGGGGCGATAGCGGGCCACGAGGCGCGCCGAGCGACCGGTCTCGGTGAACGCGATGACCGCGGTGGCGCCGACGTCGGCACCGACCGTGACGGCGGCACGGGCAACCGAACGCGAGGTCGAGTCGTTGCGGTCGACGATCTGGGGCAGCTGGTCGAGCGCCTCGCCCTCGACCTGCTCGATGATGCGCGCCATCGTGCGGACGACGTGTGCCGGGTGCGCGCCGACCGAGGTCTCGCCCGAGAGCATGAGGGCGTCCGCGCCGTCGAGGACTGCGTTGGCGACGTCGCTGGCCTCAGCACGCGTCGGCCGCGTCATCGACACCATGGTCTCGAGCATCTGGGTCGCCACGATGACGGGCTTGGCCCGACGACGAGCCAGGGTGATGGCCCGCTTCTGCACGAGCGGGACCTGCTCGAGTGGCAGCTCCACACCGAGGTCGCCGCGCGCGACCATGATGCCGTCGAACGCGTCGATGATCGACTCGAGGTTGTCGACCGCCTGCGGCTTCTCGATCTTCGCGAGCACGGGGAGGCGCACGCCCTCGTCATCCATGATCCGCACGACGTCGAGGAGGTCGTCGGCACGACGTACGAACGACAGCGCGATCATGTCGACGCCGAGACGCAGCGCCCAGCGGAGGTCGGCGACGTCCTTCTCCGACATCGCGGGGACGCTGACCGCCACACCGGGCAGGTTGATCCCCTTGTGGTCGCTGATGCGACCGCCCTCGACGACGCGGGTCACCACCGTGGTCGCGGTGACCTCGACCGCCTCGAGCGCCACCTTGCCGTCGTCGATGAGGATGGCGTCGCCCGCATGGACGTCACCGGGAAGGCCCTTGTAGGTCGTCGAGCAGATGTTCACATCGCCGTCGACGTCGTCGATCGTGATGGAGAACGTCGCTCCGACGTCGAGGACGACCGGGCCGTTCTTGAACGAGCCGAGACGGATCTTGGGGCCCTGCAGGTCGACGAGGATGCCGACCCCGCGGCCGGCGGCGTCAGCCGCCTGACGCACCCACTCATAGATCCGCTCGTGGTCGGAATAGGAGCCGTGGGAGAGGTTCATGCGGGCGACGTCCATGCCCGCCTCGATGAGTGAGGTGATCCCCTCCTGACTCGCGACAGCAGGGCCAAGGGTGCAGACGATCTTTGCGCGGCGCACAGGGGAACCTTATCTGGAAACGCTTGCAGAAGGGTGAGCGGGGTCACAAGCGACGTGGACCGGCAGGCACACCGGGTCGACGACGCCTCGAGTCAGACCACGAGCGGACGTGCTGTCGGAGGGATCGGTGCCGGCAGCGTCGTGCTGCCGGAGAGCCAGCGGTCGACCCCGGCGGCCGCCGATCGGCCCTCGGCGATCGCCCAGACGATGAGCGACTGACCGCGGCCGGCGTCACCCGCGACGAACACGCCGTCGACCGTCGACATGTAGTGACCGTCGCGGCGCACGTTGCCGCGGTCGTCGAGCTCCACCCCGAGCTGGTCGAGCAGCGTGCCGCGCTCGGGGCCGGTGAAGCCCATGGCCAGGAAGACGAGGTCGGCCGCAAGCTCGCGCTCGGTGCCCTCGACCGGTTCGAAGCGACCGTCGCCGAACTCGACCTCGACGATCTCCAGCCCCCGGACCCGGCCGTGCCCGTCGTCGATGAACCGGTTGGTGGAGACGGCGTACATCCGGTCGCCGCCCTCCTCGTGGGCGCTCGTGACCTTGTAGGTCATCGGGTAGGTCGGCCACGGCTGACCGGACGGCCGTTGCTCGGGCGGCAGCGGCAGGATCTCGAGCTGAGTCACCGACGCCGCACCCTGGCGGTGGGAGGTACCGAGGCAGTCGGCGCCGGTGTCACCACCGCCGATGATCACCACGTGCTTGCCCGAGGCATCGATGGGTGCCACGTCGAGGTCGCCCTCCTGCACCCTGTTGGCACCGGGCAGGAACTCCATCGCCTGGTGGACACCCGCGAGCTCGCGGCCAGGAACCGGCAGGTCGCGCCACTGGGTCGCGCCGACCGAGACGACGACAGCGTCATAGCGCTTGCGGAGATCGGTGCCCGTGACGTCGGTGCCGACGTCGACGCCGGCCCGGAACTTCACGCCTTCGGCCTGCATCTGCGCGACGCGGCGGTCGAGGTGGCTCTTCTCCATCTTGAACTCGGGGATGCCGTAGCGGAGCAGCCCGCCCACGCGGTCGGCCCGCTCGAAGACGGCGACCGTGTGCCCGGCGCGAGCCAGCTGCTGCGCCGCCGCGAGACCGGCCGGCCCGGACCCGATGACGGCCACGGTCTTGCCCGACTGACGAGGTGCTGGCTGCGGGGTCACCCAGCCTTCGTCCCAGGCTCGGTCGACGATCTCCACCTCGACCTGCTTGATGGTGACCGGGTCGGCGTTGATGCCGAGCACGCACGCCGTCTCACAGGGTGCCGGGCACAGGCGACCGGTGAACTCGGGGAAGTTGTTGGTGGCGTGCAGGCGCTCGCTAGCGGCCCGCCAGTCCTGTCGCCACACCAGGTCGTTCCACTCGGGGATGAGGTTGCCGAGCGGACAGCCGTTGTGGCAGAAAGGGATGCCGCAGTCCATGCAGCGGCCGGCCTGCTTCTCGAGGTGGTCTGCGGGGAACTCCTCGTAGACCTCGCGCCAGTCACGCAGGCGCAGGTCGACCGGACGACGCGTCGGCGTCTCGCGTCCGGTGGTGAGAAAACCCTTCGGGTCAGCCATGGGTCGACTCCATCACTGCGAGCTGGACGTCACGCCCATCGCGCTCGGCTGCGGCCTGGGCCTTGAGCACGCGCGCATAGTCACGGGGCATGACCTTGGTGAATCGAGCCGCAAGATCGGTCTCCGACAGAAGCGCAGACGCGACCTCGGAGTCGGTCTCGTCCTGGTGTCGAACGAGGAGGTCGCGCACCAGCGCGACGTCGTCGTCGTCGAGTGCGAGCAGGTCGACCATCTCGGGATTGACGCGCCCCGCGGCCGCGTCGAGGAGATAGGCGACTCCCCCGGACATGCCGGCTGCGAAGTTGCGGCCGGTGGCTCCGAGAATGGTGACGAGCCCGCCGGTCATGTATTCGCAGCCGTGGTCACCGACGCCCTCCACCACTGCGGTGGCACCGGAGTTGCGGACGCAGAAGCGCTCACCGACGACACCACGGATGAAGATCTCACCGGACGTGGCGCCATAGCCGATGACGTTGCCGGCGATCACATTCTCCTCGGCGAGGAAGGTCGCTGCGCGGTCGGGCCGCAGGACCACCCGGCCGCCGGAGAGACCCTTGCCGACATAGTCGTTGCTGTCGCCTTCGAGGCGCAGGGTCACACCCGACGGCAGGAACGCGCCGAACGACTGCCCGGCCGACCCGGTGAAGGTGATGTCGATCGTGCCGTCCGGGAGGCCGTCGGCGCCGTAGCGTCGGCTGATCTCCGAGCCGAGCATCGTGCCCACCGTGCGGTTGACGTTGCGGATTGTCAGCTGCGCCCGCAGCGGCTCACCGCTGTCGAGAGCTCCCTGGGCCAAGGCGATGAGCTCGTTGTCGAGCGCCTTGGCCAGACCGTGGTCCTGGACCGTGGTGTTGCGCAGAGGCGTGCCCTCGGGCAGCTCGGGCACGTGCAGGATCGGGGTCAGGTCGAGGCCCTCGGCCTTCCAGTGCGCATGCGCCGCGGCGGTGTCCAACAGCTCGGCGTGGCCGACCGCCTCGGCGAGGGTCCGGAAGCCGAGCGCGGCGAGATGCTCGCGCACCTCCTCGGCGAGGAACGTGAAGAAGTTCTCGACGAACTCGGGCTGACCGGCGAAGCGCTCTCGCAGGACGGGGTTCTGCGTCGCGACGCCGACCGGACACGTGTCGAGGTGGCAGACCCGCATCATGATGCAGCCCATGACGACCAGGGGTGCCGTCGCGAAGCCGTACTCCTCCGCGCCGAGCAGGGCGGCGATGACGACGTCTCGACCGGTCTTGAGCTGGCCGTCGGTCTGGACGACGACGCGGTCGCGGAGCCCGTTGAGGAGCAGCGTCTGCTGCGTCTCGGCAAGGCCGAGCTCCCACGGACCGCCCGCATGCTTGAGCGAGGTCAGCGGCGAGGCACCTGTGCCACCGTCGTGGCCGGAGATGAGGATGACGTCGGCGTGCGCCTTCGCCACGCCGGCCGCGACGGTCCCGACTCCCACCTCGCCCACCAGCTTCACGTGCACCCGCGCACGGGGGTTGGCGTTCTTGAGGTCGTGGATGAGCTGGGCGAGGTCCTCGATCGAATAGATGTCGTGGTGCGGCGGCGGTGAGATGAGCCCGACGCCCGGGGTGGAGTGCCGGGTCTTCGCGATCCACGGATAGACCTTGTGCGCCGGCAGCTGGCCGCCCTCACCGGGCTTGGCTCCCTGCGCCATCTTGATCTGCAGGTCGTCGGCGTTGACGAGGTAGTGGCTGGTGACGCCGAAGCGTCCGGACGCGATCTGCTTGACCGCAGAGCGCTTCGAGTCACCGTTGGGCAGCGGCTCGAACCGCTCGGCGTCCTCACCGCCCTCGCCGGTGTTGGACTTGCCACCGAGCCGGTTCATCGCGATCGCGAGCGTCTCGTGCGCCTCACCGGAGATCGAGCCGTAGGACATCGCGCCGGTGGAGAAGCGCTTGACGATCTCGTGGACCGGCTCGACCTCGTCGATCGAGATCGGCTCGTGTACACCGTCGCGGAAGCGGAACATGCCGCGCAGAGTCATGAGCCGCTCGGACTGCTCGTCCACGCGCGCGGTGTACTGCTTGAAGATGTCGTAGCGCCCCTGACGGGTCGCGTGCTGGAGGCGGAACACGGTCTCCGGGTCGAACAGGTGCGGCTCGCCCTCACGGCGCCACTGGTATTCCCCGCCCACGTTGAGGCGTCGGTGTGCTGGCGAGATGCCGGTCGTCGGGTAGGCGATCGCGTGACGACGTGCTGTCTCCTCGGCGATGACGTCGAGGCCGACCCCACCGAGTCGTGACGTCGTGCCGGTGAACCACCGGTCGACGACGTCGGAGGCGAGACCGATGGCCTCGAACACCTGCGCGCCGCGATAGGAGGCCACGGTCGAGATGCCCATCTTGCTCATCACTTTGAGGACGCCCTTGCCGAGCGCCTTGACGAGGTTGCGCACCGCCTTCTCCGGCGCGATGCCGGTGACGATCCCTTCTCGTACGAGGTCCTCGACCGTCTCCATGGCGAGGTAGGGGTTGACCGCTGCCGCGCCGTAGCCGATGAGCAGCGCGACGTGGTGCACCTCGCGGACGTCACCTGCCTCGATGATGAGCGACACCTTGGTGCGCTCCTTGACCCGCACCAGGTGGTGGTGGACTGCCGAGGTCACCAGCAGCGACGGGATGGGTGCGAGGTCGGCGTCGCTGTCGCGGTCGGAGATGACGACGAAGCGGTTCCCGGAGGCGATGAGCGCCGAGACCTGGGCGCAGATCGCCTCGAGGCGGGCCTGGAGGCTGGCACCGCCGCCGTCGACCTCGTACAGGGCGGACACCTTGGCCGCGGAGAAGCCGGGCAGGTCGCCGTCGGCGTTGACGTGCAGGATCTTCGCGAGCTCGTCGTTGTCGATCACGGGGAACGGCAGCACGACCTGACGGCAGTGCGACGGACTCGCGGTGAGCAGGTTGACCTCGGGGCCGATCGAGCTCGACAGCGAGGTGACGAGCTCCTCACGGATCGCGTCCAGCGGCGGGTTGGTGACCTGCGCGAAGAGCTGCTGGAAATAGTCGAAGAGCAACCGCGGACGCTCGCTCAGCACGGCGATCGGGGTGTCGGTGCCCATCGAGCCGATCGCCTCGGCACCGCTGCGCGCCATCGGCGCGATGAGGATCCGCAGCTCCTCCTCGGTGTAGCCGAAGGTCTGCTGGCGACGCAGCACGCTCTCGTGGGTGTGCACGATGTGCTCGCGCTCAGGCAGCGAGTCGAGGTGCATCGAGCCGGCGTGCAACCACTCGTCGTAAGGCGACTCGGCAGCGAGCTCTGCTTTGATCTCGTCGTCGGAGACGATGCGGTGCTGCTCGGTGTCGACGAGGAACATCCGCCCTGGCTGGAGTCGCCCCTTGCGCACCACCCGCTCCGGCGCGACGTCGAGCACGCCGACCTCGGACGCGAGGATGACGAGGCCGTCGTCGGTGACCCAGTAGCGACCGGGACGCAGACCGTTGCGGTCGAGGACCGCCCCGATCACCGTGCCGTCGGTGAACGCGACATCGGCGGGACCGTCCCAGGGCTCGGTGAGGGTGGAGTGGAACTCGTAGAAGGCCCGGCGGGCGGGGTCCATCTCGGTGTGGTTCTGCCATGCCTCGGGAATCATCATGAGCACCGCGTGCGGCAGGCTGCGTCCACCGAGATGCAGCAGCTCGAGGACCTCGTCGAACGACGCAGAGTCGCTGCCGCCCTCGGTGCAGATCGGGAACAGCCGCGAGATGTCACCGGGGATGACGTCGCTCTCGAGCTGAGCCTCGCGGGCAGCCATCCAGTTGCGGTTGCCCCTGACGGTGTTGATCTCGCCGTTGTGGGCGATGAGTCGATAGGGATGCGCCAGCGGCCAGCTCGGGAAGGTGTTGGTCGAGAACCGCGAGTGCACGAGCGCGAGCGCCGAGGTGTAGCGCGGGTCGCTCAGGTCGGGGAAGAACGTCGACACCTGAGCTGTCGTGAGCATGCCCTTGTAGACGATCGTGCGCACCGACAGCGACGGGAAGTAGACGTCTGCCTCGTGCTCGGCGCGCTTGCGCAGGCAGTAGGCCATCCGCTCCAGCGCCATGCCCATGACGCGCTGGCCGGAGGAGGTGACGAAGAGCTGCTTCATCCGCGGCATGACCGAGGCTGCGGTGGCGCCGACACCGGTGGGGTCGACGGGCAGGTCGCGCCAGGCGAGGACCTCGAGACCCTCCTCACCAGCGATCGCTTCGATCCTCGAGATGGCGCAGAGCTCGATCGCGTCGTCAGCGGGGAAGAACGCGATGCCGACGGCGTAGGACCGGCGCGGCGGCAGCTCGACACCCTGCTCCGCGAGCACGGCCCGGAGGAACTCGTCGGGGACCTGCGTCAAGATGCCGGCGCCGTCGCCCGAGTCGGGCTCGGCACCGGATGCGCCGCGGTGCTCAAGGTTTTCCAGCGCGGTGATCGCCTGGCGCACGACCTCGTGCGACTTCTCACCTGACAGCTGGGCCACGAAGGCGACGCCACAGGCGTCCTTCTCGTGCTGCGGGTGGTAGAGCCCCTGAGGGCTCGGGAAGGCGGACCGCATGGGTCACTCCCGTCGTCTCGCTCGCTCGGCGTGCCCGGCGTGTTGGGCCGTGTGTGCCGTGGGTCGAGCAGGGGGACGACGTTGGCCGCTCTGCTGGGGTGGAGCGTAACCGACGCTCCGCCGAAGGATGCACCAGGGCTGGAGCGCAGGTTGCGGGCGTGTTTCGCCGCAGGTCAGCGTTGCACGCCGTCAGCCGAGCGAGCCGCCGACCAGGAGCCCCACGCCATAGGTCACCACCGCGGCGAGAACGCCGACCAGCAGCTGGCGTGTACCGGAGAAGAGCCAGGACCGGGCGGTCACCCGTGAGACGAGCACGCCGGCACCGAACAGGCCGAGCACGGCCAGGATCGCCGACGCGAGCAGGCTCTGGGCGCCGAAGAGGTAGGGCACGAGGGG
>JANXWJ010000072.1 GCA_025351185.1 Candidatus Nanopelagicales bacterium
GCGTGATCTTGGTCCAGTGATCGTTTCCCGAGCCCGGAAACGATCACACGACCAAGATCACGCGGGGTGGTGGTGGCGGTGGTGGGGAGTGCTAGCGGTTGAGGATGGAGAGGAGGCGCAGGAGCTCGAGGTAGAGCCAGACGATCGAGGAGGCGAGCGCCATGCCGAGCGACCACGACCAGGAGCGCGGGGCACCGGTCTCGATCGCGTTGGCAGCGGAGCCGATGTCGACGAGCAGCGACCAGCAGGCCAGCGCAACACCGAGCAGGCAGAGCACGATGCCGATGCCGCCCACTCCGTAGAAGCCCCAGCCCTTACCGACGCCGAGCATCACCGCGAAGATGTTGGCGATGCCGATGATGAAGTAGCCGATCATGACGGCGAGGAACAGCTTGGTCGAGCGGGCCGCCTTCTTGCCGAACGGTGTGGAGTAGACGATGAGCATGCCCACGGCGCCGGCGACGGTGCCGATGATCGCCTGCGTGATGAGCGCGATGTTCTGGTTGGTGCCCGCGGTCGCCATGTGCGAGAAGGCGCCCATCATGAGGCCGAGCAGCGCGCTGTAGCCGAGCGCGAGGCCGGCGCTGACCGGCGAGCGACGCGCGACGTAGAAGCCCGCAGCCATGATCACGACGATCAGGCCGAGGTAGAGGGCAAAGCTGCCACTGAGGAAGATCCAGCCGGGGATCGCGGCGATGATCGCGATGCCGAGGCATGAGGCGGTCGCGACGATGACGTCGGGCAGCGCCACGGCGTCGGATTCGGTGATCGACGGCGTCGCCGTCTGGCCCTGCTGGTTCTTCAGAGCTTTCTCGACCTCGGTCAACATCTGGTTGGCCACGGGAACTCCAGGGGTCAGGGGGCGTTGTCCGGCCCCGTTCACATACGCGTCCCGGGTGGTCACCCGGTGCGCTGGCGACGTCGCACGCCCGCAGGGCTGCGAGCAGCGCCGCCCTTTCGATCATAACCGCGCGGACGGTGCGGGCCACCGCACCGAGTCGCAGGCGTGACCTGCGGTGGTGCAGACGTACCGCCGCGGCTCTACGGCGAAGCTCCGGACCGGAGGAGGTTCCGGGCCTCGACAGATCGTGGCTTCCGACGGGACGAGCGTGACCGGTGAGTGCTGATGAGGCCCCGCACCAGGGGTGCGGGGCCTCATCAGACGTCGGTCGGTTCAGCCCAGCTTGCGGTGCGCGCGGACCATGTCGGCCTCGTGCACGATCGCGGTCGCGAACCCGTGCGAGATGCCGTGCTCGTCGCGCAGCCAGTTCACCTTCTCGTCGAATCGGGAGAACGCGGGGCCGTCCTCGAGCGCGCGCATCCAGTCCTTGAGATCACGACCGGTGGCGGTGGGGAGGCGGTCGACGAGCTGCTGGTGGGTCTCCTCGGAGTGCCGAATCATCTATGTCTCCCTGATGCGAGGGCCGGGGTGCGATCCCCACCGTAAACCCGGGGAGGTCGGGAATGGCAGGTCAAGGACGGGATTCATCCGGTCGTCTGCGAGGCTCCTGAGCCGTGGACGAGAGTCGTACGCCGAGAGAGCGGTTGCAGGCCGATCTGCAGCGCACGGTCGACCGGCTGCGCACCCTCGGACTCACCCGGCTGAGCGCCTCGTTCGCCCCGGAGCCGACGCGCGCCGATGCGGCCCGGGCCGTCGCCCAGCGGCTCGCCGACGTGACTGCCGACCTCGAAGGACGACCGCGCCGCCCCTTGCCCGTGCTCGGGGTTCAGGCCACGGGCGACCAGTTAGCAGTGACCGGTCACGACCTGCTCGCGGTCACGGCCAAGCCTGGATCCGTTGTCGTGCCGGGCGATTGCGCAGCTATCGGGGTCAGTGCTGCAGCTCTTGACGGCCTGATCGTGGAGGCGGCCGATCTCCTCCTCGACCTCCGCCGTCGCCTCTGACCACCTGACCTCATGGCCGGCAGCAGCCACATCCGGTACGGCGGGTCGGTGTGGTGAGGCTTGCCTGGCTGTGGCGGGTCAGGCGCCGGGCAGGGCCGGCATGGCGTCGGGGCGCGGGAGCCCCATGGCGTCGAGGACGTCGGGGAGCAGGGCGTGGGCGCAGGCGGCGTAGCCCTCCGCCGAGGGGTGGAACCGGTCGGCGGAGAAGAACCGCTCCGGAGCCGTGCCGAAGAGGCCGCCCAGGATCTCCGCGAGGGGCACCGGGCGACCGCCGGCCTCGCTCACCGCGATGCTCTGGGCCGCCGCCAGCTCGCGCGACATCCGCCCGACGACCTGGCGCAGCGGGGAGGAGATCGGGCGCACCGTGCCGAGATCGGGGCAGGTGCCGACGACGACCTGGGTGCCCGACGCGCGCAGCCGGTGCACCGCATCGCCCAGCAGCCGCACCGACTTCTGCGGGCGCACGAGGTGCGTGACGTCGTTGGCCCCGATCATGATCACGGCGACGTGCGGGCGTACGGCGAGGGCTCGCTCGACCTGCACCGCGAGATCGCTGCTCTGGGCGCCGACCAGGGCGACGTTGGTCAGCAGGACCTGGCGGTGCGACGCCGCGGCGAGCTCTGCCGCGAGCCGCCCGCCGGCCGTGCCGTGGGCGCTCTCGGCGCCGAGACCCGCGGCGCCGGAGTCGCCGAGCATCGCCAGCCGCAGCGATGTGCCGCGCGGCGTCTCCTCACCGGGCGGCAGATAGCGACCGTCGGCATAGGGCGCCGAGGCGGTGCGGGGACCGATCGCGCGCCGAGCCTGTCGAGCCTGGACCACCATGACGCCGACGGCCGCGCCGGTGATCGCTGTGCCGACGCCGAGGAGCCCGCCGCCACCCTTGGCTGCCGCCACGGCGATGCGTCGGACCCGCTCATCGCGGATCGGCAGCGCTGCCAGGGACGGGGTCACTTGCACATCTTCCCTCCTCGGTCTGACCCTTGCCTCCACGTTGAGCACCCAACATGGAGGCCCGCAGTGCTCGAGCACGTGAGGTCCACGCCGCTGACCTGCGCTGATGTGGCGTGTACTCGTTGCGAAAGTCTCTGGTCACCTACGGTGCGGCGAGACGCGTGAGGGCCGTTAGGGTCAACTCATGCAGGTTTTCGACAGCGTGGTCGATCTCATCGGCAACACGCCCCTCGTCCGACTCACCTCCGTCACCGCGCACCTCGGCCCGGACGCGCCCACCGTGCTGGCCAAGGTGGAATACCTCAACCCCGGCGGCTCGGTGAAGGACCGCATCGCGACGCGGATGATCGAGGCAGCCGAGGCGGAGGGTCTCCTCAAGCCCGGCGGCACGATCGTCGAGCCGACGAGCGGCAACACCGGCGTCGGGCTCGCGCTCGTCGCCCAGCGCAAGGGCTACCACTGCGTGTTCGTGTGCCCCGACAAGGTGAGCGCCGACAAGCAGAACGTGCTCAAGGCCTACGGCGCTGAGGTCGTCGTCTGCCCGACCGCGGTCGATCCTGAGGACCCGCGCTCCTACTACTCCGTCTCCGACCGACTGGTGCGCGAGATCGACGGCGCGTGGAAGCCCGACCAGTACTCCAACCCCAACAACCCGCGGTCGCACTACGAGACCACCGGCCCGGAGCTCTGGGCGCAGACCGACGGCCGCATCACGCACTTCGTCGCGGGTGTCGGCACCGGCGGCACGATCAGCGGCACCGGTCGCTATCTCAAAGAAGTCAGCGACGGGCGCGTGCGTGTCATCGGCGCCGATCCCGTCGGCTCGGTCTACAGCGGAGGCACCGGTCGCCCTTACCTCGTCGAAGGTGTCGGCGAGGACTTCTGGCCGACGGCCTACGACCGTACGGTCTGCGACGAGATCGTCGCGGTGTCGGACCGCGACTCCTTCCTGGTGACACGACGCCTCGCTCGCGAGGAAGGCCTGCTCGTCGGCGGCTCGTGCGGCATGGCCGTGCAGGCCGCGCTCGAGGTGGCCGGGCGCGCGTCGAAGGACGACATCATCGTCGTGCTCCTGCCCGATGGTGGTCGCGGATACCTCTCCAAGGTGTTCAACGACGACTGGATGGCTGACTACGG
>JANXWJ010000074.1 GCA_025351185.1 Candidatus Nanopelagicales bacterium
GTCGGGGGCTTCGTCGTGCGTCGGGGCGGCGCTCAGTCGAGGGCGCGCCGGGCCTCGGGGTTGAGGACTCCCCACGCGATGAGCTGGTCGGCCAGCTGGCTCGGCGGCTCGTCGTAGATGACCGCGAGCGTGCGCAGGTCGTCCTGACGGATCGAGAGGATACGTCCGTTGTAGTCGCCGCGCTGGGCCTGGATGGCAGCGGCATAGCGGGCCAGCGGGCCGGCCTTCTCCGCCGGCACCTGGCCGAGTCGCTCGAGGTCGATGATGAGGCGCTGCGGCGGTTCGGCTGCAGCAGCGGGGGAGGCATCGGGGAGCAGCTCGGACACCGGCACGGTGTAGAAGTCAGCGAGCTCGGCGAGCTTCTGCACGGTCACCGCACGGTCGCCGCGCTCGTAGGAGCCGACGACGACGGCCTTCCAGCGCCCCTGCGAGCGCTCCTCCACCCCGTGCAGCGAGAGGCCCTGCTGCTGACGGATGGCACGCAGCCGCGCCCCGAGAGCACGCGCGTAGTCGCTGGCCATGTCGGTCCTTCCCTGAAACCACCTGCGCCGGTCGACGCGATGCACCCGGAGTAGTCCCGGCACACCACAGTGTCACAGGTGATGTTACGGAGCGTGACCCACCGTTCGCACTCAAATCTTATGGTCCGTTCGGCTGATGTGCTCCCGACCGGGCGTTCTAGCGGGCCGGGAGGTCCCTGTCACCGACGGTGCGCGGTCGCCCTGGGTGATCGGTGCCCGCAGGCCGTGACTCCGGGTCGTCGGCCGGGATCTGGTGCCGGAACCGGCTCGTGCGTCAGGTAGGGTCGGGCTCGACCGACGTCCTTTAAATCCGTCCTGAGAGGCGGGGAAGGGGGTCTCAGCGATGTCTGTCTCCCAGACGCCTGACGCCACTGGCGCAGCCCTCGGCAGCGCGCACGACACCCGCACCGTCCTCGACGGCGCCGAGATCGCCCGCGCACTGACGCGCGTGGCCCACGAGATCGTCGAACGCGCCAAGGGCGCCGACAACCTCGTCCTGCTGGGGATCCCGACGCGCGGGGTCTTCCTCGCTCGGCGGATCGCCGAACGCATCCGCGACATCGAAGGTCGCGACATCCCCGTCGGCTCGCTCGACGTGACGATGTACCGCGACGACCTGCGCAGGGCGCCTGCGCGCGCTCTGCTCCCCACCGACATCCCGACGAGCGGCATCGACGACAAGGTCGTGGTGCTCGTCGATGACGTCCTCTACAGCGGGCGCACGATCCGTGCTGCGCTCGACGCGATGAACGACCTCGGGCGACCGCGGGCAGTGCAGCTGGCGGTCCTCGTCGACCGTGGCCACCGGGAGCTGCCGATCAGGGCCGACTTCGTCGGCAAGAACATCCCGACCTCGCACTCGGAGAAGGTGCACGTCCTGGTGACGGAGCACGACGGGCACGACGCCGTGCTGATCAGCGGCGGCACGACGACGGAGGACCACGCGTGAAGCGCCACCTGCTCTCGTCCGCCGACCTCGACCGCCACGACGCCCTCCTGGTCCTCGACACGGCGGCAGCTCGCGTCGCTCACCGACCGCGCCGTCAAGAAGCTCCCGACACTGCGCGGTCGCACCGTGGTCAACCTGTTCTTCGAGGACTCCACCCGCACGCGTATCTCGTTCGAGGCAGCGGCCAAGCGGCTCTCGGCCGACGTCATCAACTTCTCCGCCAAGGGCTCGAGCGTCTCGAAGGGGGAGAGCCTCAAGGACACCGCGCTGACGCTCGAGGCGATGGGTGCAGACGCGGTCGTCATCCGCCACGGCTCGAGCGGCGCCCCGCACCGGCTCGCGCACTCGGGCTGGATCGGGGGCTCAGTCGTCAACGCCGGTGACGGCACCCACGAGCACCCGACCCAGGCGCTGCTCGACGCGTTCACCATGCGTCGCCACCTCGCCGGCGGCACAGGCGACCTCGAAGGTCGTCGCGTCACGATCGTCGGCGACGTCCTGCACAGCCGGGTGGCACGCAGCAACGTCTTGCTGCTCGCGACCCTCGGTGCGGAGGTGACGCTCGTCGCGCCGCCGACGTTGCTGCCGGTCGGTGTGGAGACCTGGCCGTGCGCGACGTCGTACGACCTCGACTCCCACCTCACCAAGGCCGATGCGGTGATGATGCTGCGGGTGCAGCGCGAGCGGATGAACGCCGCCTTCTTCCCGAGCGCACGGGAATACAGCCGCCGCTATGGTCTCGACGGCCGCCGCATGGCACAGCTGCCCGACCACGCGATCGTCATGCACCCTGGCCCGATGAACCGCGGAATGGAGATCGCCGCCGAGGTGGCCGACGCACCGCGATCGGTCATCGTCGAGCAGGTGACCAACGGCGTGAGCGTGCGGATGGCGGTCCTCTACCTCCTCCTCGGCGGCGCCCAGCTGGGCGCGCCCGGAGACTCCCTCGACACCGCCGCGGAGGCCTGACATGAGTGACACGACCTACATCATCCGCAGCGCGAAGATCCTCGGCGGCGATGCGGCCGACCTGGTCCTGCGCGACGGGATCATCGCCGAGATCACCGCACCCGGTGTGGCGTCGCACGACGGCGCCATCGAGGTCGACGCGGCCGGCCTCGTCGCGCTTCCCGGGCTCGTCGACCTGCACACCCACCTGCGCGAGCCGGGCCGCGAGGACGCGGAGACGGTCGAGAGCGGCACACGTGCCGCTGCCGCAGGCGGATTCACCGCGGTGTTCGCGATGGCCAACACCGACCCGGTCGCCGACACCGCCGGCACGGTCGAGCAGGTCTGGCGCCTCGGGCACGAGGCGGGCTACGCCGACGTGCAGCCCGTCGGCGCCGTGACCATCGGGCTCGGCGGCGAGCAGCTCGCCGAGCTCGGCGCGATGGCCACGAGCGCCGCGCAGGTGCGGGTCTTCAGCGACGACGGCACGTGCGTGCACGACGCGGTGATCATGCGGAGGGCGCTGGAGTACGTGAAGGCGTTCGACGGCGTCATCGCCCAGCACGCCCAGGAGCCGCGCCTCACCGAGGACGCGCAGATGAACGAGGGTGCGCTCTCAGGGATCCTCGGCCTGCGCGGGTGGCCCGCCGTCGCCGAGGAGGCGATCATCGCCCGCGACGTCCTGCTCGCCGAGCACGTCGGATCGCGGCTGCACGTGTGCCATGTGTCGACCGCCGGATCGGTGGAGATCGTGCGCACGGCGAAGGCTCGCGGCGTCGACGTCACCGCCGAAGTGACGCCGCACCACCTGCTGCTCACCGAGGACCTCGTGAGCTCCTACGACCCGGTCTTCAAGGTCAACCCGCCGCTTCGCTCGAAGGCAGACGTCGAGGCGCTGCGTGCAGGTCTCGCCGACGGCACGATCGACATCGTCGCGACCGACCACGCGCCGCATCCCGTGGAGGACAAGGACTGCGAGTGGTCCGCCGCCGCGATGGGGATGCTCGGTCTCGAGACCGCCCTCGGCGTGGTCGCCGAGGCCATGGTGGCCACCGGCCTGCTCGACTGGGCAGGTGTCGCCGACCGGATGTCGGTGCGCCCAGCGCGGATCGGACGCCTCGAGGGTCACGGTCGTCCGATCGCGGTGGGGGAGCCGGCCAACCTCGTGCTGCTCGACCCCGCTCGCCGGCGCACCGTGACTGCGTCGGAGCTCCAGAGCCGCAGCCCCAACACGCCCTACGCCGGTCGCACGCTGCCGGTGACGGTGGTCGCAACGTTCTTGCGCGGCCGCGCGACGGTGCTCGACGGTGCGGTCGTCACTGCGGTGCACGCATGAGCGCGCTGACCGACGTCGCCCCTGCCGTGCTCGTCCTCGAGGACGGCCGGGTCTTTCGCGGACGTGCCTATGGGACAGTCGGGGAGACCTTCGGCGAGGCCGTGTTCACGACCGGCATGTCCGGCTACCAGGAGACACTGACCGACCCCAGCTATCACCAGCAGGTCGTGGTGCAGACCGCACCGCACATCGGCAACTACGGCGTCAACGACGCCGACGCCGAGTCGCGTCGGATCTGGGTAGCGGGCTATGTCGTGCGTGACCCTTCCCGCATCGCGTCCAACTGGCGCTCCGAGCGCACGCTCGACGACGACCTCGTGGAGCAGGGCATCGTCGGGATCAGCGACATCGACACCCGTGCCCTGACGCGACACCTGCGCGAGCGCGGTGCGATGCGCGTCGGAGTCTTCAGCGGTGTGGCAGCGGCGCGCCCGGTCGAGGAGCTGCTCGAGCAGGTGCTTGCGAGCCCGCAGATGGCGGGTTCCTCGCTCGCCGGCGAGGTGAGCACCGACGAGGCCTACATCGTCCCTGCGGTTGGACAGAAGCGGTTCACCGTCGCTGCGGTCGACCTCGGGATCAAGGGAGCGACACCTCGACAGATGGCCGACCGCGGCATGGAGGTGCACGTGCTTCCGCTGTCGACGACGCCCGAGCGGCTGCTCGAGGTCGGGGTCGACGGCGTGTTCTTCAGCAACGGCCCCGGCGACCCGGCCACCGAGGACCACGCGGTCGCCCTGGTCACCGCCGCGCTCGAGGCACGTCGGCCGGTGTTCGGCATCTGCCTCGGCAACCAGATCCTCGGCCGGGCGCTCGGCTTCGGCACCTACAAGCTGCGCTATGGCCACCGCGGGATCAACGTGCCGGTCCTGGACCGGCTCACCGGCACGGTCGAGATCACGGCGCAGAACCACGGCTTCGCCGTCGACGCGCCGCTCGACCGGGTGAGCGACACGCCGTTCGGACGTGCGGAGGTGAGCCACGTCTGCCTCAACGACGACGTGGTCGAGGGGCTGAGATGCCTCGACGTGCCTGCGTTCTCGGTGCAGTACCACCCCGAGGCGGCGGCCGGTCCACACGACTCCGCCTACCTCTTCGACCGTTTCTGCGACCTGATGGAGGCCGCCCGTGCCCAGGCGTGACGATCTGCGCTCGGTCATGGTGATCGGCTCCGGCCCGATCGTCATCGGCCAGGCCTGCGAGTTCGACTACTCCGGCACCCAGGCGTGCCGCGTCCTCAAGGCCGAGGGGCTGCGCGTGGTGCTGGTCAACAGCAACCCCGCCACGATCATGACCGACCCGGAGTTCGCCGACGCCACCTACGTCGAGCCGATCACCCCGGAGTACGTCGAGAAGATCATCGCCAAGGAGCGACCCGACGCGCTGCTCGCGACCCTCGGCGGCCAGACCGCCCTCAACTGCGCCATGGCGCTGCACGAGGCGGGCATCCTCGAGAAGTACGGCGTCGAGCTCATCGGTGCCAACGTCGAGGCGATCGAAGCTGGAGAGAACCGCGAGAAGTTCAAGGAGATCGTCGCGCAGATCGACGCGGCCGGTCTTGCGGCATCCTCGGCGCAGAGCTTCGTGTGCCACACGATGGCCGACTGCCTCGCTGCGGTCGAGGACCTGAGCTATCCCGTCGTGATCCGTCCGTCGTACACGATGGGCGGTGCCGGATCCGGCATCGCCTACGACGAGACCGACCTGCACCGCATCGCAGGCGCGGGCCTGCAGGCATCGCCGACCACCGAGGTGCTCCTCGAGGAGTCCATCATCGGTTGGAAGGAGTACGAGCTCGAGCTCATGCGCGACAAGAACGACAACGTCGTGGTCATCTGCTCGATCGAGAACGTCGACCCGATGGGCGTTCACACCGGTGACTCGATCACCGTCGCTCCCGCGCTGACGCTCACCGACAGGGAGTATCAGCACCTGCGCGACGTCGGCATCGCGGTGATCCGCGCGGTCGGGGTCGACACCGGTGGCTGCAACATCCAGTTCGCGATCAACCCCGACGACGGCCGGATGGTCGTCATCGAGATGAACCCGCGCGTCTCACGGTCCTCGGCGCTCGCCTCGAAGGCCACCGGCTTCCCGATCGCCAAGATCGCGGCGAAGCTCGCGGTGGGCTACACCCTCGATGAGATCCCCAACGACATCACCCGCGTGACGCCGGCGAGCTTCGAGCCTGCGCTCGACTACGTCGTGGTCAAGGTTCCGCGGTTCGCCTTCGAGAAGTTCCCGCTCGCCGATCCGACGCTGACGACGACGATGAAGAGCGTCGGCGAGGCGATGGCGATCGGGCGCAACTTCACCGAGGCGTTGCAGAAGGCACTGCGCTCGGTCGAGCGGCCGGAGGCGCCGTTCGCGTGGACCGGCGAGAAGTCCGACGTCGATATCGATGCGATCCTCGAGGCGGTGAAGGTGCCGCACGACGGTCGGCTGAGCAAGGTTCAGCAGGCACTGTGGGCGGGTGCGTCGCTCGAGGCGCTCCACGAGGCGACCAACATCGACCCGTGGTTCCTCGACCAGATCGTGCTGCTCAACGAGATCGGTGACGTGCTGCGCGCGAGCGCCGAGCTCACTCCCGACCTGCTTCGCCTCGCCAAGCGTCACGGGTTCTCCGATCTCCAGATCGGTGCGGTGCGAGGGCTTCCCGAGGACGTCGTGCGCGGGGTGCGCCACGCGCTCGGCATCCGACCGGTCTTCAAGACCGTCGACACCTGCGCCGCCGAGTTCGCGGCGAAGACGCCCTACCACTACAGCTCCTATGACGAGGAGACCGAGGTCGAGCCACGCGAGACGCCGGCCGTCCTCATCCTCGGCTCCGGTCCCAACCGCATCGGTCAGGGGATCGAGTTCGACTACTCGTGCGTCCACGCCAGCCTGACCCTGCGCGAGGCCGGTTACGAGACGATCATGATCAACTGCAACCCCGAGACCGTGTCGACCGACTACGACACCTCGAGCCGGCTCTACTTCGAGCCGCTCACTCTCGAGGACGTCTTGGAGGTCTACCACGCAGAGCTCGCGGTCGGTCCGATTGCGGGCGTCATCGTGCAACTCGGCGGGCAGACGCCGCTCTCGCTCGCGCAGCCGCTCAAGGACGCAGGCGTTCCGATCGTCGGCACGAGCCCCGAGGCGATCCACCTCGCCGAGGAACGCGGCGCGTTCGGCCGGGTGCTTGCCGCGGCCGGGCTCCCGGCTCCGGCACATGGCCTGGCGACCAGCTTCGAGGAAGCCGCCGAGGTCGCAGACCGGGTCGGCTATCCGGTGCTGGTGCGTCCGTCGTACGTCCTCGGTGGTCGCGGCATGGAGATCGTCTACGACGAGGAGATGCTCGCCGACTACATCGACCGGGCCACAGCGGTCAGCCCGCAGCACCCGGTGCTCGTCGACCGCTTCCTCGACGACGCCGTCGAGATCGACGTCGATGCGCTCTACGACGGGCACGAGCTCTACCTCGCCGGCGTCATGGAGCACATCGAGGAGGCCGGCATCCACTCCGGCGACTCTGCGTGCGCGCTGCCCCCGATCACGTTGGGGCACAACGACATCGATCGGATTCGTCGCTCGACCGAGGCGATCGCCAAGGGCGTCGGGGTGCGTGGGCTCATCAACGTGCAGTTCGCGTTGGCCGGCGACATCCTCTATGTGCTCGAGGCAAACCCGCGCGCCTCTCGCACGGTGCCCTTCGTCGCCAAGGCGACTGCTGTGCCGCTGGCCAAGGCCGCGGCACGGGTGACGATGGGCACGACCATCGCTGCGCTGCGCCTCGAGGGGCTGCTGCCCACGGTCGGTGACGGCGGCACGCTGCCGATCGGTGCGCCGATCGCGGTGAAGGAGGCAGTGCTGCCCTTCGGCCGCTTCCACGGCGTCGACACCGTGCTCGGTCCGGAGATGCGCTCGACCGGCGAGGTCATGGGCATCGACTCGGTCTTCGGCACCGCGTTCGCCAAGTCGCAGACCGCGGCCTACTCCTCAGGTCTGCCGACGAGTGGGCGGGCGTTCGTCTCGGTGGCCAACCGCGACAAGCGCTCGATGATCTTCCCGGTGAAGCGCCTCGCCGACCTCGGCTTCGAGATCCTTGCCACCGAGGGCACCGCGGAGGTGCTGCGGCGCAACGGCCTCAAGGCCACCGTGCTGCGCAAGCAGCACCACGGCCGCGGCGCGGATGGTGAGCCCACCACGGTCGATGCCATCCTCGCGGGCCACATCGACCTGATCGTCAACACGCCCTATGGCGTGGGATCACGCCTGGACGGCTATGAGATCCGCACCGCAGCGGTCACCCGGGGTGTCCCGTGCATCACGACGGTGCAAGGACTCGCGGCGACCGTGCAGGGCATCGAGGCGCTGATCGCCGGTGAGATCGGCGTACGGTCGCTGCAGGAGTGGGCGGCCGATCTGGTGGCCCTGCGTGCAGCCCAGGCGACGCGTGGGCCAGGTTCGTCGGACACGGGCGACTCGAGCCAGGACGGGAATGCGTGACGATGACGGTGCAGTCGAAGTCCGGTGCGATCCAGGTCACCGGCGAGGTGATCGGCCAGCGCAAGGCCGGTGACTATCACGTGCTCACGCTGACCGCGGCCGGGATCCCTGAGCTGGCGAAGCCCGGACACTTCGTGGCGCTGTCGGTCGGCGGCCCGAACTCCTCCATGTTGCTGCGCCGGGCGTTCTCGATCTACTCCGTGCAGAGTCGCGGGGTCTACGGCGGCACCCTCGAGATCGTCTTCGCCGCTCACGGCAAGGGCACGGAGTGGCTCGCGAAGCTGCACCGTCACGACCAGGTCGACATCGTCGGACCGCTCGGTCGACCGTTCGCCCTGCCCAAGGAGCCGGTGCCGTGCGTGCTGGTCGCCGGCGGCTACGGCTCGGCGCCGATGTTCTCGCTGGCCGATGCCCTGCGGGCTCGCGGCTGTCGGGTCGACGTGGTGCTCGGGGCGTCGACCGAGGCGAAGCTGTTCGGTGTTCTCGACGCCAAGCGGATCGCGGCGTCGCTCACCCTGACGACCGACGACGGCTCGGTGGGGGAGAAGGGTCGGGTCACCGACGCGCTCCCCGCGGTGCTCAAGCGCACAGACGCCGACGTCGTCTACGCCTGCGGGCCGATGGCCATGCTCAAGTCGGTGGCCGCCGTCGCGGCCGAGCACGGCGCCTACTCCCAGTGTGCGGTCGAGGAGGCCATGGCTTGTGGCATCGGCGTGTGCATGACCTGCGTGCTGCCGGTCATCGGCGATGACGGCGTCACGCGGATGCTGCGCTCCTGCGTCGACGGCCCGGTGTTCCGGGGCGACCGGGTGCGCTGGGACGAGGTCGGCACGATCCCCGAGGGAACCCTCGGCGCACCTGCGAGCGGAGGCCACTGATGACGCGCGCAGTGATCACGCACGGCCCGCGTCGCGACGCTGCGGCCGTCGTCCCCGACATCGACATGACCACCTGGCTCGCGAGCCTCGAGCTGCCGTCTCCGGTGCTCACCGCGTCCGGCTGCGCGGCCGCAGGACGCGAGCTCGACCAGTTCTTCGACGTGACCGCGATCGGCGCAATCGTGACGAAGAGCATCATGCTCAACCCGCGTTCCGGGCGAGCGACTCCCCGCATGGCCGAGACGCCGAGCGGCATGCTCAACTCGATCGGCCTGCAAGGCCCCGGGATCGATGCGTTCCTCGACAAGGACCTCGAGTGGCTGCGTGCGCGAGGCGCTCGGGCAGTCGTGTCCATCGCCGGCGGCTCGGTCGACGAATACACCCGGCTGGCCTCCAAGCTGCGGCACGTCACCGACATCGCAGCCATCGAGGTCAACATCTCGTGCCCCAACGTCGAGGACCGCGGTCAGGTGTTCGCCTGCGACCCGGTGTCGGCAGCCGAGGTCATCACGGCCGTACGCCGCAATACCAATCCGGGCATCCCGGTGCTCGCCAAGCTGTCGCCCGATGTCACCGACATCGTCGAGATCGCCCGCGCGGTCGTGGGTGCCGGTGCCGACGGGCTGTCGATGATCAACACGCTCCTGGGCATGGTCATCGACACCGACACGATGCGCCCGGCACTCGCCGGTGTGACCGGTGGGCTCTCGGGCCCGGCGATCCGTCCGGTTGCGGTGCGGTGCGTCTACCAGGTGCACGCGGCGATGCCGGAGGTGCCGATTCTCGGCATGGGCGGCATCCGCACCGGTCTCGACGCACTGGAGTTCATCCTCGCGGGGGCGAGCGCGGTGAGTGTCGGCACCGTGACGTTCAACGACCCGAGTGCGCCGCTGCGCGTGGCACGCGAGCTCGCGATCGCCCTGGCTGAGCGGGGTTTCGAGAGCGTCGAGGAGGCCGTCGGCTTCGCCCATCGTCGGCCCGACCCCGTTCCGTCTGCCGGTGGCCCGGTCGTGGATCACGACCACGCGGTCGACACCGAGTCGGCCGACGCGGTCGTCGAGGCCGGAGCAGAGGGGTGACCGCACTGCTCGCCCCGGTAGCCGTCGCGCTCGACGGTCCTGACCTCGCCACGATCACCTCGTGGGCGCGCGCCGCCGGCCCGTACGTCTCGACCGTGAAGGTCGGGCTCGAGACCTTCCTGCGCGACGGCGCTGACGCCGTCCACGCGGCCCGGGAGGCGTCCGGGGGCCGCGATGTCTTCCTCGACCTCAAGCTCCACGACATCCCCAACACCGTGGCGGGGGCGGCGCGGTCTGTGGCGCACCTGTCGCCCACCTACCTCACGGTGCATGCCAGCGGGGGTTCGGCGATGATCCGCGCGGCCGTCGAGGAGCTGCCGGGCACCCGCATCACCGCCGTGACCGTCCTGACCTCGATGTCGGAGGACGACCTCTCCGCCGTGGGACTCCTCGGTCCGTCGATCGATGCCGTACGCCGTCTCGCCGCGCTGTCGGTCGCCGCCGGAGCTCGCGCCCTCGTGTGCTCGCCCCAGGAGGTTGCCGCCGTGCGCTCCGAGGTCGGCGAGGGCATCGTGCTCATCACCCCGGGCGTGCGCCCCGCAGGCGCCGCGCTCGGCGACCAGGCACGGGTGGCGACACCCGAGCAGGCGCTCGCCGACGGTGCCGACCTCCTGGTCATCGGACGCCCCATCACCGGTGCAGCCGACGTCGCGGCCGCCGCCGCGGCCATCGCAGGCGCCCTCACCCACCACGAACCCAAGTCCGCAGATGTGTAGTCACACCCGGCCATAGCCGGGTGTGACCACACATCTGCGGCATTCGGCCACCCAGCGACCGACGCCCGGAGGCTCGCCGTGATCGCGATGCTGGCGCGTCAGACGATCGAGACGAGCTCTGCGCCGACGGCCGATGCGACCCACTCGGCGTAGTGCTCGCGATCCTCGGTGGTCGGCTCCGGGATGTCACGGGCAGCAGCACGTACGCCGTGCGGCCGGAAGCCGATGATGCGCACCGGAACTCCGGGCGCGTGCTCTGCGAGATAGTCGCCGGTGTCGCGCAGCGCATCCTCGCCGTCGTTGTAGCCGGGGACGATCAGCAGGCGTACCTCTGCCAGCTTTCCGGCGGCCGCGAGGTGGTGCAGGCTCATGAGAACGGGTGCGTTCGAGTGATGAGTGAGCGCGAGGTGCGTCTCGCAGTCGAGCGCCTTGAGGTCGAGCATCACCCCGTCCGTGACCGGCAGAAGCATGTCCCAGGTCGCGGCGTCCGCGCAGCCGTTGCTGTCGACGTATCTCGTCAGCGCTGCCGTCGCGGGGTCGTCGTGCAGAGTTTGGAAGAACGCTGCTACGAACGACGCCTGGAGCGTCGCCTCACCGCCTGAGACGGTGACACCGGAGAGGAACGGAGCGACTCGACGCACGTCGGCGACGAGCTCGTCGACCGTCACCTCGCGTGCCCGTCCGGTGAGCTGCGGCATGGTGTGCGGGTTGTGGCAGGCAAGGCAGTCGAGGTTGCAGCCCTGGAAGAACACGGCGAAGCGGTTGCCGGGACCATCGACCCACGAGAACGGGACGACGTCAGCCAGCAGGGCGCGGGGTTGACTCACAGCTGATCACCCTCTTCACGACACGGTCGGTCACTCGGGAGTTCGCGACTGATCCAGCCGCCAGGACATCGCTGCCGTGCCGTGCGGCCCCGGTGGCCGCGAGCTTGGCGAGGTCGGACTTGCGGACGAGGTATCCGGTGATGCGGATGAAGTCGTTGCTGTCGAGGTTGAACGTCACGTCGCGCATCCCCGAGCTCATCGCTCCTCGGATCACGTCGACCACGGCCCGCGGGTTGCGCTGTGCCGTCTCGTCGAAGTGCACGATGTCGCTCACGCCGGAGGCGAAGAAGCGGTGGTTGGGTGCTACGGCGAGCAGATGCTCGAGCAGCGGAGGTTCCTCACCGATCGGGATGCGGGTGCCGGCGGTGACGCCGAGGTCAGAGTCGATGCCCGACTGCGAATGCAGGAACGCGTGACCGCCGTTGCCCTCGCAGTGGGGGAGCGGCGTCGCCGCGACGAGTTCGGAGATCCGCTCGACGACGTGCCAGCCCAGGGCGGTTGCTGCTGCGTCGGTGCCGTAGCGACCGACCGAACCCGATCGGGCGACCAGCTCGTTGACCGCCTCGGCCAGGCCGAAGATCCCGAACATCGCCGACATCCGGTCGAGGTGCACCAGGCCTTCCTCGGCGAGCCAGCTGTGGTCGAAGAACCGCGCCTGTTCGACGAGCGAGGTGATGCGCGCCGACATGAGCTCTGCCGTGAGCTCGACGTGGTGCGGCAGCACCGTCTGCAGCCAGTCGTCGAGTCCGCCCTCGCTGCGTCGCACTGACTCGGCGAGGTTGAGTCGCACCAGCGTGTGTGAGCCCCCGCCGACCTTGAGCGAGTTGTAGCAGGACACGACGCCATAGTCGTCGCCGAGATCGGCGGTCATCATGGCGTGGTTGACGAAGTGCGGCTTGCCGCACGCGAACACCGTGCGCACCGCGTCGAGCACCAGGTCGTCAGGCGTGCGCTCGACGTCGACCCGCAGCGTCAGGTTGGGCACCGTCTGGAGCAGCTCACGTTCGAGAGCGAGGATCGTGCGACCCACCCGGGAGTCGTCGGGCCCGAGGTTCGCGTGCGTGAATGCATCCGGCAGCGACCGGTCGATCGTGACCCACATGAGGCGCATGAGCTTGAGCAGCGTCTCGTCGTCGACGCCGACCGCGTACGGCTCGAGCAGGCGGTCGATGTCGCCGATGTAGACGGGATAGCCCGTGATCGAGGGCACCTGGGAATACATCGAGAGCAGGAACGCCACGGCTTCGTACAGGTCGTGCGGTACCTCGAGCCCGAGGAACTCCGACCCGTGCGCGAGAGCGGTCGCATAGTCCGGCAGCAGATAGCGCGGACGGTACGGCGCGTTGCCCTCGGCCAGGTCGTTGACGAGGCCGGACGCGAGCGCCGCAGCGCACTCCTCGGACACCCGCGGTGGGTCGAGCGCCTCCTCGGCGAGGCCCGCGAGGGCCTGCACGCGTTGGCGATACGTCAGCGCAGGGCTGTCGACAAGGGCACGTGCCCGCAAGCGGAACTCCGAGGTCTCCACGTCTCGGACGGTACGCCGGTGCGGACCGGCAAGTCCTGCAGTGCAACGTGCATCACGTCCCGAGAACTGTGATGCCAACCACTCACCTGTCGGGGACGACGGCGCGCTGCTCCGCGAGCGGGCGTACGACCTGAGCGATCGCCTCGAGCGGCATCGGGTCCAGCAGCGGGAACCGCAAGGTTCCCCGCCCCACGACATTCGCGGCCAGCAGGCGGGCAAGGTCCTCGTCCATCTCGGGCTAGGGATAGATCGACAGGTGCTGCCTCCAGGCGCCGAGGTGCACGAAGGCCTTGCCCGACAGCGTCCACGCGGGCAGGTCGTAGGCGATGGTCTCGACGGCACTCGGTGCCGCCGCCCCGATGGTGCGGCGGACCTCCTCGAACACCGGAAGAACCTCAGGCGGAAGCGCAGCGACGTAGTCCCCGACGCTGCTGAACCTGCCGCTCACGGCGACCTCCTCATGCGATGACCGCTCAGCGCCAGCATGGCGGAACCACCGGACCTGCGACCACAGCTCAGGTCGATGCGCGCGCCCGGTATGTCCGGTCCGTGCCCAGAACCGCGAGCCAGGTGCCCACCGGGCCGGTTGACGTGGAGTCGCTCCTCGCTAGGGTCTCGACCAGACCCCGACGAGAGGACCGATCGTGGCCCTGCCGCCCCTGACACCCGAGCAGCGCGCCGCCGCGCTGGAGAAGGCCGCCGAGGCGCGTCGCATCCGCGCGGAGGTCAAGAACCGACTCAAGCGATCTGGCGCCTCGATCGGTGAGGTGATCGCCGCGGGCCAGAGCGACGACATCATCGGCAAGATGAAGGTCTCTGCGCTGCTGGAGTCGATGCCCGGCGTGGGCAAGGTCCGCGCCGCCGCGATCATGGACCGTCTCCAGATCGCGGAGAACCGTCGCGTACGCGGTCTGGGCACCCACCAGATCGCCGCGCTGGAGAAGGAGTTCTCCGCCTGAGCGCGCGCCTGACCGTCTTGTCCGGCCCCAGTGGCGTCGGCAAGAGCACGGTCGTGCAGAACCTGCGCGCGACGCGCCCCGACGTCTGGCTCTCCGTCTCGGCCACCACCCGACGGCCGCGGCCGGGGGAGACGCACGGGATCGAGTACTTCTTCGTCGACCACACCGAGTTCGCCCGCCTGGTCGACCAGGGCGAGCTGCTGGAGTACGCCGAGTTCGCCGGCAACTTCTACGGCACCCCACGGGGCCCGGTGAGCGAGCGGCTCGACGGTGGCACTCCCGTGCTGCTGGAGATCGAGCTGCAGGGTGCTCGCCAGGTGCGGGCCAGCATGCCCGAAGCGCTGCTGGTGTTCCTCGCACCGCCCTCGTGGGACGAGCTGGTCCGCCGCCTGGTCGGTCGCGGAACCGAGCCGGCGGAGGTCATCACCCAGCGGCTGGAGACCGCGCAGGTCGAGCTGGCGGCGGAGTCGGAGTTCGACGCGACCGTCGTGAACGTCTCTGTCGAGGAGGCGACCGCGGCCTTGGTAGGCTTGATGGGTCTGGACTCGTCTGATACCCCTTGACCCTGCCTCACCGTCCGAAAACCGGTGACATGGTCGGTTGGGGCGTCGCGACGACCGCTCGGTGCCGCTCGGCGCCGGAGCCAGACGTAGAACGCGGGCACCTGCTCGCGGTTTCCATGAACTGAGAGGCGCCCGCGTGTCCGGCACCGTGTCATCCCCCGAGGGCATCACCAACCCGCCGATCGACGAGCTGCTCGAGGCCACCGACTCGAAGTACTCCCTGGTGATCTACGCGTCCAAGCGGGCCCGCCAGATCAATGCCTACTACTCCCAGCTCGGCGAAGGCCTGCTCGAGTACGTCGGCCCGCTCGTGGAGACCCACGTGCAGGAGAAGCCGCTGTCGATCGCGCTGCGCGAGATCAACTCCGGCCTGCTCGCCGCGACGCCGTACGACCCCGACGCCGAGGATGCCGCCAGCATCACCGTCGCCTGACCCGCACCCCATGACGGCTCCCGCCTCCGACACGCCCCGACGACCCAGCGTCGTCCTGGGCGTCGGGGGCGGGATCGCTGCGTACAAGGCCGCCGAGCTTCTCCGCCGCTTCACCGAGTCCGGCCACGACGTCACCGTGGTCCCTACGCGCGCAGCCCTGCACTTCGTCGGCGCGGCCACCTGGTCGGCGCTGTCCGGCAAGCCGGTGTCTGCCGAGGTCTGGGACGACGTCGCTGACGTACCGCACGTGCGTCTCGGTCAGCAGGCCGACCTCGTCGTCGTCGCACCTGCGACCGCGGACCTCCTCGCCCGAGCGGCTGTCGGCCTGGCCGACGACCTGCTGGCCAACGTGCTCCTCACCGCACGCTGCCCCGTGGTGATGGCACCTGCCATGCACACCGAGATGTGGCAGCACCCGGCGACCGTCGCCAACGTCGCCGCGCTCCGCGACCGCGGCATCGTCGTGCTCGACCCCGCCGTCGGACGCCTCACCGGCGCCGACACCGGACCTGGCAGACTCCCTGAGCCACAGGCGATCTACGACGCATGCCTCTCGGTGCTCGACCGGGCCCGCCGCGACCCTGACCTCTCCGGAGTGCGTGTCGTGATCTCTGCCGGTGGCACCCGCGAGCACCTGGACCCGGTGCGGTTCCTCGGCAACTCGAGCAGCGGCAAGCAGGGCTATGCACTGGCGACGACAGCCGCCGCTCGCGGCGCGTCCGTCGTCCTGGTGTCCGCCAACGTGTCGCTGCCCGACCCGGCCGGTGCCACCGTCGTACGCGTCACCTCGGCCGAGGAGCTCCGTCAGGCAGTGCACGCCCACGCGATCGGTGCCGAGGTCGTGGTGATGGCGGCCGCCGTCGCCGACTTCCGCCCGGTCGACCTGGCGACGCACAAGATCAAGAAGAAGGACACCGGCGGAGTGCCCGACCCGATCGCCCTGGAACGCACCGCCGACGTCCTCGCGGAGCTGGTCGCGCGGCGCGACGCCGCAGGCAGCGACCAGGTGGTCGTCGGCTTCGCCGCGGAGACGGGCGACCCCGACGCGACGGTGCTCGACCACGGGCGCGCCAAGCTCGTCCGAAAGGGGTGCGACCTGCTCGTGGTCAACGAGGTCGGTGCCGGGAAGGGCTTCGGCACCGACGACAACGAGGTCGTCATCCTGGGTGCCGACGGCACGGAAGTGCTCGTCGCTCGGGCGTCGAAGGGTGCTGTCGCCGACGCCGTCTGGGACTCGGTCATCGCGCGTCGGAGCCGGTGACCCGCCCGAACCCGCCACGCTGTGGTCGGATTCGGGCCTGAGCCCGTGCGCGGATAGACTTCCCGCACCTGTTCCTGCGCGTCGCTCCGCGCGACGCCATCCCTGATCCAGTCCTCATGGGAGTGCTGCCGTGGCGCGTCGTCTGTTCACCTCCGAGTCGGTCACCGAGGGCCACCCGGACAAGATCGCTGACCAGATCAGCGACTCGATCCTCGACGCCATGCTCAAGGAGGACCCGCGCAGCCGGGTCGCGGTCGAGACGCTCATCACGACCGGCCAGGTCCACGTCGCCGGCGAGGTCACGACCTCCGGCTGGGTCGACATCCCCGCGATCGTGCGCGACCGGATCCTCGAGATCGGCTACGACTCCTCGAAGAAGGGCTTCGACGGAGCGTCGTGCGGCGTCAACGTGTCGATCGGCTCGCAGAGCCCCGACATCGCCCAGGGCGTCGACGATGCCCTCGAGGAGCGCGCCGAGGGCAGCGCCGACGAGCTCGACCGCCAGGGTGCCGGCGACCAGGGTCTGATGTTCGGCTACGCCTGCGACGACACACCCGAGCTCATGCCGCTGCCGATCCACCTCGCGCACAAGCTGGCGCGTCGCCTGTCCCAGGTCCGCAAGGACGGCGCGATCCCCTACCTCCGTCCAGACGGCAAGACCCAGGTCACGATCGAGTACGACGAGGACGACAAGGCCGTGCGCCTCGACACCGTCGTCGTCTCGACCCAGCACGCGGCCGACATCGACCTCGCGACCCTGCTGACCCCGGACATCGCCGAGCTCGTGGTCGCTCCCGAGCTCGAGGGGCTCTCGATCGACACCGAGGGCTTCCGGCTCCTGGTCAACCCGACCGGCCGCTTCGAGATCGGTGGCCCCATGGGCGACGCCGGGCTCACCGGTCGCAAGATCATTGTCGACACCTACGGCGGCATGGCCCGCCACGGCGGAGGCGCCTTCTCCGGCAAGGACCCGTCGAAGGTTGACCGCTCGGCGGCCTACGCCATGCGCTGGGTCGCGAAGAACGTCGTGGCTGCGGGCCTGGCTCGCCGCTGCGAGGTCCAGGTGGCCTACGCCATCGGCAAGGCGCAGCCGGTCGGCGTCTTCGTCGAGACCTTCGGCACGGGAGTGCTGCCCGACTCCGACATCCAGACCGCGGTGCTGGCCGTGTTCGACCTGCGTCCGGCCGCGATCATCCGCGACCTCGACCTGCTGCGCCCGATCTACACCGCCACCGCCGCCTACGGCCACTTCGGCCGAGAGCTCCCCGACTTCTCGTGGGAGCGCACCGACCGCGCCGACGCGCTCAAGGCAGCGGCCGGTCTCTGACCGACCACCACGCACCGACTGCATCCGTGGCGTCCGCATGACTCGACACGAGCTGCGGACGCCTCGGTTGTCGTTGCGAGCCTGGCGAGGCAGCGATGTCGAGCCGTACGCCGTGATGAACGCCGACCCTCGCGTGATGCGGTGGTTTCCCTCGACCATGACGCGCGAGCAGTCCCGGGCCTCCGTCGAGCGGTTCGAGTCGTTGCACGACGACTACGGCTTCACCGGGTGGGCGGTCGAGGTGCACGAGTCCGGACGAGGCGCGGCGCCGTTCGTCGGCTTCGTCGGGCTGGTCCCACCGTCGTTCGAGGCGCCGTTCGCGCACACCGACCCCCTCGTGGAGATCGGCTGGCGGCTCGCGGCCGACTGGTGGGGACTCGGGATCGCGACCGAGGCGGCCGAGGCAGCGCTGCGGTTCGCGTTCGACGTCGCAGGGCTCACCGAGGTCGTCTCCTTCACAGTGCCGGCCAACATCGCCTCGCAGGCCGTCATGCAGCGGATCGGCATGCGCTATGACACCGTGTTCGACCACCCGCGCGCCCAGCCCGGCGACTGGTGGCGTCCGCACGTCCTCTACCGGGTCACGGGCGCCGACCTGGTGGACGACGGCAGCGCGACAGGCGACCCATCCGGTAGAACTCCTCCGTGACGCACCCCGAGGTCGGCGAGCAGCTCGCGCTCGTCGCGGACAAGGTGCGTCGCGCACGGGTCCGACCGCTGGCCGGACCCGCTCAGGTCGACCCGATCGCACGTGTCGTCGTCGATGTCCCGCTGCCCCACCTGGACCGGCTCTTCGACTACGTCGTGCCCGAGCCGATGTCGGTCGCGGCGGTGCCGGGCGCGCGCGTGCGCGTCCGCTTCTCCGGCTCTCTCGTCGACGGCTGGATCGTCGAACGGGTCGCGGCCACCGACCACACCGGACGGATGGAGCGACTGGCCAAGGTGGTGAGCCCCGAGCCGGTGCTCACGGCGGAGATCGCAGTGCTGGCGCGGGCGGTCGCCGACCGCTGGGCCGGAACGTTGCCCGACGTCCTGCGCGGCGCTGTGCCCCCGCGTCATGCGGCCACCGAGGCCGCGCTCGACGCAGCAGGCCCTCCCGAGCCGCGACCGATGATCGACCAACCCTGCGACGCCGGAGCGTGGACCAGCTTCACCGGGGGAGCGTCGCTCGTCTCGCGGCTGTCCGACCCGGCCCTCGTCTTCAGTCCTCTGGCACCGGGGCCCCGCGCCGTCTGGACCAGCGGGCCGGGCCTCGATCCCGCCGCGGCGATCGCCCTCCTGGTCGCTGCGGCTGCCAGCGCCGGTCGCGGCGTGCTGGTGGTCGCCCCGGACGCCCGTGACGTGGCGCGCCTCGACGCCGAGCTGCGGACCCGACTGTCCGGCGGTGGGGTCGACCGGCACCGGGTGCTCACCGCCGACCTCGGTCCGGCGGCGCGCTATCGGAGCTTCCTCGAGATCCGACGGGGCCACGTCACGGTCGTCGTCGGCACCCGCGCCGCCGTCTTCGCCCCGGTCCGTGACCTCGGGCTCGTCGTGCTCTGGGACGACGGTGACGACTCGCTCACCGAGCCCCATGCCCCCTACTGGCACGCCCGCGAGGTCCTCGTGATGCGCGCCGTGAGGTCGGGCGCCGCCGTCGTCATCGGGTCGACGTCACGTTCGGTCGAGGTGGCCGCTCTCGTCGCGACCGGTTGGGCCCGCGAGGTCTCGTTGCCCAAGGCCGAGCTGCGTCGGCGTCGCCCCCGCGTCGTGACGTCCGGATCCGAGGCCGACCTCGCCCGTGACGAGGCGGCCACCAGCGCCCGCCTGCCGCGCGTTGCATGGGAGGCAGCCAAGGCCGCGCTCGCGCTCGGCCCGGTGCTGGTGCAGGTGCCGCGCCGCGGCTATGTGCCGGCGATGGCCTGCCAGACGTGCCGCGACCTGGCCCGATGCCGCACCTGCCACGGCCCGCTCGGGGTGAGCAGCGGGCACGCCGTGCCGACGTGCGGCTGGTGCGGTCGGCTCGCCGGAGACTGGATCTGTCCGCGCTGCGGAGGTACCCGGCTGCGTGCGGTGTCCGTGGGGGAGCGGCGTACCGCCGAAGAGCTCGGCCGCGCCTTTCCCGGTGTGCCCGTTCAGGTGTCAGGCCGTGACCCCGGCGGCTCAGGTGTCCTCGACCAGGTCGACTCGCGACCCTCGATCGTGGTCGCGACGCCGGGGGCAGAGCCGCGCGCCGAAGGTGGCTACGCCGCGGCACTGCTGCTCGACGGTCGGATGATGGTCGACCGGCCCGATCTCCGTGCGGCCGAGGAGGCGGTGCGTCGATGGATGCACGTGGCGAGCCTCGTCCGGCCGTCGTCCGCAGGCGGCACCGTGGTGCTGCTCGCCGACCCGGCACTGGCCGCAGTCCAGGCCGTCGTGCGGTTCGACCCCGAAGGTTTCGCAGCGCGTGAGCTGAGCGAGCGCGAGCTGCTGCACCTGCCACCCGCCTGGCGCGTCGCGGAGCTCACCGGAGCCCCGGACGACGTGGCCGACCTCCTGGGCCACGCCCGGCTGCCGGAGTCCGCCACCGTGCTCGGGCCGATCCCTGTCGTGGCACCCCGCCGCGGTCCGGTCGTGGAGGGTCGGGTGCGCGCCCTCGTCGTCGTCGCGCGCACGTCCGGGGGCGAGCTCGCGGTCGCTCTCCGCGCCGCGTCGGCGATCCGCAGCGCTCGCAAGGATGGTGCCCCGGTCACGGTGCGGGTCGACCCCGTCCTGCTCGGCTGAGCACCCCGGCGCCGCCTCCGCCCGCACGACGTCCGTACCCGCCAGGATCCATAGACTGGGCCGACCGACCGTCTCTCGAAGGAGTGCCCGCCCGTGGCCGTCAAGCCCATCCGCCTCTTCGGCGATCCGGTGCTCACGACGCCGGCGGCGGAGGTGACGACCTTCGACAAGGAGCTCCGCAAGCTCGTCAAGGACCTCACCGACACGATGATGGATGCTCCGGGTGCTGGCCTGGCCGCTCCGCAGCTCGGCGTGAGTCTTCGGGTCTTCACCTATGACGTCGACGATGTGATCGGCCATCTCATCAACCCCACGCTCGACCTCAGCGAGGAGATGCAGGAGGGCGACGAGGGCTGCCTGTCGGTGCCTGAGCTCGCCTTCAACACCCGCCGGTCGCTGCGCGTCGTGGCCGAGGGCCTCAACGAGCACGGTGAGCCGGTGGTCATCGAGGGGTCCGACCTGCTGGCCCGCTGCGTGCAGCACGAGACCGACCACCTCGACGGCATCATGTTCATCGACCGCCTCGACGCCGAGACGCGCAAGGAAGCGATGCGCGCCATCCGCGAGGCGGAGTGGTTCGGCGAGAACGCCCCGCCGGTGAAGTTCTCCCCGCACCGCATCTCCTCGCGCTGGCTGTAGCCGGTGCGCCTCGTCTTCGCCGGAACTCCGGACGTCGCTCTTCCCGCCCTCACCGCCCTCCTCGCGTCGCGGCACGAGGTCCTCGCCGTGGTCACCCGACCCGATGCGCCAGCCGGTCGTGGTCGCACGCTCCAGCGTTCGCCCGTGGGTGCGCTCGCCGATGAGCACGGTCTCGAGGCGCTCACCCCCGGTCGACCCAGCGAGCCCGACTTCCTCGCACGCCTCGCCGAGCTCGCTCCGGACTGCTGTCCCGTCGTCGCCTATGGGGCCCTCGTTCCCCGTGCCGCACTGGGGATCCCCAAGCACGGGTGGGTCAACCTGCACTTCTCGCTGCTGCCCGCATGGCGCGGTGCGGCACCGGTGCAGCACGCGGTCTGGCACGGCGACGACATCACCGGGGCCACGACCTTCCTCCTCGAAGAGGGTCTCGACACCGGCCCTGTGCTCGGCGTCGTGACCGAGGCGATCCGTCCGACCGACACGTCGGGTGATCTCCTGGGCCGGCTCGCGGTGAGTGGCGCAGGGCTTCTCGTCGCGACGATGGACGCCCTCGACGCGGGCGTGATGGCTGCCGCGCGTCAGCCGTCCGACGGCGTCACCCTGGCTCCCAAGATCACGGTCGACGATGCCGAGGTCGACTGGACCCAGCCGGCGATCCGGGTCGACCGCCAGGTCCGCGCCTGCACACCGGCTCCGGGCGCCTGGACCACCTACTCCGACGAGCGGCTCAAGCTCGGGCCCGTGACCCCGCTGCCGGATGACACCTCGCTCGCGCCCGGCGAGCTCGCGGTCGACAAGGTTCGCGTCCGTGTCGGCACGGCGACGCACGCGGTCGTCCTCGGTGAGGTGCGCCCCCAGGGCAAGAAGGCCATGGCAGCGGCCGACTGGGCGCGCGGCACCCGGCCTGCCGTCGGCGCGCGTCTGGGCGCGACCTCATGACCGACGGGCCACGCGGCCACCGCACCCGCCCGGTCCAGTGGCGACCCGACCGTAAGGCGACCGACCCGTCGCGGCTTGCCGCCTACGACATCCTGCGTGCCGTCCACGATGACGGCGCCTACGCCAACCTCGTCGCCCAGCAGGTGCTCGCCCAGGCCGACCTGCACGGCCGCGACGCAGCGTTCACCACGACGCTGGCCTACGGCACCTTGCGTCGTCAGGGCTTCATCGACGCCGTCCTGGAGGCGTGCAGCGCCCGTCCGCTGGCCGAGATCGACGCGCAGGTGCTCGACGTCGTACGCCTCGGTGCCATGCAGATCCTGTTCCTCGGGACACCCCCGCACGCCGCTGTCGGGGAGACGGTCCAGCTGGCCCGCCTCGTCGGCGGCGAGGCGCGGAGCAAGTTCGCCAACGCGGTCCTGCGTCGCGTCGGCGAACGCGACCTCGACGAGTGGGTCGAGGAGGTCGCGCCCGACGCCCAGAGCGACCCCGCTGGACACCTCGCGGTCGTGCAGTCCCACCCGCGCTGGATCGTCGAGGCGCTGCATGACGCACTGTCGTCGTGGCGCGGGTCGTCGTCGTGGTCGGACACCGAGGAACTGCTCGTCGCCGACAACGTCAATGCCGAGGTCACCCTGGTCGCTCGCCCTGGGCGCATCGACGTCGACGAGCTGCTCGACCTGCGCGGTGCCCGACCGGGTCTGTGGTCGCCCTACGCCGTCACGCTCGAGAGCGGCAACCCCGGAGCCATCCCGGCGGTGCGATCGGGCGACGCCGGTGTGCAGGACGAAGGGAGCCAGCTCGTGGCCATCGCCCTGTCTCGCGCCGGGATCGAGGGCACCGACGACACGTGGCTCGACATGGCGGCCGGCCCCGGCGGCAAGGCGGCGTTGCTCGCGGGGCTGGGCCTGGACCGCGACGTCCGTCTGCTCGCCGTCGACCGCGCCCAGCACCGGTCGCACCTGGTGGCGCAGGCACTGGAGAGCGCACCCGGACACCACCTGTCGGTCACGGCTGACAGCACGGCCGGACCGTGGCGGTCCGGCACCTTCGACCGGGTGCTTCTCGACGCCCCCTGCACCGGTCTAGGAGTTCTCCGCCGACGACCTGAGTCGAGGTGGCGGCGCACTCCAGCCGACGTCGCGGACCTCTCCGCACTGCAGTCACGACTGCTGGCGTCGGCGATCGACGCCGTCCGCGTCGGGGGAGTCGTGGGCTATGCCACGTGCTCGCCGCACCTGGCCGAGACGACTGTCGTCGTCGACGACGCAGTTCGTCGCGGCGACGTCGAACGGCTCGACGTGCGGCCGCTGCTCCCCGAGGTCGACGATCTCGGAGCCGGTCCGGACCTGCGTCTGTGGCCGCACGTGCACGGCACCGACGGGATGTTTCTCGCGATCCTGCGTCGCACCCGCTGACACCGGTCAGGCCTCCATTGCGCTGGGCGGATCGTGCAGGCCCAGCGCCGTCACCGGTCGGGTGAAAGGCTCACCCGACATCGACACGACGCGGTTGCGCCCCTCGCGCTTCGCCCGGTGCAGGGCGATGTCGGAGGCCGCCACCAACGTCACGAGCCCCCCGCTGTGCGCTGTGTCGGCGATGCCGATGCTCACGGTGACGGCGAGACCGGGCACGACCTCGTGCCACGGGTGGCGCTCGACCTCGAGCCGCAGCCGCTCACAGACGACGAAGCCTTGATCCATGTTGGTCTGCGGCATCATCACCAGGAACTCCTCGCCGCCGTAGCGCGTGACGACGTCCGTCGTGCGGCGGGTCCCCTCGAGGATTCGTGCGAACCGACGCAGCACCTCGTCGCCGACCGCGTAGTTGTAGTCGTCGTTGACGGTCTTGAAGTGGTCGAGGTCGGCCATCGCCATCGACATGGGGTGGTCATAACGCTCGGCGGCGGCCAGCTGCCGTGGCAGCTTGTGGTCGGCATGGCGACGGTTGTGCAGTCCCGTGAGGGGATCGCGGAGCGAGAGCTCAGCGAGCTCGGCGACGAGCGCCTCCTGCCGGGTCAGCGCACGTTCGAGCTCGTCGGTACGTCGGGCGACCCGATCCTCGAGCTCCTCGTTGACCGCTACGAGCCCGTCGGCCAGCGAGCCTGCGCGTGCAGCTGCGGCGTCGGCACGCTGGGCCGCACGTCGCAGGCTGTCGCTCCCGAGCCAGGTCGCCATGAGCACGAACGTGATGAGGATCAGAGCAGCAAGGACCACCTCGAAGGTCGAGGGCGGCGGGTCGACCGGCGGATAGACCAGCGTCACGACGACCGCGACGATCATCGACGCGAGTGCGACCGCCACGAGCCCGCGTCGCTCGAGCGTCACACCAGCGATGGCCACCGGGATGACGAGATAGACCGCCGTGAGTCGCGAGTCCTGCGACACGATCGGAAACGCGAGCTCAGCGCCGATCATGATCACGAAGAAGAGCCCGACCCCGAGATCGACCTGCCCTCGGTGCACCAGCCGCGTGCACAGCGCCGCACAGAGGCAGAAGACCGCGATGATGACCGAGAGCCCAGGACCGTGCGGGATGAAGAAGAGCGCCACGATCGACGGCAGCCCGCAGGCGATCGCCCCCGTGAAGACGATGAGCGCGTTGCGACCGCGCCGGGCGGTCCGGGGGTCCGCGCACTCGACCGAGAGCAGGCGCGCCGACAGGGAGCTCACAGAGACCACAGCCTCACGGACCTTCCCTTCTGCGCGAAATCGTGGCACACGACGGTGCCGTGTTGCGCGATGTGCGAGCGCGTCCCGCTAGCGTGACGGTCATGGGCGTCCAGATCTCTCCGAGCATCCTGTCGGCCGACTTCGCTCGGCTGGCTGCCGAGTGCGAACGGGTGGCCGGTGCTGCTGACTGGCTCCACGTGGACGTCATGGACAACCACTTCGTTCCCAACCTCACCCTGGGACTCCCTGTCGTCGAGTCGCTGCTGAGGTCAGTGACGACCCCGGTCGACTGCCACCTGATGATCGAGGACCCGGACCGCTGGGCGCCGGCCTACGCTGAGGCGGGCGCCGGGTCTGTGACCTTCCACGTGGAGGCCGCCGCGGCACCGGTGCGGCTCGCGAGGTCGATCCGTGCAGCCGGAGCGCGGGCAGGGATGGGACTGCGGCCCGCGACACCGGTCGAGGCCTATGCCGATCTGCTCCCCGAGATCGACATGCTGCTGCTGATGACGGTCGAGCCCGGGTTCGGCGGGCAGAAGTTCCTCGATGTCGTGGTGCCCAAGATCAGGCGGGCGCGTGAGCTCGTCAAGGGCCGCGACCTCGACGTGTGGATCCAGGTCGACGGCGGTGTCACGGTCGAGACGATCGAGATCTGCGCTGACGCCGGAGCCGATGTCTTCGTCGCCGGCTCTGCGGTCTACGGCGCTGAGGACCCCGCCGCTGCGGTGCGTTCGCTCGCGGCGCAGGCCGCCGCCGCCACCACCGCCTCCTGGTGGTGCACGCCTGCGTAGACTCGGTGCCGTACGAGCATGGAACCTGCTCGCGCGTCCCGGGGTCGGTGCAAGTCCGAACCGGCGGTGTCAGCCCGCGACCCGGCCACAGCCAGTGGCCGGTTGATCCGGTCAGCCCGCGCCTCTCGCTCCGGCGAGGGAGCCGAGGGTCATCCGGAGCCGACGGTGAGAGTCCGGATGGGAGGCGACGCGCGCGGGTCGATCGATGAACGCCGTCCCGGCAGCTCCGGGCTCGGCGCAGGTCGTCGTCCCGTGCCTGACCCCTGCCCCGAATCGTGGCGAGCATCGGCACCGACGAGACCAGGAGCATCCGTGAGCACCGCGAGCGGCACCGAGACCGACGCGCTGCTGCGCGCGCTCGCGCTCGCAGCCACCGATGGTGTGCCGCACGGTCCCAACCCTCGCGTCGGGTGCGTGCTGCTCGCTCCCGACGGCACCGTCGTGGCGGAGGGTTTCCACCGGGGCGCGGGGACCCCGCATGCCGAGGTCGACGCCCTGGCACGTGCCGGCGCCCTGGCTCGCCGAAGCACCGCAGTCGTGACGCTCGAGCCCTGCAACCACACCGGTCGCACCGGCCCTTGTGCCCAGGCGTTGATCGAGGCCGGCGTCGCGCGCGTGGTGTTCGCGCAGGTCGACCCCAACCCGGTGGCCGCCGGCGGTGCCGAGACCCTGAGCGCCGCCGGAGTCGATGTCGTCGGTGGAGCCGTCGCCGTCGGTGCCGTGCTCGTGGCGCAAGCTCGTGCGCTCAATGAGTTTTGGACGTTTGCGGTGAGCCACGGCCGACCGTTCGTGACCTGGAAGGCGGCGTCCACGCTCGACGGTCGCATCGCCGCCTCCGACGGCACGAGCCGGTGGATCACGTCAGCCCCGGCCCGAGCCGAGGTCCACGCGCTCCGTTCCGAGGTCGACGCAGTGGTCGTCGGCACCGGCACAGTGCTCGCTGACGATCCTCATCTGGCGGTGCGCCGCGACGGCACGTCCTTCGACTCCCGTCAGCCGATGCGCGTGATCGTCGGACTGCGGGACATCCCGGTGGGCGCCCGGGTGCTCGATGACGCCGCACCTACCCTGCACCTGCGCACGCACGACCCGCTGGAAGTGCTGACTGCGCTGTTCGCCCGCGACGTGCGCCACGTGCTGCTCGAGGGCGGTCCCACCGTCGCTGCCGCGTTCGTCCGTGCCGGCGTCGTCGATGCCGTCCGGTGGTATGTCGCCCCTGCTTTGCTCGGTGCAGGGCCGAGCGCGCTGGGCGATGCGGGCATGTCCACGGTCTCGGAGGCGTTGCGTCTCCAGGTGATCGATGTTGCGCGCGTGGGCGCCGACGTACGGATCGATGCCCGGGTGTTTCGGACCATGGAGGAGGACTAGATGTTCACCGGCATCGTCGAGGAGCTCGGCGCGGTCGTCGCGGTCGAGCCGCAGGCAGACGCTGCACGTCTGCGCATCCGAGGCCCGCTCGTCACGAGCGACGCGGTCCGCGGTGCGTCGATCGCCGTCAACGGCGTCTGTCTCACGGTCGTGGAGTTCGGCGACGGCGAGTTCACCGCAGACGTCATGGCGGAGACGCTCGACCGCTCGTCCCTGGGCGCGCTCGTCGCCGGCTCCCGCGTCAACCTCGAGCGTCCGGTGTCCCTCGAGGCGCGTCTCGGCGGCCATCTCGTGCAGGGGCACGTCGACGGCACCGGCGAGATCCTCGAGCGAATCCCGAGCGAGCACTGGGAGATCGTCCGTATCGCCCTGCCGGACGACCTCGGTCGCTACGTCGTCGAGAAGGGTTCGATCACGGTCGACGGCATCTCGCACACCGTCGTCGAGGCGGACCGGGACTGGTTCTCGGTGTCGCTCATCCCGACCACCCTCGAGCTCACCACGCTCGGGACCAAGGGCGTGGGTGACCCCGTCAACCTCGAGGTCGACGTCGTCGCGAAGTACGTCGAACGCCTGCTCCAGTGGAGGACCGCATGACCATGTCCGAGCCCGTCACCACCGTCCCTGTCACCGCGGCGCAGGCTGTCGCACCGACACATGGTGGTGTGCGCCTCGATCGCGTCGAGGACGCGATCGCCGCCATCCGCGACGGCCGCGCCGTGGTGGTCGTCGACGACGAGGACCGCGAGAACGAGGGCGACCTCATCTTCGCCGCGCAGCGCGCGACGCCGGAGCTCGTGGGCTTCATGATCCGCTGGACGAGCGGCTACATCTGCGTCTCGATGCCCGGTGCCGAGCTCGACCGCCTCGGGCTCCCGCCGATGACGGCGATCAACGAGGACAAGAAGGGCACGGCGTACGCCATCACGGTCGACGCCCGTGACGTGAAGTCGACCGGCATCTCCGCCGAGGACCGCGCCCGCACCATCAAGGTGCTCTCGGACTCCGCCACCGAGCCGTGGGAGCTCACGCGCCCCGGCCATGTGGTGCCGCTGCGGGCGATGGAGGGCGGCGTGCTGCGACGCCCAGGTCACACCGAGGCCGGCGTCGACCTGGCGCGGCTTGCCGGCCTGGCAGCCGCCGGCGCGCTGTGCGAGCTGGTCAACGACGACGGCTCCATGATGCGTGCGCCCGAGTGTCGCGACTTCGCCGACACCCACGGCCTCGTCATGATCTCGATCGCCGACCTCGTCGCGCACATCCGGCACTACGAGCGACAGATCGAGAAGGCAGCAGACACCCGGCTGCCCACCGAATGGGGCGAGTTCCGCGCCGTCGGCTACCGCTCCAAGCTCGACGGTGTGGAGCACGTCGCCCTGGTCTGCGGTGAGATCGGCAACGGCGAGGACCTCCTGGTCCGGGTGCACTCCGAGTGCCTCACCGGGGATGTCTTCGGCTCGCGCCGCTGCGACTGCGGCCCGCAGCTCGACGCCGCTCTCGCCCGCGTCGCCGCCGAAGGTCGCGGCATCGTGCTCTACATGCGAGGGCACGAGGGACGCGGCATCGGCCTGCTGCACAAGCTGCAGGCCTACGAGCTCCAGGACGGCGGCTCGGACACGGTCGACGCCAACCTCGAGCTGGGGCTGCCCGCCGACGCCCGCGACTACGGCACCGGCGCGCAGATCCTCGCCGACCTCGGCGTGACGACGATGCGGCTCCTCACCAACAATCCCGCCAAGCGGGCCGGCCTCGAGGGCTACGGCCTCGCCATCGTCGAGCGCGTCGCGCTCGAGATCACCCCCAACCGCCACAACGTGGACTATCTGCGCACCAAGCGCGACCGCATGGGTCACGACTATCCGAGCGGGCTCGACGTGCCCGGCGACCTCGACAACCCCGAAGGGAACCCCTCATGAGCGCCTCAGGAGCCCCGGCCCTCGACCTCGTCCGCCTCCCCGGCCTCCGCGTGGCGGTCGTCGCCTCGTCCTGGCACGAGGAGGTCATGGGCGGCCTGGTCGACGGAGCCGTCCGGGCGCTCGAGGAGCACGACGTCACGCACGAGCTGATCCGGGTTCCGGGCGCCTTCGAGCTCCCGATCGTCGTCCAGGCAGCGGCCGCGGCGGGCTTCGACGCTGTCGTCGCGCTCGGCGTCGTCATCCGTGGCGGCACACCGCACTTCGACTACGTCTGCACCGCGACCACCGACGGCCTGACCCGCGTGGCGCTCGACTCGGGGGTGCCGGTGGGCTTCGGCCTGCTCACGTGCGACACCGACGAGCAGGCCCTCGCCAGGGCCGGGCTTGCGGGCTCGATCGAGGACAAGGGGCGCGAAGCGGTCGAGGCCGCGTTGTCCACGGTCGCGACCCTGCGTGGATTGGCGCCGAAGGGTTCCGTAGGCTTCGCGTCGTGAAGACTTTCGAGGAGCTGCACACCGAGCTCGTGACCAAGTGGCAGGAACGCGACCCCGAGTCGGGCACCGTGACGCGTCTGCTCGAGGACGGCGTGCACGGGATCGGCAAGAAGGTGGTCGAAGAGGCCGCCGAGTCGTGGATGGCTGCTGAGTTCGAGGGCAAGGAGCGGGCGGCCGAGGAGATCGCGCAGCTCATCTTCTTCACCCAGGTGCTGATGCTCGCCGCCGACGTCTCCCTCGAGGACGTCTACCGCCATCTGTAGGCCCCCGGGTCCGCGCCGGTCCTGACCGGCCGCGAGCGGGGGCTCCGCGATGTGCGAATCGTCCCCTCTTCCAGGAGTCTGCTGTGCTGCGTGTTGCCCTGCCCAACAAGGGTCAGCTGTCCGATCCCGCTCGAGAGATGCTGCGCGAGGCGGGCTATCCCGCCGCCCACGCCGCGCGTGAGCTCGTCGTGCAGGACCCCGACAACGACGTCGAGTTCTTCTTCCTGCGCCCGCGTGACATCGCGACCTACGTCGCCACAGGTCAGCTCGACATCGGAATCACCGGCCTCGACCTGCTGCTGGACTCAGGCTCCGAGGCGGAGACGCTGCTGGAGCTGGGCTTCGCCCCGTCGACCTTCCGCTTCGCAGCGCCCGCGGGTGAGGCGACCACGGTGGCCGACCTGGGGGGAAAGCGCATTGCGACCTCCTACCCCGGGCTGCTCGCCGGATGCCTGGCGGAGCTCGGCGTCGAGGCGACCGTGGTCAAGCTCGACGGAGCGGTGGAGAACGCCGTACGCCTCGGGGTCGCCGATGCGGTCGCCGACGTCGTGGCCACCGGAACCACGCTGCGCCAGGCCGGGCTCGTCGTGGTCGGTGACCCGATCCTGGTGAGCCAGGCACTGCTCGTGCGCCGGTCGGGTGCCCCCGCCGACGTCGCCGTCGACACGTTCGTCCGACGGCTGCAGGGCGTGATCGTGGCGCGGGCCTACGTGCTCGTCGACTACGACATCAGGGCCGAGCTGGTCACCGAGGCGTGCGCGATCACGCCCGGCATCGAGTCGCCGACCGTGTCACCCCTGCACGACGCGGGGTGGGTCGCGGTGCGGGCCATGGTGCCCAAGCGTGAGGTCCACCGGATCATGGACGAGCTGTGGGACATGGGTGCCCGCGGCATCCTGGTCACCGACATCCACGCCTGCCGGCTCTAGCGACACCGGGCGCCGACCTGGCTACTCGGTGTCGGCGCGGACGCTGAGCACCGGGCACGGGGCGCTGAAGAGCACCGCCTGCGCCGTGCTGCCGAGCAGGATCTTGCCGACGGGGGAGCGCTTGCGCAGGCCGATGACGATGAGCCGTGCCCCGTGCGCGGTCGCCTGCTCGACGATGAGATCGGCGGGCTCGTCGGAGGCATAGAGGTTGACGACCTCGGCGTCGACGCCCTGCTCGGCGAGGTTGTTGTGCAGCGCGTCGGAGTCCTGCTCCGCGGAGAACTGCTCGAGCTCGCTCTGCTCCGGCTTGTTGACGACGATGAGCCGCTCACCCTCGTGCAGCTGTTCGAGGGCGGCGGCCAGGGCGGCCTCGCCCTCTGCGGTCCGGACGTAGCCGACGACGACGGTCATGGTGCTCCGATCAGTGGTGGCGACTCGTGTCGCGTGTGCTCGTTATAGCAGCGCGCAGGGCAGGATCGTGGCTGTGACCACCGACGAGTCCGCGGACCCCCGCCGCTTCGCGGGCGTCTCCGTGCCGGATCCGGAGTTCGCCGGTGACGACGGCAGCGCCGACCCGCGGCTGTCCGAGGCGTTGACGTCGTACGACGAGGGCAGGTGCTCTCGTCGCGACCTCGTCTCGACCCTGCTCACCTCCCGGCTCATGACCCCGCTCGTCGCTGTGCTGGACCAGGCCGAGGAGTCGGGGGGCGGCCTCCGGCAGGAGAAGTCGAGCCATCTGGCGTCGGTCAGCCTGGTCGCCGCCGACGGCCGCCGGGCGCTGCTGGCGTTCACCTCCGTCGCCGCGATGGCGGCCTGGGACCCCTCGGCCCGCGGGATCCCGGCTCCCGCCATCCGGGTCGCGGCCGGTGCCCTCGCGGAGGGGGCCGGTGCTGTCCTCCTCGACCACGCCGGTCCGGTTCGTCTGGTGGTCGGCGGCACCGCGCTCGAGGCGCTGGGCGCCGGCCGGGTCCCCGCGCATCCCTGGGAGGACCCCGACGTCGCGGCGGCCGTCCTGGCCGCAGCAGGTCGGATTGACGGCCTTGCCCGGGTCGGGCTGGCGCCGCCCGATGACCCGGCGGACCCAGCAGCGCCGGACCTCGTGCTCGTGGTCGAGCTGGCCCCGGGTGCTGATCCCGACACCGTGGCCGAACAGGTCGCCCGACTGGTCCTCGCCGCACCGGTGGTCGCCGAGGCGTGTCGGCGAGGTGTCGTCGTCGCGCTCAGTGACCCGTCCCGTGGATGATCTGCACGGAGAATCGTGCCTCGTCACTCTGCGTGTTGATGATTGCCTTTCGCTTCCTCTCCGGGAGCATGAGCGAGTCCGACGTCTCTAGCGAAAGGTGCCACTCATGGCCCAGCGCAAGCTCATCGCCGAGTTCCTCGGCACCTTCCTGCTCGTCCTCATCGCCGTCGGCGCAGCCGTCTCCGGGATCAAGGCCAGTGGCGGTGTTCTCGCTGTGGCCATTGCGTTCGGCTTCGTCCTCATCTTCGTGGCCTACGCGTTCGGCCCGATCAGCGGAGCGCACGTCAACCCGGCCGTGACGCTCGCGATGGTGATCGCCCGAAGGCAGCCCATCGCCGAGGCGGTCGGCTACTGGATCGCACAGTTCCTGGGAGCGATCGTCGCGGCTGGAGTGCTCAAGTTTCTGGTGGCGTCCGGTGGCGTCACGGACCAGACAGGCGGACTCGGTTCCAACGGGTTCGACAACGGCCATATCAATCTCGCTGGAGCGTTCGTGTTCGAGGTGCTGGCCACCGCCGCGTTCGTCCTGGTGATCCTCCTGGTGACCGACAAGTTCGCCACCGCTGCGGCAGCGGGCCTCGCGATCGGTGCGGCTCTCACCGCGATCCACACCTTCGGCATCCCACTCGACGGCACCTCGGTCAATCCGGCCCGCTCCTTCGGCCCGGCCCTGTTCGCCGGCGGCACCGCACTGAGTCAGGTGTGGCTCTTCCTCCTCGCACCGCTCATCGGTGGTGCCCTCGGAGCGCTCGTCTACCCGCTGACCCGCTCCGGCGGCGAGGCTACCGGGCAGGCCGACCTCGCCTGACCCCTCAGGTGATCCGGTCTGGCCCGCTGCCCCTCGGGTGCGGCGGGTCAGACCGCCGTTTGGGGCTGGTGCGCCCCAGCGGCTACACTCAGCCCGGACCGACTCGCCCTGACCGTAGGGGCAAGTCACACAAGCGGAGTTCTCGCTCCCACCTGCTAGCGCTTCCGGGCGCTCGGGTACAGGTCGTGGCACCCCCGACGGGGGGCGCCTGAGGTATGCCGCCTTCGTGCGTGCCTGCCGCCGACTGCGAGGCCTCGCGTGTGTGCGCGGGGCCTCGATCCATGTCGGGGGCCGCAGCGGTGCGATCACCCGCGCTACCCAAGGAGTGCCCATCAGCGCCGAGCCCCGCATCAACGAGCGGATCCGTGTTCCCGAGGTCCGACTCGTCGGCCCCAACGGCGAACAGGTCGGCATCGTGCGCATCGATGATGCGCTGCGTCTCGCTGCGGAAGCAGACCTCGACCTCGTCGAGGTCGCCCCGATGGCCAAGCCGCCGGTCTGCAAGCTCATGGACTACGGCAAGTTCAAGTACGAGTCAGCCCTGAAGGCGCGTGAGGACCGCAAGAAGCAGGTCAACACCGTCATCAAGGAGATGAAGCTCCGTCCCAAGATCGACGCGCACGACTACGAGACCAAGAAGGGTCACGTCGTGCGGTTCCTCAAGGCGGGGGACAAGGTCAAGATCACGATTATGTTCCGTGGTCGTGAGCAGTCGCGGCCCGAGCTGGGCTTCCGGCTGCTGAAGAAGCTCGCCGACGACGTGGCTGACATCGCCTTCGTGGAGTACTCCCCGAAGCAGGACGGCCGCAACATGATCATGGTTCTCGGCCCGGTCCGGAAGAAGGCCGACGCCATGGCCGAGGCCAAGGCGGAGAAGGACAGCGCCAAGCCCCGCAACAACCGCCCGGCGCTCGACGAGGTCGACCTCGACTTCGCCGACGAGGCACCTGAGACCGATCTGCTCCTCGGCGAGACCGACGTCACGACCGAGGCTCCCGCCGAGGTCCTGGCCGACGAGACCACCGAGGCGGACAGCACGACCGACACCGAGGTCGATGAGCCGGTCGACGAGACCGTCGCCCCCGGCTGACCGCCCCGCACGACCGCACGACCTGGCCGTCCCGGCCCCGCACGACGACCGCACGACCCGACGTACGAGGAGAACGGCACCATGCCGAAGCAGAAGACCCACAGCGGCGCCAAGAAGCGCTTCAAGGTGACCGGCTCGGGCAAGATCCTGCACGAGCGCGTCAACCGGCGTCACCTGCTCGAGGTGAAGTCGAGCCGCCGCACCCGCCGCCTCGCCGGTACCGCCGAGGTCGCCCCGTCCGACCTGAAGAAGGTCAAGCGGCTTCTCGGCCGCTGAACGTCCGACCCCCGACGTCCGTCGCCGGGCCGGTTGGCCCGTTCTTAAAAGCAGGAGAAGTCCCATGGCACGCGTAAAGAGGGCGGTCAACGCCCACAAGAAGCGCCGCGAGATCCTCGAGCAGGCACGTGGTTACCGCGGACAGCGTTCGCGGCTCTACCGCAAGGCCAAGGAGCAGGTGCTCCACTCCGAGGTCTATGCGTTCAACGACCGCCGCAAGCGCAAGGGTGACTTCCGTCGCCTCTGGATCCAGCGCATCAACGCTGCGGCCCGGTCCAACGGCATGACCTACAACCGCCTCATCCAGGGCCTCAAGGCCGCGGGTGTCGAGGTCGACCGTCGCATGCTCGCCGAGCTCGCCGTCAACGACGCCGCTGCGTTCACGACGCTCGTGGCCACGGCCAAGGCAGCGCTTCCGGACGACGTCAACGCTCCCGCCTCGGCCTGAGGCACCAGCAATCACCGACCGTCCCGGTCGCGACGCCCGCATGACAACCGGCGCTGAGCTCACCTCCACCCGCGCTCCGCGGGTGACGGCGGCTCGCCGGCTGGTCAAGCGGGCGTTCCGCGAGCGGGACGGTCGCTTTCTGGCAGAGGGCCCGCAGGCCTGCCGCGAGGCGGCCGCCAGCCGTGGGACGCTGCTTGAGCTCTACGTCACGGCCGAGGCCGAGGGCCGTCACGCCGACGTCGTGGCTGCTGCTCGCGCCGCCGGAGCAGACGTCGTGCGCGCCTCGGGCGAGGTGCTCGCCTCTCTGTCCGGCACCGTGACTCCGCAGGGGATGGTCGGCGTCTGCGCGTCGGTCGGCGCCACCCTGGCTGATCTGCTCGCCACCGCTCCCACCCTGGTCACGGTGCTGGCGCACGCCCGCGACCCCGGCAACGTCGGCACCGTCATCCGCTGCTCGGACGCCGCGGGTGTCGGGGGCGTGGTCATCACCGAGGCGAGCGTCGACCCGCTCAATCCGAAGGCGGTGCGCGCCAGCGCCGGTTCGTTGTTCCACCTCCCCGTGGTGACCGGACCGACCGTCGAGTCGTTGCTGCCGACGCTGCAGGCCGCGGGTCTCCTGGTGCTCGCCGCCGATGGAGCGGGGGAGCGAGACCTCGACGACCTCCTCGACGACGGCACCCTGTCCCGTCCGACCGCATGGGTGTTCGGCAACGAGGCCTGGGGTCTTCCCGAGTCGACGCGCTCGCTGTGCGACGACGTCGTACGTGTCCCGATCCACGGGCGTGCCGAGAGCCTCAACCTCGCTACGGCCGCCGCCGTCTGCCTCTACGCCTCGGCCCGCGCCCAGCGCCCCCGCTGAGCCACCCCGCCGGCTCGGGATGGCGGAGCTCGGTCGTGGGCCGGCCTGGTTCGGCGAGGCTCACCTAACTCCGCAGTGTGACGAGATCGCCACGCGCACAACGTCTTTCGGGCCATGGTCGAGGTGTCACACTGGGGACACGACCCGGAACGTGGGACGTCGTGCGGCGATGTCCCGTCATCCCAAGGAGACCGGCATGGCACGTCATCTCACGCTCCCGATCCTCGAAGAGACCGGCTACGTCGTCCTCGACAGCTATCAGCAGCCGATCGACCCCGCTGAGTGGAAGAACCTCGAGTACGTCGACTGGAAGTCCTCAGGTGACACCCGCTTCGCGCCCATCGCCTCGGCCTACGGCCAGATCGAGTGCAACGGCTTCTGGCACCAGGACCCGCCCAAGCCCGACAAGGACGGCGTGTGGATCGACTCGCAGACTGTGGTCGCACCCACGCTGACCGAGCGGGTGAAGGCGGTCGGCTGCACCGTAGGCCGCGTGCGCGTGATCGAGCTGCAGCCGAACTCCTACGCCGACGCCCTCTACAACAGCCACCTCGACGACAACAACAGGATCAACCCCGAGGGTGAGGGCTGGGTGCTGCGCATGTTCATGCAGCTGACGCACAACCCCGACAGCGTCATGATCCTGCGCGAGGACATCAACGATCCGTCGACGGAGACCCGCATCTCCCTGCCCGCCGGCGCCCAGCTCGTCGTCGACTCCGAGCGCATGTGGCACTCCGTGTGGCACCAGGGTGACGAGCCCCGCTACTGCCTCATCACCTCGGTCGAGTCTGGTCCAGAGCTCGAGAAGTGGATCTGGGAGAACTCCCCCACGACGCACGCGGAGTGCGCCCCACTCGACCAGGGGTTGGCGGTCTCCGGCGAGGTCACCGCGCAGGAACGTCGCGCGGCGCGCACCGCCTACTACGGCTATGACCCCACCACGGTGATGTCGGAAGCGTGATGAGTTCGCGGGCGACCCTGGGCGGCTGATGCGCGGGGCCGTTACGCGTGAGTCGGACACACCTCTAGTTAGGGTTACCTAACACGAGGGGTCGGTGCGGCATGATGGTCACTGCTCGCCCGACCCTGCGAACGCGTGAGGACGTCATGTCGTACATCGAGAACGGCTATACCAAGCTCGAGATCTTCCGCGAGAACGGCTACGTCGTGCTGGACCGCTATGACCAGGCGGCCGACCCGCAGGAGTGGCGCGACATCGAGTTCGTCGACTGGAAGTCCTCGGGCGAGACCCGGTTCGCCCCTCTCGCGTCTGCCTACGGCGACCTCGAGTGCGACGGCTTCTGGAACCACACGCCGCCCAAGACCGACAAGGACGGCGTCTGGGTGCCGGCCAATGCCGACAACGCACCCAAGCTCGTGCAGCGCGCGATGGAGCCCGGTGCCAACGTCGGTCGCTGCCGCGTGATCGAGCTGCTGCCCAACCATTACGGCGAGACGCTCTACAACTTCCACCGCGACGACAACAACCGGCTCAACCCGGAGGGCACGGGGTGGATCGTGCGCGGCTTCTTCAACCTCACCGACAACCCCGACTCGGTGATGGTGCTGCGCGACGACAAGGACGACCCGTCGACCGAGACGCGTATCGCGCTTCCCGCCGGTGCCCAGCTCATCGTCGACACTCAACGGCTATACCACGCTGTCTGGCACCGGGACAGCGCTGACGAGCCGCGCTACTGCCTCATCACGTCCTGGGAGTCGGGCCCCGAGCTCGAGGCCTACATCGCGAAGCACCACGGGACAGGATTCACCGAGTCCTACCCGCTCACCGACGAGGAGCTAGCGGCTGGCGAGTCCCTCGCAGCCGAGAAGCGCGCAGCGCGCGCCGCGGCCCTCGCCGCCCGGGGACAGGACCCGACGTTCGGCGACGGCACGCTCACCGTGCTCGAGGCGCAGCTGGCTGGCGGCAGCGACATGGAGATGGAACAGCTCTCCGAGGCGTGAGCCGGTCCGCAACACGGTTGACGCCTTCCCGACACGCTCGTCAGGCTGTCGTCGTGACCCGGATCTCGTCCTGCTGCGCCCCTGTCTCCACGAGTCTCGCGGCGTCCCGGGCCAGCGGTCGATTTCTTCGGCGCTGACCGCGCTGCTCCCTCACGAGCCGACGACGGTCAGCGCGCCGTCGTTCCCTAGACTCGTCGTTGCCTCGCCTACCGCGGGGCATCAGCATGGCAGCAGGAAGAGGGAGCATGTCCGCCCCCAACAAGTCGTTCGACCCTGTCGAGGTGGCCACCTTGAGCCAGGACAACGTCGACGCGGCAGTGTCCGACGCCCTGACCGCGATCGCTGCGGCCGCGGACCTCGACGCGCTCAAGGAGGCTCGGCTCGCGCACGCCGGCGACCGCAGCCCGTTGGCGCTCGCCAACCGCGAGATCGGTGCGCTCCCGCCGCAGGCGAAGGCCGAGGCCGGCAAGCGGATCGGCCTGGCGCGCACCACGGTGCGCGAGGCGCTCGAGCGCCGGCAGGTCGAGCTCGAGGACGAGCGCGACGCGCGCGTTTTGGTCGAGGAGGCGGTCGATGTCACCCTGCCCTACTCCCGTCGGCCGTCCGGTGCGAGGCATCCGCTGACCACGATCCAGGAGCGGATCGAGGACGTCTTCGTCGCGATGGGCTGGGAGGTGGCCGAGGGGCCGGAGGTCGAGGCCGAGTGGTCGAACTTCGACGCGCTCAACATCGGGCCCGACCACCCGGCACGCACGATGCAGGACACCTTCTTCGTCGGGACCGAGAACTCCGGCGTCGTCCTGCGCACGCACACCTCACCCGTGCAGATCCGGTCGATGCTCGACCGGCCGTTGCCGATCTACGTCGTCTGCCCCGGTCGCGTCTACCGCACGGACGAGCTCGATGCGACGCACACGCCGGTGTTCCACCAGGTCGAAGGGCTCGTGGTCGACGAAGGCATCACCCTCGGCGACCTCAAGGGCACGCTCGACCACTTCGCCACGGCGATGTTCGGCCCTGAGGCGAAGACCCGGCTGCGTCCGTCCTACTTCCCGTTCACGGAGCCGTCCGCAGAGCTCGACCTGTGGTTCCCGGGTGCCAAGGGTGGCCCGCGCTGGATCGAGTGGGGCGGCTGCGGCATGGTCAACCCGCGCGTGCTGCGCGCGTGCGGCATCGACAGCGACCGCTACACCGGCTTCGCGTTCGGCATGGGGATCGAGCGCACGCTGATGTTCCGCCACGACGTCACCGACATGCGCGACATGGTCGAGGGCGACGTCCGCTTCACCACCCAGTTCGGAGTTGAGGTCTGATGCGCATCCCGCTGTCCTGGCTGCGCGACTACGTCGACCTCCCCGCCGATCTCGACAACGACGACCTCGGTGCGCGTCTGGTCGACTCCGGACTCGAGCTCGAGGACGTCGTCGCTATCGGCGACGACGTCACGGGTCCGCTCGTGGTAGGTCGCGTCCTCGAGATCGAGGAGCTCACCGGCTTCAGGAAGCCGATCCGCTTCTGTCGTGTCGCCGTGGGTGCCGAGAACGGCCACCCTGACACGCCGGGCGAGCGCGGGATCGTCTGCGGTGCGCGGAACTTCGTCGTCGGCGACCTCGTTGTTGTCGCGCTGGCAGGAGCCGTTCTCGCCGGGGGGTTCGAGATCGCCACGCGGTCGACCTACGACCACATCTCTGACGGCATGATCTGCAGTGAACGTGAGCTCGGCCTCGGTGACGACCACGACGGCATCATCGTGCTGCCGCCCGGCACCGCCGAGGTGGGCACCGACGCGGGACCGGTCGTCGGACTCGGCGACACCGTCTTCGACGTCACGGTCACTCCGGACATGGGTTTCTGCCTCTCGATGCGCGGCGTCGCGCGCGAGCTCGCGCACCGCTACTCCGTCGCCTTCCGCGACCCGGGTTTCGAGCTCGTCGACCTGCCCGCTCCCGAGACCGGCGCGCCGCACCCGTGCGCTGTCGACGACCTCATCGGCAGCGGTCTCTTTACGCTGCGCACCCTGGTGGGCTTCGACCCCCAGGCACCGACGCCGTACTGGATGCGCCGTCGCCTCGTCATGAGCGGTCTGCGTCCGGTGTCGCTGGCCGTCGACGTCACCAACTACGTCATGCTCGAGACCGGTCAGCCGCTGCACGCGTTCGACCGCGCCAAGCTCCAGGGTGCGATCGTCGTGCGTCGGGCCGAGCCGGGCGAGCAGCTCGAAACGCTCGACCACGTCGCTCGCACGCTCGATGCTGCCGACCTGCTGATCACCGACGACCGCGGCCCCATCGGCCTCGCCGGCACCATGGGCGGGCTCGAGACCGAGATCGACGACACGACCACCGACGTCGCGCTCGAGGCAGCGCACTTCGCGCCGTCCGCGGTCGCCCACATGTCGCGTCGGCACAAGCTGTCGAGCGAGGCCTCGCGCCGCTTCGAGCGCGGAGTCGACACAGTGCTCGCGCCCTACGCCTCGGCCCGGGCGGCAGCGCTGCTGCTCGAGCACGGCGGTGGGCGCTACATCGGGATGACAGCGGTCGAGGCGGCGCACGAGCCGGTCACGATCGACCTCGACGTCAGTCTGCCCGGGCGGATCGCGGGGATCGACGTCGAGCGAGCCGTCGTCGTCGAGCGGCTCGCTGCCGTCGGTGCCGACGTGCTCGACCCTGAGGCTGACCCGCTCGTCGTCGTGCCGCCGTCGTGGCGTCCCGACCTGACCGACCCGGCCGACCTCGTCGAGGAGGTGCTGCGGCTCGGCGGCTATGACGCCGTGCCGGCCACCGTGCCGCAGGCGCGCGCCGGCTTCGGCCTGACCGAGTTGCAGCGAGCCCGTCGTCGCGTCGGCCGCGCGCTCGCGGCGGCGGGCTACGTCGAGGCACTGTCCTACCCGTTCGTCGGGCCGGCTGAGCTCGACGCTCTCGGGCTCCCCGCCGACGACGATCGGCGTGCGCTCCTGCTCCTCGCCAACCCGCTCTCGGACGAGCAGCCCGGGATGCGCCCGACCCTCGTGCCGGGGCTCGTCGCGAGCCTGCGCCGCAACGTCGGTCGGGGCACAACCGACGTCGCCCTGTTCGAGATGGGGTCGGTGTTCCGCCTGCGCGAGGGGCAGACCCCGCGGGGCATCACCGACCCGCCGCGGCCCTCCGTCGACGGGCGACCGTCCGAAGCCGATCGCGCCGCGCTCGAGGCGCTGCTTCCTGACCAGCCGCTCCACGTGGGGGTCGCCCTCACCGGTCTGCGATCACCAGGAAGCTGGTGGGGTCACGCGGAGCCCGCGTCGTGGGCCGACGCCGTGGAGGCAGCCCGCGTGGTCGCCGCTGCCGTCGGGGTCGCCCTCGACGTACGCCGAGGTGGCACCCCGGCGCCGTGGCACCCCGGGCGCTGCGCCGAGCTCGTCGTGGGTGACCATGTCGTCGGCCATGCCGGTGAGCTGGCGCCGCGGGTGTGCGAGAACGCCGGCCTGCCGCGACGTACCTCGGTGATGGAGATCGACCTCGACGCGCTCATCGCGCACGCGCGCGGTGTCGTGACCCCGACCTCACTGTCGACGTATCCCGTCGCCAAGGAGGACGTCGCTCTGGTCGTCGACGACTCGGTGCCTGCCGCGGCTGTGGAGGCCGCGCTCTCCTCGGGTGCCGGACCGCTGTTGGAGTCCCTGCGGCTCTTCGACGTCTACGTCGGCGAGCAGGTGGCTGGGGGCAAGAAGTCGCTTGCGTACGCGTTGCGCTTCCGCTCGCCGGACCACACTCTCACTGTCGAGGAGGTGACCGCCGCGCGAGACGCGGCTGTCGCCTCGGCGGTGTCTGCCGTGGGGGCGGCGCAACGCTGATGCGAGCCCTCGTCACCGGCGTCACCCGGGGGATCGGTCGGTCGCTCGTCGGCCATCTCGTGGCAGGTGGATGGGACGTCGTGGCGGTGGCTCGTCAGGGCGAGGTGGTGCACGAGCTCGCCGAAGGCTGGGGCCGGCAGGTGACGCCGCACGCCGCTGACGTCACGGACGCCGATGCCGTGGCCTATGTCGTGGCCGCGAGCGGCCCGCTGGATCTCGTGGTGGCCAACGCCGGAGCTCTCGCGGGCACGGGACCGTCGTGGGAGTGCGATCCTCACGAGTGGTGGGGCGGGGTGGAGGTCAACCTGCGCGGTGCCTACCTGACCGCCCACGCGGTCCTGCCGGACATGGTGGCCCGGGGTGCGGGCCGGCTCGTGCTGGTCACGAGCGGCATCGGCAACGGACCCGGGCCGTGGCACTCCGGCTATGCCGCGAGCAAGGCGGGCGTCACGGTGCTGGGGGAGTCCCTCGAGCTCGAGCTGGCGGGCACCGGAGTGCACTGCTTCCTGGTGAGCCCGGGGATGGTCGAGACCGACATGACCAGGTTCCCCGAGTCCTTGACCCGGTATCGGCCCGACCTCGCCGACATCCCGCCGGATCGATTCACCCCCGTGGAGCGCGTCCTCGACCTCGTCGATGAGATCGCGACCGGTCGGCTCGACGCGCTGGCCGGCCGGTTCCTGCACGCTACCGACGACCGCGGCATGCTGCTCGCTGCCTGGGATGCGTCCGACGAGCGCGCGCGCACCCTGCGGCTCGCCCCCGGCTACGACGGCGACCCGATCGCGCGGTGAGGTTCTTCCGACCACTCGCGCGGCAATATCGGAATATGTGTATATTCATCCTGTGACCGCCTCCCGCCCTGTCGTCGCCGCTGTCGTCGGCGCGTCCGGGTACGCCGGGGGCGAGGTTGTCCGGCTCCTGCTCGGACACCCGTCCCTCGAGGTCGGCCCGCTGCTGGCGGCCAGCAACGCCGGCTCGCGCGTGACCGAACTGCACCCCGGACTGACGGCCCTCGCCGACCGGGTGTTCGCGGCCACGGACCTCGACTCCATCGGCGATGTCGACGTGGTCTTCCTCGCCCTGCCGTACGGCGAGTCGGGTGCGCTCGCAGCTCAGCTCCCAACGGAGACGGTGGTGGTCGACCTCGGAGCCGACCATCGGCTCGAGCACGGCGAGTCATGGTCGCGCTACTACGGCGGCGCGTGGTCGGGGTCGTGGACCTACGGCATGCCCGAGCTCCCCGGCCATCGCGACCAGGTCGCGTCGGCTCGTCGTATCGCCAACCCCGGCTGCTATCCCACCGGTGTCATCCTCGGGCTCGCGCCGCTGCTCGCAGCGGGTCTCGTCGAGCCGGACGACGTCGTGGTGGTCGCGGCCAGCGGGACGACCGGTGCAGGGCGCAAGCCGAGCGACTCGCTGCTGGCGAGCACCGTGATGGGTCAGCTCTCCACCTACAAGGTGGGTGGCACGCACCAGCACACGCCCGAGATGGAGCAGGCATTGACCGAGGCGGCAGGAACTCCGGTGACGGTGTCGTTCACTCCCATGCTGGTGCCGATGCCGCGCGGGATCCTGGCCACCACGACGGCGAGGTTGGCCGAGGGTGTCACCACCGAGGAGCTGCACGAGGCACTGCACGCCGCCTACTCCCACGAGCTGTTCGTGTCCGTGCTGGCACCCGGATCGTGGCCGCAGACCGGCGCGACGTTGGGCGCCAACACGGTGCACCTGCAGGTCGCTGCCGACCGTCACTCGGGCCGAGCCGTCGTCGTGTCGGCCATCGACAACCTGGTCAAGGGTGCTGCCGGCGCAGCCGTGCAGAACGCCAACATCGCCCTCGGCCTGCCTGAGTCGGCTGGCCTCACCGTCATCGGGCTTGCGCCGTGAGCGTCACTGCCGCACAGGGTTTCCGGGCAGCAGGTGTGGCTGCGGGTCTCAAGTCGAGCGGCAACCCCGACGTCGCTCTCGTCGTCAACGACGGACCGCAGTTCGCGGCTGCCGGTGTCTTCACGCGCAATCGCGTCAAGGCGGCGCCCGTGCTGTGGTCGCAACAGGTGCTCACTGCTGGTGTTGTGCGCGCGGTCGTGCTGAACTCCGGCGGGGCCAACGCGTGCACGGGTCCTGCCGGCTTCCTCGACACGCATCGCACGGCAGAGCACGCGGCCGCACTGATGGACATCGGCGCGGGCGATGTCGCTGTCTGCTCGACCGGCCTCATCGGGGTGCGACTTGCGACGGACCTGCTGTTCGCAGGTCTTGACGGCGCCCATGCCGCGCTCGCCGGTGACGGCGGAGCTGCGGCAGCGGTGGCAATCATGACCACGGACTCGGTGCCGAAGACAGCGGTAGTCACCGGCCCCTTCACCGTGGGCGGCATGGCCAAGGGTGCGGGAATGCTCGCTCCCTCGCTTGCGACGATGCTCGTCGTCATCACCACGGATGCCTGCGCAGTTACCGAGACCCTCGACACGGCGCTCCGCTCGGCTGCCCGCGTGACGTTCGACCGCGTCGACAGCGACGGGTGCACGTCGACCAACGACACGGTGCTCCTCCTCGCCAGCGGTGCCTCAGGAGTGGAGCCGACTCTCGAGGACCTCACGGCGGCTGTGACCGCTGTGTGTGCCGATCTTGCGCGCCAGCTCGTGGCCGACGCGGAGGGCGCGAGCAAGGAGATCCGCATTGATGTCGTCAACGCCGCTTGCGAGGACGACGCCGTGGACGCAGGTCGTTCGATCTCCCGCGCCAACCTGGTCAAGTGTGCGATCCACGGTGAAGACCCCAACTGGGGCCGCATCCTCGCCGAGCTCGGCATGACCTCCGCGGCGTTCGAGCCGGATGCGGTCGACGTCGCGATCAATGGCATCTGGGTCTGCCGCGACGGTGCCACGGGTGATGACCGCGACCTCGTCGACATGAGCGGTCGTGAGGTCGTGATCACCGTGGACCTGCGTGCCGGTGATGCCTCGGCGACGATCTGGACCAACGACCTCACCGCTGACTACGTCCACGAGAACTCGGCCTACTCCTCATGAACCAGCCCGTCTACGGCGACGTGGACCGCGACGTCGCGCTGCTCAAGGCCTCCGTGCTTGCCGAGGCCCTTCCGTGGCTCGAGCGCTTCCACGGCGCGACCGTCGTCCTGAAGTACGGCGGTCACGCCATGGTCGACCGCGCCCTCGGCGAGGCGTTCGCCGCGGACGTGATGTTCCTGCGGATGGCCGGCCTGCGCCCCGTCGTCGTGCACGGGGGCGGTCCGCAGATCAGCTCCATGCTCGAGAAGCTCGGGATCCCTGGCGAGTTCCGCGGCGGCTACCGCGTGACCAGCCCCGAGGCGATGGACGTCGTACGCATGGTGCTCACCGGTCAGGTGCAGCGTGAGGTTGTCGGCCTGCTCAACGCTCATGGTCCCTATGCGGTCGGGCTCTCCGGGGAGGATGCCCACCTGTTCACCGCCGAGCGGCGCGACGTCATGGTCGACGGCGAACCCGTCGACATCGGGCTCGTCGGCGAGGTCGTCGACGTGCGCCCGGACTTCGTCGTGCAACTGCTCGACGATGGTCTCGTCCCGGTCATCTCCTCGGTTGCTCGCGGCGCCGGCGGCGAGGTGTACAACGTCAACGCCGACACGGCCGCCGCTGCGCTCGCGATCGCGCTCAAGGCCGACAAGCTGGTCGTGCTCACTGACGTCGAGGGTCTCTACGCCGACTGGCCCCACAGCGACGAGGTCTATCGCACGATCGCGGTGTCCGACCTCGAGGAGCTCCTGCCGTCGCTGCAGAGCGGCATGGTCCCCAAGATGGAGGCCTGCGTGCGCGCTGTGCGCGGGGGAGTGCCGCGCGCGCACGTCATCGACGGTCGGCTGCCGCACTCGGTGCTGCTCGAGGTGGTCACGAGCGCCGGCATCGGGACGATGGTGGTGCCCGACGACTTCGCGCTGTTCGACGACGAGGTGCCGTCGTGACGGCCTTGCCCACGGGTGCAGTGACCCAGCTGATGCAGGATCGCTGGGACATCGTCATGATGCGCAACTACGGCACGCCTCCGATCGCACTCGATCACGGACGGGGCGCCCGAGTCTGGGATGTCGACGGCCGCGTCTATCTCGATCTGCTGGGTGGCATCGCCGTGTCGTCGTTGGGGCACGCGCACCCAGCGGTCGTCGAGGCCGTGACGCGTCAGGTCGCACTGCTCGCCCACACCAGCAATCTCGCGATCCACGAGCCCGGTCTCGCTCTCGCCGAGCGACTGTCTACGTTGCTACCCGGGTCGACACGGGTCTTCCTCTGCCAGGACGGCGCCACCGCCAACGAGGCGGCGCTCAAGATCGTGCGCAAGTCGATGCAGGGCAGACGCTCCGAGATCGTGGCGACGCACGGCAGCTTTCACGGTCGGACGCTCGGCGCGCTGTCCGTCACCGGCAACCCGGCCAAGCGCGCACCGTTCGAGCCGTTGCCGGGCCCCGTGACGTTCGTCGAGTTCGGCGATGTCAAGGCGTTGCGTGCCGCTGTCACCGACACGACCGCAGCGATCATGCTCGAACCGGTCCAGGGCGAGTCGGGCGTCATCGTGCCGGTCGAGGGCTATCTCGCCGCCGCTCGTCAGATTGCCGACGACGTCGGCGCACTGCTGGTCGTCGACGAGGTGCAGTCCGGCATCGGGCGCACGGGGGAGTGGCTGATGTGCGCCGCACAGGGCGTGCTGCCCGATGTGGTGACTCTGGCCAAGGGGCTCGGCGGCGGGCTCCCGGTCGGGGCGGTGCTCGCGACGGGTGCCGCTGCTGAGGTCTTCGCAACGGGCGACCATGGGTCGACCTTCGGCGGCAACCCTGTGTCGTGCGCGGCCGCGCTGGCCGTCCTCGACACCATCGAACGTGACGGCCTGCTCGAGCACGTGCGCACCGTGGGCGACCACTGGGCGGCCTCGTTCGACACCGTCGACCACCCGCTTCTCGCCGGCCACCGCGGGGTCGGCCTGTGGCGGGCGCTGGAGCTCACCGAGCCGGTTGCTGCCGCGCTGGAGGTGCAGGCGCGCTCTGCGGGCTTCCTCATCAACGGCGTGCGTCCCACGTCCATCCGACTCGCGCCGCCGCTCGTGCTGACCATCGCCGAGGCGGACGAGTTCAGCGCTGCACTGCCCTCGCTCCTCGACCTGGTGATGACGCAGGTGTCGTCATGAGTGCACCGCAGACGAAGGCGGCTCGTCGCGCCCGTATCGTGGAGCTCCTCGAGCACCACGTCGTACCCAACCAGGCCCGACTCGCGGATCTGCTTGCTGCAGAAGGACTCAACGTCACTCAAGCGACGCTGTCACGGGACCTCGACGACCTCGGAGCAGTGAAGGTCGCAGGACCCGAGGGCGCACTCGTCTACGCGGTGCCCGGGCAGGGCGGAAACTCCTCCCCGATCGGTGCCGTGGCCGATCAGGCTGCCGTGTCGCGGCTGGCCCGTGTCGCCGGCGAGGTTCTGGTCTCTGCGGACTGCTCGGCCAACCTTGTCGTCCTGCGGACCCCGCCCGGTGCTGCCCAGTTCCTCGCTTCTGCCATCGACCACACCGTCCTGCCGTCGGTGCTCGGCACGGTCGCCGGTGACGACACAGTGCTTCTTGTGACGCGTGACCCGGACGGCGGCGCCGAGGTCGTCGCTGCGATGCTGAGCCTCGCGCAGAACGGGCGATGACCCGTCCCATGAACCCCGCACGAACTGATGAGATGACGAAAGAAGGACGACCGTGACTGAGCGCGTGGTGCTCGCCTATTCCGGCGGGCTCGACACCTCCGTGGCCATCGGCTGGATCGCCGAGGAGACCGGGGCCGAGGTGATCGCCGTGGCGATCGACGTCGGCCAGGAGGGAGAAGACCTCGAGGTCATCCGCAAGCGTGCGATCGAGTGCGGTGCGGTGGAGGCCTACGTCGCCGACGCCCGCGACGAGTTCGCCGACGAGTACTGCCTCCCGGCGCTGCGCGCCGACGCGCTCTACATGGACCGCTACCCGTTGGTGTCGGCCCTGTCTCGTCCCGTCATCGTTAAGCACCTGGTGACGGCCGCCCGTCAGCACGGCGCGACGATCGTTGCCCACGGCTGCACGGGCAAGGGCAACGACCAGGTTCGCTTCGAGGTCGGTATCGCCAACCTCGCGCCCGACCTCACGTGCATCGCACCGGTGCGCGACTACGCCATGACCCGTGACAAGGCGATCGAGTTCGCCGAGCGCAACAACCTCCCGATCGACCAGTCGAAGAAGTCGCCGTACTCCATCGACCAGAACGTCTGGGGTCGAGCAGTAGAGACCGGCTTCCTCGAGGACATCTGGAACGGCCCCATCGAGGACGTCTACAGCTACACCCAGGACCCGACGGTGCCGCGCGAGGTCGACGAGGTGGTCATCAGCTTCGCCAAGGGTGTCCCCACCGCGATCGACGGCAAGCCCGTGACGATGCTGGAGGCCATCCAGCAGCTCAACCACCGCGCCGGTGCCCACGGCGTCGGCCGCCTCGACATGGTCGAGGACCGGCTCGTCGGGATCAAGAGCCGCGAGGTCTACGAGGCGCCCGGGGCGATCGCGCTGTTGACCGCCCGCGCCGAGCTGGCCAACGTCACCGTCGAGCGCGACCTGGCCCGTTTCGCGCGCGGCGTCTCGCAGCGCTGGAGCGAGCTGGTCTATGACGGACTGTGGTTCTCGCCGCTCAAGCGTGCCCTGGACGGGTTCCTCGACGAGGTCAACGAGACCGTCACCGGTGACATCCGGATGACGCTGCACGGTGGACGTGCCGTGGTCACGGGTCGCCGTAGCGAGGAGTCGCTGTACGACTTCAACCTGGCCACCTACGACACCGGCGACACGTTCGACCAGTCGCTCGCCAAGGGCTTCATCGAGCTCTGGGGCCTGCCGAGCAAGATCTCGGCCACGCGTGATGAGCGTCTCGGTCGCGACCTTGGCTGACGAGGGCACAGGCGCGGGGCAGCGGCTCTGGGGCGGACGGTTCCAGGACGGTCCGTCGGATGCGATGGCGGCGCTCTCGCTGTCCGTGCACTTCGACTGGCGTCTCGCTCCGTACGACCTCGCCCAGAGCCGGGCCCACGCCCGGGTGCTCCACGGCGCCGGGCTGCTCGACGGCGACGAGCTCGGTTCCATGATCGGTGCCCTCAACGGGCTGGACGCCGATGTGCGCTCGGGTGCGTTCGCACCGGCGCCGGGTGACGAGGACGTGCACTCGGCCCTCGAGCGCGGGCTCACCGAACGGCTCGGCGTGCTCGGCGGAAAGCTGCGCGCTGGGCGGTCGCGCAACGACCAGGTGGCGACCGACTTCCGGCTGTTCCTGCGCGACCATGCCCGCTTCGTCGCGAGTGCCGTTATCGACCTGCAGAGAGCGCTGCTCGAGCAGTCGTGGCGTCACGTCGACACAGCGGCGCCGGGCTTCACGCACCTCCAGCATGCGCAGCCGGTGTCCTTTGGGCACGAGGTCGCGAAGCACGTGCACGCGTTCGCGCGCGACGTCGACCGCCTCCGTGACTGGGACCGTCGGACCGCGCTCTCCCCCATGGGAGCGGGAGCGTTGGCAGGCTCCTCGCTGCCGCTCGACCCGCAGGCGGTCGCTGCCGAGCTCGGCTTCAGGGGCGCGATCCCGAACTCGATCGACGCGGTCAGCGACCGGGACTTCGTCGCGGAGTTCTGCTTCGCCACCGCGATGATCGGCGTACATCTCTCGCGGCTCGGCGAGGAGATCTGTCTGTGGACTTCCCGCGAGTTCGGCTGGGCACAGCTCGACGACGCCTGGTCCACGGGCAGCTCGATCATGCCGCAGAAGAAGAATCCCGATGTGGCCGAGCTGGCGCGGGGCAAGGCCGGGCGTCTCATCGGCGGTCTCACCGGACTGCTCACGGTCCTCAAGGGACTGCCGTTCGCCTATAACCGGGACCTGCAGGAGGACAAGGAGCCGGCGTTCGACGCGATCGACACCTTGCTCCTCGTGCTCCCCGCCATGACCGGCTGCGTGTCGACGTTGCGCTTTGATGTCGAGCGCATGGGTCACTCAGCGCCCCGTGGCTATGCCCTCGCGACCGACATCGCGGAGTGGCTCGTCCGTCAGGGAGTGCCCTTCCGTGAGGCGCACGAGGTCGCTGGTGGCTGTGTGCGTCGTGCCGAGGCACGGGGTGTCGAGCTGTGGGACCTCTCCGACGACGAGCTGCGAGACATCAGTGATCGCCTCACGCCCACCGTGCGGGGGGTTCTGTCCGTCCGCGGTGCCCTCGAGGCGCGCTCGGCGTTCGGCGGTACCGCGCCAGCACGCGTGCGGGAGCAGCTGACCGATGTCACGGTGCTCGTCGACGCCGCTGGTGCCTGGGCCGCTCGACGACCGGGGCCGGACGTCGACTCTGCGTAGCACGCGGTCACGGACCGCTCACGATCAGGATGGGGTGCTCCGCGCACCTCATCCTGGGCTTCTTCCCCGCACATCCGCACGGCATGCTCCTCGCGGTGGGGAGGTACGGGGATGATGCGCGTACGGATATTCGGACAGACGGTCGTCGAGGTCGACGGCACCAGCTGTGGCGCTCAGGAGATGGGCGGGGTCAAGCCCCGGCAGATCCTGGAGATCCTGGCGTGCGAGCTCGGGTCACCGGTGGCGAAGGATCGGCTGGCGGACCTGCTCTGGTCCGGCGAGCCACCGGCGTCCTACGTCGGGACGCTCGAGAGCTATGTGTGCGTGCTGCGTCGTCAGCTGGGCCTGGTCGGTGCCCGACGTGCTGCGCTCGCGACGACGTCGAGCGGCTATGTCCTCGACCCGACCATGGTCAGTGTCGACCTCGAGGACTATCTGCGCACCAGCGCCCGCGCGTCCCGAGCGACGGGCGTGGAAGCGCTCGACCTCGCGGTGGAAGCGATCACCCTCCTCGACGGACAGCTGCTGGCGTCGGAGGCATATGCCGACTGGGCGGTCCGTGCACGACAGTCTTTCCAGCAGCAGAACGCCGGCCTGTGCATCCGGGCGGCGCAGCTCGCTACCACTGCGGGCGACCACATGTCAGCAGTTGCGTTCGCGCGGCGCGCCGTCGCCGTCGACTCGTTGTCGGAGGACGCGTCGCAGCAGCTCATGCGTGCGCTCTGGTTTGCGGGCCGTCGGAGCGAGGCACTACGGGTCTACGCGGATCTCCGGCAGACCCTGCTGGAGGAGCTCGGAGACGATCCGGGCGGCGAGACGCACGCCCTCTATCTCGCCATCCTCAGAGAGGGCGAGACAGCATCGGCGGGTGACTCTCGGGAGTCGAGGGCCGAGGTTCGTACCTTGCTTCGGCTGTTGCGTCAGGCGATCGACGAACTGCCGGGCGTGCACGCGCCTGCGAGCGACGCGCGCCTCTCCGAGGTTGCGGTCCGCGCCCTGGCGTGAGGACCCGGTGGTCCTAGGACCTGTCGTGGTCCGCCGTCATCACAGTGAGGCAAACCTATCCTCCGTTTGGCCGATTCTGCAGTTGCCGGTCGTGACGGATCGTCACATGTGGTGAGAACGGGTTTCGCGGATCGCGATGGTCCGGCGGACCGGTGGGCTGTGGGGGCCTTACCTGGAGGGGAACATGGCAACAATCGTCGAGACGATCCAGAACCGCACGACGACGACTCAGACCCGCGTCCTCGTCGTGGACGACCATCGAACATTCGGCGACCTCATCGAGATCGCCCTCGCTTCTGAGTCCGACCTCGAGTGCGTGGGCACTGCGACAACTGTGTGTCGTGCGCAGACCATGGTGTCGACGCTGCACCCCGATGTCGTGGTGATGGACGTGCATCTCGGCGACGGCGACGGTATCGCCGCCACAGCCGAGCTGACGGCAGGTGACTCCTGCTTGCGGGTCGTCATCCTGACCGCTTTCGTCGACCCCACGCTCATGCGCCGGGCGGCTGCGGCGGGAGCCTGTGCGCTCCTTCCCAAGGACGGTTCCCTCGCCGACCTCCTCGCCGCGGTTCGGGGTGCCCGGCGAGGGCAGTTCCTCGTCCATCCACGCCTCGTCGCTGATGCGGCCCGGGGCGGAGTTCCTGCTCAGCGCCAGCCCGAGCTGACACCGCGCGAGCTGCAGGTCCTCCAGATGCTGGGTGCAGGAGCGGGAGCGCACGTGATCGCGCGGGAGCTCGGCATCTCGCTGGCCACCTGCCGGGGCCACGTCAAGAACGTGCTCGTCAAGCTGGGCGCGCACTCGCAGCTCGAAGCTGTGGTGATCGCGATGCAGCACCAGATGATCCGGGTCGGCGCCACCGAGTCGACATGACGTCCACCGGCCGGGCATGGGGAGCCCCGTCGGTGGCACGCACCGCCCTGGTCCGTTTCGTCGTGGCCAGCATGCTCGCTCTCGTTGCTCTCGGTGTGGTCGCCGTCGTCGCCAACGTGAGTCTCGCCGATGCATCGGCTCGCGAGGAGATGGAGCAGCGCACGTCGCTCTTCGCCCACGTCGTCGTTGGTCCACTGGTCGATCACCGTGCGCCGCACGGCGATGCGCGAGGTCTGCTCGACACCGTCATGCGCAACCGCATGAGCGATGGCTCGGTTGTGCACGTGAAGGTATGGGACCGCGACGGACGCATCATCTGGGCCGACGAGGGTGAGCTCATCGACCGGGTCTTCCCCCTCGGTCAGGATGAGCTCGACGTGATCGACCACGGTGGTGTCGTCTCCGACGTGTCCGACCTCGGCAAGCCGGAGAACGCCAGCGAGGCCGAAGAGGCACCCTTGATCGAGGTCTACGCGTCGACCCAGGATGTGACCGGACGGCCCATCCTCTTCGAGTCCTACTGGGCGGCTGATCGGCTGACGGCGCAGGAGAGCGCGATCCTGACGAGATCGATGCCGCTCACACTGCTGGCTCTTCTTGTCTTCCAGGCCGTCGTCCTCGCTTTAGCACGCACGCTGGCGCTGCGGGTGCAACGTGGCCAGGCGGAGCGGGATCGGCTGTTGCGGGACGCCGTAGGTGCCTCGGAGCTCGAACGCACCCGGTTGGCCCAGGATCTGCACGACGGGGTCATCCAAGACCTCACCGGGCTGCGCTATGCCCTCCCGTCCATCGCCGCCCAGCTGCCGGACCAGCAGTCGCCGTCCAGGCGGATCTTGGATCGGATGAACGAGATCCTGCAGCGCGACATCTCCGCTTTGCGCAGGGTGCTCACCGATATCTACCCGGCAGACCTCAAGGGCGATGGCCTCGTGCGCGAGATCGACCGCCTCGTGGCGCGCGCTCGAGAAGACGGCCTCGTCGTCAAGATCGACGTCGATCCGACTGCCGCGGACATCTCGCTCGATGTCAGTCGCCTCGCCTATCGCATCATCCGTGAAGCGCTGCGCAACGTCGTCGCCCACGCCCACGCTTCGCACGCGGTGGTCCGGGTCGCATTGGCCGGCACCGACGTTGAGGTGTCCGTGACCGACGACGGACGTGGACTCGCCAGGTCCGGCGCGGGCGAGGGCCACGTCGGCCTGCGGCTGCTGGGGGAGACGCTCACGGACGTCGGGGGGTCTCTTGTCGTACGCAGCCAGCTGCCGACGGGGGTCGAGCTCCTCGCGGCGTTCCCGCGCACCCTCGGCGTGGCCGGAACTCTGTGGCAGGGCAAGGATTCTCCAAGCCGGTCGTACTAGCGTCGCGAGTCCGGCGCCCGATGGTCCGGTCGAGTCTGAGGAGCCGTCAGTCATGATCCGAGTACTCGTCGCCGACGATCACCCCACCATGCTGCTCGGACTCGAGGCAGCATTCGAGGGGGAGCAGGACCTGAGCCTGTGCGGGTTGGCGACGGATGGTGAGTCCGCGTGCGCCCTGGCGCTGAGCTCGCAACCGGACGTGGTCGTGATGGACGTCTCGATGCCGGGGATCGGTGGTATCGAGGCCCTGCGCCGGATCACCCGAGATGTCCCGGCGGCGCGAGTCCTGATGCTCAGCTGGCGGATGGATCCAGAGTCGCGTCGAGCGGCCCAGGACGCGGGCGCTGCCGGCTACCTGGTGAAGGACATCGATCGTGGCCATCTGCTGGCTGCGATCCGCGAGCTTCATCCCGCTCGCTGACGGGCCGCCTCGGTCTGGGCGCACTGACGTCCTCAGCGCACGATCAGACTGACGGCCGCGTCACGCGGCCGCCAGTCTGATCGTGCGCCGGGCGGGACGGCACCACGACCGCTCAGCAGGTGCTGCCGTCCACGAGGCGGATCGGGCAGCTGGTCGTCGGCACCGGCAGCACTCGCTGCAGACCCCACATCCCCACCTGGGTGAAGGGTCGGCGGGCATCGCCGTAGAAGTAGTCACCGGGTGCTGCGGCACGTCCGCCGGCGCCGCCGACGATCTGCGCAGTGACGCTCTCCCACGGGCCGACGCCATCGGTGGTGATGGTGTTGGAGCCTGCGATGAACGGGTCTTCCGGCCAGCCGAGCCCGCCGAGGCTGAACGCGTGCGCGTTCTCGCTCCCCGGCGTCCCGAGCACGTGCACCTGGACCGGGTCACCGGCATAGGCCGTGAGCCACGGGACAGATCCCGGGTTCTGGAACGACAGCGGCCCGTCACCGGCCGGAGCAGCCTCATAGTTGAGGACCGACCGACCGGCCCGAGCCGACGTCGGGTAGGGCATGAAGTCCTGCCCCATCGTCGGGTCGTCGTCCGCCAGCGTCACGGTGAAGTCGCGATAGTCAGGCACAGCCGCGCCTGGCACATGCACCAGCACCTGGGCACCGATGTTCTGCTCCCGACCCGTGATCACGTTGCTGAACGACGTCACCTCCCCAGCCACCTGTGACGACGGCGCGACGACCACTGCGCCATACAGGCCCTGCTTGAGGGTGGAGCCGTTGCCCGCGAGGTCCGCGATGGTGGCGACGCCGAGCCGGTCGGTAGGCACGTAGTAGACGTACTGCCGCGTCGCGGCCGGTGCGACGTTCTGGTCGGGCGCGAAGCCGACGTTCACACCGCCCGAGCCCTCGGCACGGTCGAGCTTGCCGATCGAGAAGCCGACCGGAGCGGTGAGGAGGTTGGTCACGTTGACGCTCACACACTCACCGGCCACGACGTGCAGGACAAGAGGAGCCGGCTTGATCAGCCCGTTCTTGACACTGATCACGTCGCTGCTCGGCACGAACACGGTGTGACCACCCGACAACGTCTGCGACTTGTCCATCGCACTGATGTCGAAGCTTCGGGCAGGTGCTCCAGCGGGGCACGGGTTGCCCGGCGAGGACGCCGCCGGCGGTGCGTTGCCGGTCTGCGAGGGAACCACGTAGTCCGTCGCCGGCGTCGACACTCCCGGCAGCGGCTGAAGCCCTGGCACCATGCCCGGCAGGATGCGGACGATGCCCCAGGCTCCGTCCTGGGTGCGGCGCTCGTCACCGTTGGCATAGAGATAGTCGCCGGGCCGCATCGACATGTCCGAACGGGAGCCGTTGAAGATCAGGGTGAATTTCTCGCTCACGCCATAGTGCACGGTGTCCACGATCGAAGGTCCGTAGACTTCTGACCCGGTCCCGTACGTCACGGGGTATCGCGGTTCGAGCTCGGTCCGTCCGCCCTGCAGGTGCAGGGTGTCGATGCTCGGCGAGACGTTGATCGTCCGGATGACCAGCGGGTCGTTGGCATACAGCCGTGGCAGGGGTGTCACGGGGTCGCCGTACTTGTAGGAGCTGAACTGGTTGGCCTTGTCCGGCCGGTCGACCAGCGGATTCGCCTTGAGGTTGAGGGTGGAGTAGTCGCCCTTGTCGTTGTCGTCGAGGGTCCAGAGCGCGAGCTCACGGAAGCTGCCGTTGACCAGCCCCGGCGACAGGGCAGTCGTCGTGTGGATGTCGACCAGCGTCCCCGAGTCGACCTCGGCGCCCGTGGTGGGGTCGTGGTAGGTCGAGCCTGCGGGCTCCACGATGAGCTGCCCTACCAGGCCGTGACCCCAGCCGTGGATCCCGTCGACGTGGTCGTGCCAGAAGACGTTGTCGAGCAGGACATCGGGATACCACCGGTACTGGATGAACTCAGACCCGGCGAACTCCGCTGCCGCGTGGTCCTTCTCGAGCGGGGTCACGAGGGTCACTGTCCTGGTGACGGTGTTGATGGACTTGATCTGATGGATGTCGATCGACTCGAGTCCTTCGCCGACGGCGATGAAGGGCTGGGTCGCATGTCCGTTGGCGTCCTTGCCCACGAACTTCGTGACATCGCTGAGCTGCAGGCTCGTGGAGCCCTGGGCCGCTGCGAGCACGAGGGTGGGATCGGTGAACTGGTAGGGGCGCACCGAGTGCTCGTAGGCATAGCCGACACTGACGCCGTCGGAGCCCTGGACGTCGAACTGCACGTGGTGGATGTGCATGCTGGTCTTGCTGAAACCGTCGAATGCCGACGCGTCCGGGATCTCGTTCGTGAGAGTGATCCCGATGCAGTCGCCCTGGTTGGCGCGGATCGCGAGGGGAGTCCCCTTCGTCGGGTCGGCATAGGTCGCAGCCTTGTCGTGCGCGAGCACGAACACCTTGCCGTCCGGGTCGGTGAAGGTGGGGGTGCGCTGGATCGCCTTGCCGATCGCCACGATGTTGAAGGTTCGCAGCGTGCGGTTGGCAGGGCAGAGCCCGTCCTTCCGCGCGGCGTACGGGTCCGCCGTGGTGGTCGCTGTCTGGGACGCGTTGGCGCCCAGCCATGGAGCCCCGGTGTGCCCATTGCCGGTGAACGGTGGGCGTTGGCCGATGTGCGGGCGGAACATCGGGTAGGCCGGTCGGCCGTTGACGGGGTTGAACAAGATGGCGGGGCGGGTGCCGACGAGATGCCCGCTGTCGACGGCGAGCAGGTTCGGTTGCCCGGACAGGCCACCGGGAGAGTCGGCGAAGACTGTCGGATCCGCCGGTGCGCCGAGATAGCGCGGCTTCGCCGTCGTTCCCGCGACCTTCCAGTCCCACACGGTGGGGTCCTGGCCGCTGTGCGGGACTCCTTGCGCCGGAAGCTGCGGACGGATCCACGCATCGAGGTTCGACGCGGTGAGCTTCACTCCGTTGATGGTCTTCCCGATCAGGGCGCTCGACTCGACAGCCTTGGGCGGTGCGACCCGATCCGCGAGCGCGACGAAGTCGGGCTGCAGGGTGCTGTAGACACGCCAGATGCCCCACATCCCTGAGGTGTAGTGCTTGGCGATGTGACAGTGGAAGAGGAAGTCGCCGGAGGACTGCTGCACGCCGCCCGCTCCGCCTTCGATCTCGAGGTTGAACGACTCACCCGGGCCGAGGGACTGGGAGTCGAGGCGCTGCGACGGTGAGAGCACGACCGGCGGATCCTTCTCCAGACCGGTCGCGGAGTAGTCGGCAGTCGTGTCCGTGACCGGGTTGAAGCGCCACCGGTCACCACCTCCGTGGAGGTGGAACACGTGAAACTTCTCGGCACCGACATGCATGATGCGCAGGATCGTGGGGTCGGCCAGATAGCCGCGCACGATGGGGGTCGCCGGCTCGCCGAACGTATAGGAGCTGTAGGCGTGCGACTTCTCCAGGGGGAACGCCAGCAGCCGGTTGCGGAACGGCTCGGACCGGTAGTTCAGTGCGAACCCGCCGGGGCGATAGCTCCCCGTCGTAGCGTCCTGCAGCGGGATGTCGATGCCGGACTTGTCCTTGAGCGACTCGTTGTCGTTGCCGATCTCGTGATGCAGCAACGCGGCCTCGCGGAAGGCGCAGGTGGCGGGCTTGCTCCACGGCACGCAGGTGACACCCGGGCCGGCCGGCTTGATCACCGCTTCCCAGCCGGACGTCAATGGTGTGCCGGTGGTGCTGGCATTCCAGTAGGTGGATCCGAGGGGCTCGACTATGAGCGCACCGAACAGCCCATGGTCGACAGCGGCGCGGTATCCGGGGCCGGGGTGGATGTAGTGGCCGCCGTCGATCGTCGGGTCGACCGGGACGGCGAACCGGTAGGTTGTGGTGCTGCCGGGGGCGGCGCCGGACGGAGCGTTCGCGCCGATGGCGTCACCGGAGGAGTCGGTGCCGAACTCGAGCCCGTCGATGTGGAGCCCGAAGTCACCGCCGCTCGCCGTGTTGGTGTAGCGGATCTCGATGCAGTCGCCCTCGTTCGCGCGGATCACCAGCGGCTGGATCGCATCGTCGCGCAAACCCACGGTCACCTGCTGAGAGGCCTGTTCTGCCGCGATAGCCGGGAGCCTGCTCGTGAGGGCGTACATCTTGCCCAGCGGGTCATGGTCCCCGAACCGGTTCACGGGGATGTCGACGTCGAGGGCGGTGACGTCGAACGTCATGGTCACCCCCACGCCGGCCAGGCAGGCGGTCGCGGCACCAGACGGTGCCGGGGCTGCGCTAGCCGGCACCGATGACAGCTGGCTCAAGGGCGCGACGACTGCCAGCACGGCGACCGAGGTGATCAGCACCGGACGAGACAGGACGCGGATCCGAATGCGCGGCACGGCGTAGCAGGCGACGGCCAGCGGCACGAGAAGGGCGAGCAGGACGAACCCATCGCTCACGAGAGTGACGGCTGGAAGGGTGCGAGCCGCGGCCTGGTCGAACACGACGATGCGCAGGGAGTTGGCGACTGCCAGGGACACGGCTGCCACCGGAGCCGCGGTGAAGGCGGCGTAGGCGACCCCGCGACGCGGACGGGTCGAGGAGTCGTCGAGCACCATGAAGGCGACGGGTACGGCGAGCACGACAGCCGGTAGAGCGAGAACCGCGATCGAGGCGGCCACCCGCACTACTTCCGCGGCGCTGGCCGGACCGGACTCGAGCCAGGCCAACCAGAGCGACCCGACGAGACCGAGCAGGACAGCGACAACCACGTCGCCCATGGGAAGGTGGAAACCGTTGGTGACCCGCCGTCGCTGTCTCATCGTGATGCGCCGACCTCTGGTTGGTCCGGCATCGGGGCCACGATCGACGGTGACGATGGATCGTCGCCGTGGCCGTGGGACCCGCTGTCGGGTGCGGAGACGTCCACCTGCAGCAGGGGAACGCTGTGGGACTGGCCCGGAGCGCGCAGGACCAGACGGGATCCGTCGCGTGGGACGACGAACGACAGTGCGCCCTCGACGCTGGCGTGGGCGTGGAGCGTGCCGGCTGCGAGAGTTCCGCCGGCGGGCAGGATCGGCTGGGACGAACCAACTTCGAACACCTGAAGGGTCGACGGGTCGAACGTCGATGACGCGTCTCCCGCGGACACCACGAGTGACACGGTCACAAGGGTCTTCCCCGACGTGACGAGACCCTGGATCCCGTGGGCCATACCGGACAGGTCGTTGTCGCTGAGGCCGGTGACCTGCTCCGCCTGCATGACGCGGTAGGAGGTGTCCCCGACGACCACCGTGGACGCGTCGGGTGCAGCGGTCCGCAGTGCGGCCGCGCGCCATCCGCCGAGGAGCGCTGCGGCAACCACGATAACTGCTGCGGCCATGGGGAGAAGGGTTCGGCGTGGCCGGCCGGATGTAGCGGGCATACCCGGAGCCTGCGACCGTCACCTTTGGAAAACCTAGGGCCAGTGAGACTCCGGCCGAAGAGGGGTGCCGCCCGCTGCTCGAGCAGTCCTAGCCTCGCGGTATGTCGAGCATCTCCTCTGCGATCGCGGGACGACGCCGGGCCCGCCCTCTGCTGGTCGCCGCCGTGTCGCTGGTCTTCCTGGCGCTGACGGTGTCCCCAGCCTCCGCGCACGCCCAGCTCGAGTCGAGCCATCCCGCTGCGGGCTCGGTGCTCGCCGAGCCGCCGAACCAGATCCGACTGACCTTCGACGACCCCATCGATCGCGATGGCAGCACCGTGCACGTCTTCGACGATCGTGGTGGTCAGCTGGAGACCGGCGCCGTGACCGTGACCTCAGCTGACGCGCGGGAGATTTCTGTGGACCCGGGGAGTCCCCTGGTGGCAGGGACTTACACGGTTGAGTGGGTGGTGACGTCGGAGGACACTCACCCGGTGACGGGGTCGTTCATCTTCTCCGTCGTCGCGCCGAGCCCGGTGGTCGATGTCCCAGTTCTGGCACGCAACGACCTGGCCGGCTTCCTGCTCGGCGTCATGCGATGGGCCAGCTACGTCGGGCTCGTGCTCGGTCCCGGTGTCATCCTCGTGCTCCTCCTCGTGTGGCCGGCTGCCCTGCGTCATCGCCGGCCG